>NZ_VDDD01000001.1 GCF_006151785.1 Paracoccus marcusii
GGCGGCCTTTGGGGCGGGCGGGACCGGCGCGCGGGCCTGGGCCGGGGGCAGGGCGCGGCCCGCGGTCTCGGGGTGCCCGTTCACGCTGATGTCGGCCAGATAGGTCAGGATCTTGGTCGCGCGGTCCTGACGCTTCTTGAAGTCGAACAGGTCGTCGGTCGTGTCGATGAACTTGGTCGTGTAGGTGTCGTCCAGGAAGGTCGGATGTTTCAACAGGTTGATGACGAAGTCGATGTTCGTGGAAACGCCACGCACCCGGAACTCGCGCAGCGCGCGGTCCATGCGGCGGATCGCCTGGTCGGGGGTCTGCGCCCAGGCCGTGACCTTGACCAGCAGCGAATCGTAATAGCGCGTGATGACGCCCCCCGAATAGGCCGTGCCGCCGTCCAGGCGGATGCCCATGCCGGTGGCCGACCGATAGGCGGTGATGCGGCCGTAATCGGGGATGAAGTTGTTCTGCGGGTCTTCCGTGGTCACCCGGCATTGCAGGGCATGGCCCGACAGGGTGATGTCGGACTGGGCGGCATGGCCGGTGGCATCGGCCAGCGTCTCGCCCTCGGCGATGCGGATCTGGCTTTGGACGATGTCGATGCCGGTGACCTCCTCGGTCACGGTATGCTCGACCTGGACGCGGGGGTTCACCTCGATGAAGTAGAACTGCTGGCTGTCCATATCCATCAGGAACTCGACCGTGCCGGCGTTCTGATAGCCGACCGCCTGCCCGATCTTCAGCGCCAGGCCGCAGACCTCGGCGCGCTGGTCCTCGGTCAGGTAGGGGGCGGGGGCGCGTTCGACCACCTTCTGGTTGCGGCGCTGCACGGTGCAGTCGCGCTCATAGAGGTGATAGAGGCCGCCATGCGTGTCGCCCAACAGCTGCACCTCGACATGGCGGGCGCGCAGGATCATCTTCTCCAGATAACCCTCGCCATTGCCGAAGGCGGCCTCGGCCTCGCGGCGGCCCTCGCGGACCTTCTCGATCAGTTCTTCGGGGTTGTTGATCGGCCGCATGCCGCGCCCGCCGCCGCCCCAGGACGCCTTCAGCATCAGCGGATAGCCGACGTCGGCCGCCTCACGCTTGATGGCGTCGAAATCATCGCCCAGCACCTCTGTCGCGGGAATGACCGGGACACCCGCCTCGATCGCCACGCGCCGCGCGCTGGCCTTGTCGCCCAACGCGCGCATCGTGTCGGCGCGCGGCCCGATGAAGGTGATGCCCGCCGCGGTGCAGGCATCCACGAAATCGGGGTTTTCCGACAGCAGGCCGTATCCCGGATGGATCGCGTCGGCGCCCGACAGCTTGGCCACGCGGATGATCTCGGGGATGGACAGATAGGCCGCGACCGGTCCCAGCCCCTCGCCGATGCGATAGGCCTCGTCCGCCTTGAAGCGGTGCAGGCCCAGCTTGTCCTCCTCGGCATAGACGGCGACCGTCTTCTTGCCCAGCTCGTTGGCCGCGCGCATCACGCGAATGGCAATCTCGCCCCGGTTCGCCACCAAAATCTTCTTGAACATGCCAAGCCCCCTTCCTCGTTGCCAAGCATCCTATCCGTGCTGCGATGCAGCGCAAGTGTTAGCGATAACCAGAAGCCTCCGCCCCGCGATATGCGACCAAAAGCTGATAGGCCACGCAGCGGATGTCACGGTGCCGCAGCGATGTTCCGCCTTCGTTCGCAGATGGAACTTGCTTTTCGCCCAAGCGTCCCTATCTGATGCGACTGGTCAGAGGGGCACGTATGGAACAGAAGTTCATCGAGGTTCGCGGCGCGCGCGAACACAATCTGAAAAACGTCGACATGGATATCCCCCGCGATCAGCTGGTGGTGATCACCGGTCTGTCGGGGTCCGGCAAGTCGTCCCTGGCCTTCGACACGGTCTATGCCGAGGGGCAGCGCCGCTATGTCGAAAGCCTGTCGGCGTATGCGCGCCAGTTCCTGGACATGATGGGCAAGCCCGATGTCGACCATATCAGCGGTCTGTCCCCCGCGATCAGCATCGAGCAGAAGACGACCTCCAAGAACCCGCGTTCCACCGTGGGCACGGTCACCGAGATCTACGACTATCTGCGTCTGCTGTTCGCGCGCGCCGGGACGCCCTATTCCCCCGTGACCGGCCTGCCGATCGAGGCGCAGCAGGTCCAGGACATGGTCGACCGCACCATGGCCCTGCCCGAAGGCACGCGCGCCTATCTGCTGGCCCCCATCGTCCGCGACCGCAAGGGCGAGTACAAGAAGGAGCTGGCCGAGCTGCGCCGCCAGGGCTTTCAGCGGGTCAAGATCAACGGCACCTTCCACGACCTGGACGACGCGCCGACCCTGGACAAGAAGTTCCGCCACAACATCGACATCGTGGTCGACCGCGTCGTCGTGCGCGAGGGGCTGGAGACGCGGCTGGCAGACAGTCTGCGCACCGCGCTGAACCTGGCCGACGGCATCGCCCATCTGGAGCTGGCGCAGGAGGAGGGGGCCGAGGGTGAACCCGAGCGCCTGACCTTCTCCGAGAAGTTCGCATGCCCCGTCAGCGGCTTCACCATCCCCGAGATCGAGCCGCGGCTGTTTTCGTTCAACGCGCCGTTCGGCGCCTGCCCGGTCTGCGACGGTCTGGGGGTCGAGCTGTTCTTCGACGACCGCCTGGTCGTGCCCGATGCGGCCCTGTCGGTGGACAAGGGCGCGATCGTGCCTTGGGCCAAGACCAAGTCGGCCTACCTGACCCAGACCATCAACGCGCTGGCGAAGCATTACGGTTTTGACAAGAAGACCCCGTGGAAGGATCTGCCCGACAGCGTCCAGCAGATGTTCCTGCGCGGGTCGGGCAAGGACGAGATCAAGTTCCGCTTCGACGACGCCGGCCGTGTCTATGAGATCAGCCGCGTCTTCGAGGGCGTGATTCCCAACATGGAACGCCGCCTGCGCGAGACCGACAGCGCCTGGGTGCGCGAGGAGTTCGAGCGTTATCAAAACAACCGTCCCTGCGGCGCCTGCGGGGGTTATCGCCTGAAGCCCGAGGCGCTGGCGGTCAAGATCGCCGGCAACCACGTGGGCGAGGTCGTGCAGCTGTCGATCCAGGAGGCGCTGGACTGGATCACCGACGCGCCGAACCACCTGTCCAAGCAGAAGGCCGAGATCGCCGCCGCAATCCTCAAGGAGATCCGCGAGCGGCTGGGATTCCTGGTCAATGTGGGCCTGAACTATCTGACCCTGTCGCGCGCGGCGGGCACGCTGTCTGGTGGCGAAAGCCAGCGCATTCGCCTGGCCAGCCAGATCGGGTCGGGCCTGACGGGCGTGCTGTACGTTCTGGACGAGCCGTCCATCGGCCTGCACCAGCGCGACAACGATCGGCTGCTGACCACGCTGATGAACCTGCGCGACCAGGGCAACTCGGTCCTGGTGGTCGAGCATGACGAGGATGCAATCCGCCATGCCGACTATGTCTTTGACATGGGGCCGGGGGCGGGGGTGCATGGCGGCACCGTAGTCAGCAAGGGCACGCCCGCAGAGATCGCCGCCGATCCCGACAGCCTGACCGGACAGTATCTGTCCGGCAAGCGCGCGATCGAGGTCCCCGAGACCCGCCGCAAGGGCAACGGCAAGAAGGTCACCGTGGTCAAGGCCACCGGAAACAACCTGAAAAACGTCACCGCCGAATTCCCGCTGGGCCGCTTCGTCTGCGTGTCGGGCGTGTCGGGGGGCGGCAAGTCCACACTGACCATCGAGACGCTGTTCAAGACCGCATCCCTGCGCCTGAACGGTGCCCGCCAGACCCCCGCGCCCTGCGAGACGATCCGCGGGCTGGAGCATCTGGACAAGGTCATCGACATCGACCAGCGCCCTATCGGGCGCACGCCGCGGTCGAACCCGGCGACCTATACCGGCGCCTTCACGCCCATCCGCGACTGGTTCGCGGGCCTGCCCGAGGCCAAGGCGCGCGGCTACAAGCCGGGCCGCTTCAGCTTCAACGTCAAGGGGGGCCGCTGCGAGGCGTGCCAAGGCGACGGTGTCATCAAGATCGAGATGCATTTCCTGCCCGACGTCTATGTCGAGTGCGAGACCTGCAAGGGCAAGCGCTATAATCGCGAGACGCTGGAGGTGCAGTTCAAGGGCAAGTCCATCGCCGACGTGCTGGACATGACCGTGGAGGACGCGCAGGAATTCTTCAGCGCCGTCCCCTCGATCCGCGAGAAGATGGACGCGCTGATGCAGGTGGGCCTCGGCTACATCAAGGTGGGCCAGCAGGCGACGACCCTGTCGGGCGGCGAGGCGCAGCGCGTCAAGCTGTCCAAGGAGCTGTCTCGCCGGTCCACAGGCCGCACGCTGTATATCCTGGACGAGCCGACGACCGGTCTGCATTTCGAGGATGTCCGCAAGCTGCTGGAAGTGCTGCACGAACTGGTCGACCAAGGCAATTCGGTCATCGTGATCGAGCATAACCTGGACGTTATCAAGACGGCAGACTGGATCATCGACATCGGCCCCGAGGGCGGCGATGGCGGCGGCGTGATCGTGGCGGCAGGCACGCCGGAGGACGTCGCGCAGGTCGAGGCCAGCCATACCGGGCGCTATCTTGGACCCATGCTGAACCCCGCCCGCAGCCGCGCCGCGGAGTAGGGCAGGGGGTGCAAAAGAAAATCGCCGATGTTGCGTTTTTTCCTCTTGCACCCCCCGGCGGGCTTTCGTAAATACACGCTCACCGAAGGCGAGACGGTCAAACGGATCGCAAGAGGAACTGGAGTGCGGGCGTAGCTCAGGGGTAGAGCATAACCTTGCCAAGGTTAGGGTCGGGCGTTCGAATCGCCTCGCCCGCTCCAAAAACAAAAGGCCAGACCTTCGGGTCTGGCCTTTGTCATTTGTCGCCTGCGGCTTGGCGTCAGGCGGCAACAACCCGAATTCCATCATGATTGCCTGCGACGATGGTCTGGGTGATTCCGGGTGCACAAACAGCTTTTGTTGGCACGCGGAGGATGATCCGCCGGATGCGGCGACCATGGTCAGTCCCGCTGCCCCGTACGCCGGTCAATCGGTGACGACATAGGCCGATCCAACCATCGGTACCCTTGGCGTCCGTGCGCAGGCGATCACGGGGGGACCGCCTGCGCAACCTTGTCAGCCGTCGACGCGAATGCGGGCGTTCTGCGGGTCGTGCGGGCTGTCCTCGGTCACCACCACGTCATACAGCTCGCGGAACATCCGCACCTGAAGCTTGGTGCCGGGCGTCGCCAGGTCGGGGCGGACATAGCCCATGCCGATCTGCTTGCCGAACGCCGCCGAATAGCCACCCGAGGTCAGGCGCCCGATCTTTTCCCCGTCCAGGAACAGCGCCTCGCGGCCCCAGGGGTCCGCATCCGCCGGCCCGTCGATCAGCAGCGTGACGCAGGTGGACCGGATCCCCTTGGCCTGCATCGCGGCCTTGCCGCGGAACTCCTTGCCCAGGTCCACGAACCGGTCAAGCCCCGCCTCCAGCGGCGTCGCATCCCGGCCCAGTTCGGTGCCGAAGGCGCGGTACGACTTCTCCTGGCGCAGCCAGTTCTGCGCCCGTGCGCCGACCAGCTTCATGCCCGACGGCTCTCCTGCGGCGATCAGCTTGTCGAACAGGTGGTTCTGCATCTCGATCGGGTGGTGCAGCTCCCATCCCAGCTCGCCGGTATAGGCGACGCGGATGGCCATGACCGGTACCATGCCCAGCTCGATGTTGCGCATCGACAACCAGGGAAAGCGGTTGTTCGACAGGGCGGTCGCGGGTTCCGCGTCACGGATCATCCGGGCCAGGATGTTCCGGCTCTCAGGCCCTGCCAGGGCAAAGACGCCCCATTGCGTGGTCACGTCCTGCACATGGACGTACTGGCCCCCGGCGGCCATGAAATCCTGCGCCGACTTCACAAGGTTGTCGCGGTCGTAATCGGTCCATGCGCCGGCGCTGACCAGGTAATAGTCCTGCTCTCCACGCCGCACGATGGTGTATTCGGTCCGCACCGTGCCTGCATCGGTCAGCGCGTAGGTCAGGTTGATCCGTCCCACCTTGGGCAGCTTGTTGGTGGTCAACCAGTCCAGGAAGGCGGTCGCCCCCGGCCCGGTGACGGTGTGCTTGGCGAAGGCCGTCGCATCGACCAGGCCCGCCGTCTGGCGCACGGCCTCGGCCTCGGCCTTGGCGTATTGCCACCATCCGCCGCGACGGAAGCTGCGGCTGTCATGGTCGTCAAAGCCCTCGGGCGCGTAGTAGTTCGGGCGTTCCCACCCGTTTACATGCCCGAACTGCGCGCCATGCGCCGCCTGCCGGTCATAGGCCGGGGATGTACGCAGGGGGCGGCAGGCGGGCCGCTCCTCGTCGGGATGGTGCAGGATGAAGACGTGGTCATAGGCCTCCTCGTTCTTGCGGGCGGCGTATTCCGTGGTCATCCAGGACCCGAACCGGCGGGGGTCCAGCGAGGCCATGTCGATCTCGGCCTCGCCCTCGGTCATCATCTGCGCCAGGTAATGGCCCACGCCCCCGGCTGCGGTGATGCCAAAGCTGAACCCCTCGGCCAGCCACATGTTGCGCAGGCCCGGCGCGGGGCCGACCAGCGGGTTGCCGTCGGGGGTATAGCAGATCGGGCCGTTGAAGTCGTCCTTCAGACCCACCGTCTCCGACGTCGGAATCCGGTGGATCATCGCCATGTACTCCTCCTCGATCCGCTCAAGATCCAGGGGGAACAGGTCGGCGCGGAAGCTGTCCGGCACGCCGTATTCGAACCGCGCGGGCGCGCCCTTCTCATAGGGCCCTAGGATCCAGCCGCCGCGCTCCTCACGGACATACCACTTGGCGTCCGCATCGCGCAGGACCGGGTGTTCGGGGTTCCCCTCGGCGCGCCAGCGCATCAGGGCGGGGTCGGGCTCGGTCACGATGAACTGGTGTTCGACCGGAATGGCGGGGATCTTGATGCCCAGCAGCTTGGCCGTGCGCTGTGCGTGGTTGCCGGTCGCGGTCACCACATGTTCGGCGTGGATGTCATAGACCTCTCCGGACGGGATCAGGTTGCCGCCCCGATCGACCATCTTTTCCACCGTCACGACCCATTCGGACCCGGTCCAGCGATAGGCGTTCACCTGGATCTTGCGCTCGATCCGGCAGCCCGCCATCCGCGCGCCCTTGGCCATGGCCTGCGTCACGTCGGCGGGGTTGATGTATCCGTCGGTCGGGTGGAACAGCGCGCCCTTCAGGTCCTCGGTGCGGACCAGCGGCCAGCGCTCCTTGATCTGCGCCGGCGTCAGGAACTGATGCTCGATCCCGATCGTCTCGGCGGTGGCGGAATACAGCATGTATTCGTCCATCCGCGCATCCGTCTGCGCCATGCGCAGGTTGCCGCAGCGGGTGAAGCCCGCGTTCAGCCCCGTCTCGGCCTCCAGCCCGGCATAGAGCTTGACCGAGTAATCGTGGATGTGGCTGGTCGCATAGTTCATGTTGAACAGGGGCAGCAGCCCCGCCGCGTGCCAGGTCGATCCGGCGGTCAGCTCGTCGCGTTCGACCAGCAGCGTGTCCCAGCCCGCGCGCGCCAGATGCAGCGCGATGCCGCATCCGACCGCGCCCCCGCCCACGACCAGAACCTTCACATGCGACGTCATCGCGCTCTCCTGTTGGAACCGTTTCGCCTGTGATGCCCCATCGGTGAAACGCCGCGTCAAAGGCGCCCGACATCTGCGGGCGAAAAACGACATGGCCTTGCCCAGACCCGCCCCCGTCGCTAGGTTGCGGCCCACGCCAACAAGGGGGCACCATGGACATCTGCCGCAGCACCGACGCCATGCGCGCCTGGCGCCGGGACGCGGGCCGCACAGCCCTGGTGCCGACGATGGGCGCGCTGCATCAGGGCCACCTGACCCTGGTCGCGCGGGCCCGCGACTGGCTGGACGGGCAGGGTGGCGGCCGGGTGGTGACCTCGATCTTCGTGAACCCCGCGCAGTTCGGCCCGAACGAGGATCTGGACAAGTATCCCCGGCAGGAGGCGCAGGACCTGGACCTGCTGCGCGAGGCCGGCTGCGACGCGGTGTTCCTGCCGCAGGTGTCCGACATCTGGCGCCCCGGTGCGCAGACCCATGTGCAGGTGACGCAGTTGGGCGGCATCCTGATGGGCCGCCTGCGCCCCGGCCATTTCCGCGGCGTGGCGACCGTGGTCACCAAGCTGTTCAACATCGTCCAGCCCCAGGCCGCGGCTTTCGGCGAAAAGGACTATCAGCAGCTGACCCTGATCACCCGCATGGTCGAGGACCTGGACATTCCCGTGACCATCCTGCCCGTGCCCACCGTGCGCGAACCCGACGGGCTGGCGATGTCCTCGCGCAACCAGCGCCTGACGGCAGAGGATCGCGCAGCCGCCCCGGTGCTGGCCCGTGCGCTGGACCATGCGGCGGAATCGGTCGCGATGGGTACACCCGTCAGCCTGCTGCGCCGCCAGATCCGCGCCATCCTGTCCACGGAACCGCGGGCCGACATCCGCTCGATCGACATCCGCGACGCGCGCGACCTGTCACGCATCGCCGTCGTGGGCGGTCCGGTGGCGATCCTGCTGGCCGTCCGTTTCGGCGACGTGCTGCTGATCGACCAGCGCACCGCCCATCCCTGACCCGCGCGGCCCCGCGCATCCCCTTGAAAGGTCGACCCATGTCCGCGCAAGCCCCCGTCCGCCGCGTCACCGCGCCCCAGATCGCCGACCGCAAGGGTGCGGCCCCCATCGTCGCGCTGACCGCCTATACCGCGCCGATGGCGGCAATGGTCGATGCCCATGCCGATGTGATCCTGGTGGGCGACAGCCTGGGCATGGTGGTCCACGGCCTGCCCTCGACCATCGGGGTCACGCTGGAGATGATGATCCTGCACGGCCAGGCCGTCATGCGCGGGTCCGACCGCGCCATGGTCGTCATCGACATGCCCTTCGGAAGTTATGAGGAATCGCCGGAACAGGCGTTCCGCAACGCCGCCCGCGTGATGGCCCAGACCAGCGCCGGCGCCGTCAAGCTGGAGGGGGGCGCCCGCATGGCCCCCACCATCCGCTTTCTGGTCGACCGCGGCATCCCGGTCATGGCCCATGTCGGCCTCACGCCGCAGGCCACGAACACGATGGGCGGCTTCAAGACGCAGGGCCGCGATCCGGCCACCTGGCCCGCCTTCGTCGCGGATGCCCGCGCGGTCGCCGATGCGGGCGCGTTCAGCGTCGTGGTCGAGGGGGTGATGGAGGCCTTGGCCGATCAGATCACCGATGCCATCGCCGTGCCGACCATCGGCATCGGCGCCAGCGCGCGCTGCGACGGGCAGATCCTGGTGCTGGACGACATGCTGGGCCTGTCGGGTCGCGTGCCGCGCTTTGTCCGCCGTTTCGGGGAACTGGGCAACGAGGCCGACCAGGCCATCGCCGCCTATGCGGCCGCGGTCCGTGACCGCAGCTTTCCGGCCGCGGCCGAACTGTACCGCTAAGGCGGCGCTCAGTCGTCGCGCGGTTCGAAATCGGCGGTGGCGGCCAGGCGGGACAGCAGCAGCGGGATCAGCAGCAGGGCGGCAAGCCCCAGATAGATGGTGCCAAGGCTGAGGTGTTCCGCCAGGAAACCGATGCTGCCCGGCGCCAGCAGGATGCCGGAATAGCCCATCATCGTGACCACCGACAGGCCCATGCCCGCGGCCAGTCCCGGCACGTTCCCGGCCGCGGAAAAGGCGATGGGCACCATGTTCGCGATGCCGATGCCCGCCAGCGCGAATCCCGCGATCGCCGGGGCGGGGCTGCTCGACAGCCCGGCAAGGACCAGGCCCGCCATCGCCACGGCCGAACTGGCGCGCAGGGTGGTGACCGCGCCAAAGCGCCGGCGCAGCCCGTCGCCCGCAAAGCGCATCGCCGCCATCGTGCCCGCGCAGGCGGCAAAGCCCAGGCCCGCGACCGACAGCGACGCGCCCATCTCGCGCTGCAGATAGACGGCGGCCCAATCCAGGATCGCGCCTTCGGGAATCATCGCGGCCAGGGCCATCAGCCCGATCAGCCAGGGCAGGGGGCTGCGCGGCAAGCGCAGCGGCGCCTTGGGCGAGCCAGCCTCGGGGGCGTCCTCCAGCAGGCGGGACAGCGCCAACAGCAGCACCAGCGCAAAGACCGCGGTGATGACGACGGCATGGGCCAGCTCCCCGAATCGCTGGATCAGCCAGCCGCCCGCGGCGGCGCCGGCAAAGGCGCCCAGGCTCCAGAAGCCGTGGCAGGACGACATGATCGCCCGGCCGCGCGCGCGTTCCACCGCGACCGCGTTGGCGTTCATCGCCACGTCCATGCCGCCGACCATGCCGCCGAACAGCACCACGGTCGCCGCCACCATCCAATAGGTCGGCGCCAGAGAGATCCAGATCATCGACGGCGCGGCCAGCCACGCGGCCAGCCGCACGGCGCTGGCCGATCCGGCCCGTGCGACCATCGCCCCGAACAGCGGCATCACGCAGATCGAGCCCAGGCCCAGCCCCAGCACGATCACCCCGGCGCTGGCCTCGGTGATGCCAAGCCTTTCCATCAGGACGGGAATTTTCGGCGCCCAGCTGCCCACCAGCAGGCCGTTCACGAAAAACAGGGCCGACACGGCCCAACGCATCGTCATCACAGCATCGACGGCACGACCAGGTCGGGCGGGCGGTGCCCGTCGGCAAAGGTCTTGATGTTGATGATCACCTTCTCGCCCATCTCGGCGCGGCCCTCGACGGTCGCGCTGCCCATATGCGGCAGCAGGACGACGTTGGGCAGTTCGCGCAGGCGGGGGTTGATCTCGTGGCCATGCTCGAAGACGTCCAGGCCCGCGCCCGCAATCTCTCCGGCGCGCAGCATGCGGGTCACGGCGTTCTCGTCGATGACCTCGCCGCGCGAGGTGTTCACGATCACGGCGGTCGGCTTCATCAGCTTCAGCCGACGCGCGTTCAGCAGGTGGAAGGTCGAGGGCGTGTGCGGCGCGTTCACGCTGACGATGTCCATGCGCGCCAGCATCTGGTCCAGGCTCTCCCACCAGGTCGCGCCCAGGGCCTCCTCGATCTCGGGGCGCAGGCGGCGGCGGTTGTGATAGTGGACCTGCATGCCGAATGCGGCGGCGCGGCGCGCGACGGCCTGGCCGATGCGGCCCATGCCCAGGATGCCAAGACGCCGCCCGCCGACGCGCCCGCCCAGATGGGCGGTGGGCGACCAGCCCTGCCAGCGTCCGGCCTGCATCTCGGCCAGGCCTTCGGGAATCTTGCGGGTCACGGCCAGGATCAGCGCCAGCGTCATGTCGGCGGTGTCCTCGGTCACGACGCCGGGGGTATTGCTGACCAAGACGCCGCGCTGGCGGGCGGACATCACGTCGATATGGTCGATGCCCGCGCCGAAATTCGCGATCAGCTTCAGCCGCTCGCCCGCGCGCGCCAGCATTGCGGCGGTGATCTGGTCGGTCACGGTCGGCACCAGGACGTCCGCGTCCTGCATCAGCGATACCAGTTGATCGGACGACATCTTGCGGTCGTCGTCGCGCAAGGCCACGTCGAACAGTTCGGACATGCGGGTCTCGACCGCCTCAGGCAGGCGGCGCGTCACGGCGACGCGCAGTCTGCTGCGGGGGGCTGCGGGGGTGGCGGGCATGGTCACCTCACTGTGTCAGAGCCTTGATCGGTCGCCTGCAGGCACGCCCTTCCCATCGGCGGACGCTTTTGGCAAACTGCCCGCGTTGAGGGGCAGGCACAAGACCCCAGAAGGGGCGTCCGCGCCCCGCACAGGACAGGAACGGACAACGCATGACGGCACGGCCAGGCAGGACGGGCGCAAGGGTGGCACTTGCGCTTGTGGCGATGATGGGGGCTGCCGCCCCGCAGGCGATGGCCCAAAGCGAACCGCGACAAAGCCAGGGTGCGACCGAACAGCGGGGTCCGGTGACCAACCTGCCGCTGCCCCGCTATGTCAGCCTGAAGGGCAACGAAGGCAACGCCCGTCGCGGGCCCAGCCTGTCGCACCGCATCGACTGGGTGTTCCGCCATGCGGGGATGCCGCTGCGGGTGGTGGCCGAATTCGGTCATTGGCGCCGGGTCGAGGACAAGGACGGGGCAGGGGGCTGGATCCACTATGCGCTGCTGTCGGGGGTCCGCACCGCACTGGTCACCCAGGACATGCTGGAACTGCGCGCCCGACCGCATCGCGATTCCGACATCGTGGCGCGGGCCGAGGCCGGGGCCATCCTGCGGCTGAACGAATGCGAACCCGAATGGTGCCGAGTGTCGGGCGGCGGCCAGCGGGGCTGGGTGCCCAAGACGGCGATCTGGGGCGTGGACGCGGGCGAAATCCGCGACTGATCCGCGCCGCATTGCAACAATTCGCCGCGCTTTCGATCCCCTGCGCCCGTTGACCCCGGACGGTCACGGGTCTAAACCGCACTCAGCCAACCCGTCGCGGGGTCAGCCGTGATCCCCGCGACCGACAAGGGGATCGTCACCCGTGCAAAACATTACGCAGGACTATCTGCCCATCCTCGTCTTCGCGGCGATGGCCTCGGCGCTTGCGCTGATCTTGCTGCTGTCCGCGTTCGTCATCGCCGTGCGCAATCCCGACCCCGAAAAGGTCAGTGCCTATGAATCGGGCTTCAACCCGTTCGACGACGCGCGGATGAAGTTCGACGTGCGATTCTATCTGGTGTCGATCCTGTTCATCATCTTCGACCTCGAGGTCGCGTTCCTGTTCCCCTGGGCGGTCAGCTTCCAGGCGATCAGCGAGACCGCGTTCTGGTCGATGATGGCGTTCCTGGGCGTGCTGACCGTGGGCTTTGCCTACGAGTGGAAGAAAGGAGCCTTGGAATGGGCGTGATGGCAGGGGCGAATACCGCCGGACCCGATCGTGAATACGCGACCAAGGCCCTGAACGCGGAGCTGCAGGACAAGGGTTTCCTGCTGACCACGACCGAGGACATCATCAACTGGGCGCGCAACGGCTCGCTGCACTGGATGACGTTCGGCCTGGCCTGCTGCGCGGTCGAGATGATGCAGACCTCGATGCCGCGGTATGACCTGGAACGCTTCGGGACCGCGCCGCGCGCCTCCCCGCGCCAATCGGACCTGATGATCGTGGCGGGCACGCTGACCAACAAGATGGCCCCGGCGCTGCGCAAGGTCTATGACCAGATGCCGGAGCCGCGCTATGTCATCAGCATGGGCAGCTGCGCCAATGGCGGCGGCTATTACCATTACAGCTATTCCGTGGTGCGCGGATGCGACCGGATCGTGCCCGTGGACATCTATGTCCCCGGCTGCCCGCCGACCGCCGAGGCGCTGCTTTACGGCATCCTGCAACTTCAGCGCCGCATCCGGCGCACCGGCACGCTGGTGAGGTGATCATGGCGACCTATACCGATCCCGACGCGCTGGACCAGCTGGCCGAGCACATCAAGCTGCGCCGCCCGAACGAGGTCATCGGCACCGACGTGGCCTTTGGCGAACTGACCGTGACGGCCACGGCCAGCGGCATCCTGGATCTGCTGGATTTCCTGCGCAGCGACAGCAGCTGCCGGTTCTCCACGCTGGTCGACATCACCGCCGTCGATTACCCGTCGCGCCAGCAGCGGTTCGACGTCGTCTGGCACTTCCTGTCGATGTACCAGAACCACCGCATCCGCGTGAAGGTCGCCATCCGCGAGGATGAGATGCTGCCGACGCTGACCGCGATCTATCCCGCCGCAAACTGGTTCGAGCGCGAGATCTTCGACATGTTCGGGATCCTGTTCACCGGTCATCCGGACCTGCGCCGCATCCTGACCGACTATGGCTTTTCCGGCCATCCGCTGCGCAAGGACTTTCCGACCACCGGTTATGTCGAGGTTCGATATGACGACGCCGAAAAGCGCGTGATCTATGAACCCGTGTCGCTGGTGCAGGAATACCGGCAGTTCGATTTCCTGTCGCCTTGGGAAGGCGTGCAATACGCCCTGCCCGGCGACGAAAAGGGGGCCGCGAAATGATGGACGGCGACATCCGCGCGAACAGCTATGACGACGGCAGCCACGACCTGGTGACGGGCGAACAGCGCATTCGCAACTTCAACATCAACTTCGGTCCGCAACACCCTGCCGCGCACGGCGTTCTGCGCATGGTGCTGGAGCTGGACGGCGAGGTCGTGGAACGCGCCGACCCGCATATCGGCCTGCTGCACCGCGGCACCGAGAAGCTTATGGAGAGCCGGACCTATCTTCAGAACCTGCCGTATTTCGACCGGCTGGATTACGTGTCGCCGATGAACCAGGAACACGCCTGGTGCCTGGCGATCGAACGTCTGACCGGCACGGTCGTGCCGCGCCGCGCCAGCCTGATCCGGGTCCTGTTCTGCGAGGTGGGGCGTATCCTGAACCACCTTCTGGGCCTGACGACCGGCGCGCTGGACGTCGGCGCCCTGACCCCGCCGCTGTGGGGCTTCGAGGCGCGCGAGGATCTGATGATCTTCTATGAGCGCGCATCGGGCGCGCGTCTGCATGCGGCCTATTTCCGGCCGGGCGGCGTCCATCAGGACCTGACCCCCGACCTGCTGGACGACATGGAGGCGTGGTGCGAACGTTTCCCCAAGGTTCTGGACGATCTGGACACGCTGCTGACCGAAAACCGCATCTTCAAGCAGCGGCTGGTCGACATCGGCATCGTGTCCGAACAGGATGCGTTGGATTGGGGTTTCTCGGGCGTGATGGTGCGCGGATCGGGCATGGCCTGGGACCTGCGTCGCAGCCAGCCCTATGAATGCTATGACGAATTCGACTTCAAGATCCCGGTCGGGACGAACGGCGACTGCTATGACCGTTTCCTGTGCCGGATGCAGGAAATGCGTGAATCGACGCTGATCATGAAGCAGGCGATCGCCAAGCTGCGGGCCGAAGGGCCGGGCGAGGTTCTGGCCCGCGGCAAGCTGACCCCGCCCAAGCGGGGCGACATGAAGCGGGACATGGAAAGCCTGATCCATCACTTCAAGCTGTACACCGAGGGCTTCCGCGTTCCCGCCGGAGAGGTCTATGCCGCCGTCGAGGCCCCCAAGGGCGAGTTCGGCGTCTATCTGGTCAGCGACGGCACCAACCGTCCCTATCGTGCGAAACTTCGTGCGCCGGGGTTCCTGCACCTTCAATCCATGGACTGGATGTCCAAGGGCCATCTGCTGGCCGACGTCCCGGCCCTGATCGCCACCCAGGATATCGTTTTCGGAGAGGTTGACCGCTGATGCTGCGCCGCCTGCACCCCGTCCAGCCGGACAGTTTCGAATTCACGCCTGCGAACCTGGAATGGGCGCAGGCGCAGATCACCAAATACCCCGAGGGTCGTCAGCAATCGGCGATCATTCCTGTCTTGTGGCGTGCCCAGGAACAGGAAGGCTGGCTGTCGCGTCCTGCCATCGAATATTGCGCCGAACTGTTGGGCATGGCCTATATCCGGGCGCTGGAAGTGGCGACGTTCTACTTCATGTTCCAGCTGCAACCCGTTGGGACTGTTGCGAACATCCAGATCTGCGGCACCACGACCTGCATGATCTGCGGGGCCGAGGACCTGGTCGCGGTCTGCAAGCGCAAGATCGCGCCCACGCCGCATACCCTGTCGGCCGACGGCAAATTCAGCTGGGAGGAGGTCGAGTGCCTTGGCGCCTGCGCCAACGCCCCGATGGCCCAGATCGGCAAGGACTACTATGAGGATCTGACGCCCGAGAGCCTCGAGGCGCTGATCGACCGCATGTCGGCCGGAGAGGTTCCGGTGCCCGGATCGCAGACCGGCCGCTTTGCATCCGAACCCGTCAGCGGACTGACCAGCCTGGCCGATCTGAAGGGGCAGGAAGGTCACAACGCCAGCGTGCAACTGGCCTCTGACCTGGGCGAGACGCTGAAGCGGATCGACGGGACCGAGGTTCCGATCCTGACGAAATGGCGCCGCAAGCCCGATGCCGCGGCGGACGACCAGACCGGCGTGGACACCGCGCCGGAACGCGAACCGCGCCCGTCGGACGGGGCACCGGTCGATTCGACCGGCGTGACCGAGCAGGAGGCGCAGGCTAGTTCGGCCGCGCGCCCGGTTTCGGCGCGCGAACCGGCCGATGTGCGCAAGGATGACAAGGACCGCGACTGACCGCAGCCCGACGACCCGCAGAAAGGACGCCAGCCATGACACCCGCCAGCAGAACCACCGGAGCCGTCACGGCGCTGCTGGTCTTTCTGGGCATCGGCCTGTTCGGGCAGATGGGCTGGCTGGCGGCCTTGGTGCTGGCGCTGATCGCGGGTGGCCTGCTGGCCATGATGGTGGCTTGGCTTGGCGATCCCCGCGGGGTCCGAATGGACGAGCCGGACTGGGACGCGATGCCGCTGCCACCGCAGCCTGTCGCTGCCACGCCCGTCCGGCAGGCACCGGCGCCTGCGGCTGCGCCCGAGATTGCGCCGTCGGGGGATGCCATTCCTCCGGCTGCCCCGCGCGAGACGCCGGACGCCGCGCGCAGCATCTATGCCGGCGGGCCGGACGACCTGCGGGCCATCAAGGGCATCGGGCCCAAGGTCCAGCAGGCGCTGGAACAGGCGGGCGTGACGCGGTTCGCGCAAATCGCGGCCTGGGACGATTCCGACGTGGATCGCATGGCGGCCGGGATCGGCCGCGCCGCGTCGCGTATCCGTAATGACGACTGGGTGGGGCAGGCGCGCGCGCTGGCCGCACGCAGGCAGGAGGCGGGGTGATGGCGGACCCCGCGCAGGACGCCCGCCAGATGCGGCTGGTCGCGATCGTGATCGCGACGACCATGCTGATCTGGCTCGCCATCCAGGCGATCGGGCAGCACTATGACTGGGCGGCGCGGTGGGCCTTTCTGGCCGACCTTGCCGCCATCGGCGCTTTTGTCTGGTCGCTGATCGTGACCTGGCGTATCTGGCGGCGCAGGAATGCGTGACGCCGGGAATAAAGGACGTATCGGATGCTGAAAGACCAGGATCGCATTTTCACCAACCTGTATGGCATGGGCGATCGCAGCCTGGCCGGCGCGCAGAAGCGTGGCCATTGGGACGGGACCGGCGACATCATCGGCCGCGGGCGCGACAAGATCATCGAGCAGGTCAAGGCTTCGGGGCTGCGTGGACGCGGCGGCGCAGGCTTTCCGACCGGTCTGAAATGGTCCTTCATGCCTAAGGAATCGGACGGTCGGCCCAGCTATCTGGTGATCAACGCCGACGAATCCGAGCCTGCGACCTGCAAGGACCGCGAGATCATGCGCCATGATCCGCACACCCTGATCGAGGGTGCGCTGATCGCAAGCTTCGCGATGAACGCGCATGTCTGCTACATCTACCTGCGCGGCGAATACATCCGCGAAAAGGAGGCTCTGCAGGCCGCCATCGACGAATGCTATGACGCGGGGCTTCTGGGCGCGAATGCGGCCGGGTCGGGATGGGATTTCGACCTGCATCTGCACCACGGCGCCGGCGCCTATATCTGTGGCGAGGAAACCGCGCTGCTGGAAAGCCTGGAAGGCAAGAAGGGCATGCCGCGCATGAAGCCGCCGTTTCCGGCGGGCGCGGGTCTCTATGGCTGCCCGACCACGGTGAACAACGTCGAATCCATCGCCGTCGTGCCGACGATCCTGCGCCGTGGGGCGGAGTGGTTCGCGGGCTTCGGCCGTCCGAACAACGCGGGCGTCAAGCTGTTCGGCCTGACCGGACACCTGAACGCGCCATGCGTGGTCGAGGAGGCCATGTCGATCAGCATGAAGGAACTGATCGAGAAGCATGGCGGCGGCGTGCGCGGCGGCTGGAAGAACCTCAAGGCGGTGATTCCCGGCGGTGCCTCCTGCCCGGTCCTGACGGCCGAGCAGTGTGAGAACGCCATCATGGATTACGACGGCATGCGCGAGCTGAAATCCAGCTTTGGCACCGGCTGCATGATCGTGATGGATCAGTCGACCGACATCATCAAGGCGATCTGGCGCCTGTCCGCCTTCTTCAAGCACGAAAGCTGCGGCCAGTGCACGCCCTGCCGCGAGGGCACCGGCTGGATGATGCGCGTCATGGCGCGCCTGGTGTCCGGCGAGGCCGAGGTCGAGGAGATCGACATGCTGCTGGACGTGACCAAGCAGGTCGAAGGCCACACCATCTGTGCCTTGGGCGATGCGGCGGCGTGGCCGATCCAGGGCCTGATCCGCAATTTCCGCGGAGAGATCGAGGATCGCCTGATCGCCAAGAAGACCGGGCGCACGGGCGCGCTGGCCGCGGAATGAGCATGACGGCGGCATATCACGATCCCCGCACGGGGTCGTGTCGGGCAATGCGCCCGGCCGGCGATTACGTGGAGGCACGTGATCACCGAGAGGATGCCGTGATGAAACGACCCATGCTTGCCGCCATCGCCCTGGCGTTCCTGGCCCTTCCTGCCGCCGCGCAGGTGCCGCTGAGCCAGGAGACCTACATCAACGACCGGCTGGTCCAAGCCCGTGTGGCCGACATGCTGCGCCGGGGATGCCCCGACATCAGCGCGCGGATGATCCGTGCCTTCAGCGAGGCGCGCGCGCTGAAACGCTATGCCCTGGATCAGGGCTATTCCGAGACCGAGATCGAGACCTTTCTGGACAGCCGCGAGGATCGCCGACGCATCTATGCCGAGGCAGACCGCTATATGGTCCAGAACGGTGTCGTGAACGGACAGCCGGAAACCTTTTGCCGCCTCGGGCGGGACGAAATCGCACGGCAGACGGTCGCAGGATCGCTGCTGAGTGCCAGATAAGGAAGTCATCATGGCCGAATTGCGGACAATCAAGATCGACGGCATCGAGATCCAGGTCGATCCGAACCTGACCTTGATCCAGGCCTGCGAGCAGGCCGGGATCGAGATCCCGCGTTTCTGCTATCACGAGCGGCTGTCCATCGCGGGCAACTGCCGGATGTGCCTGGTCGAGGTCGTGGGCGGCCCGCCCAAGCCCGCCGCCTCCTGCGCGATGCAGGTCAAGGACATGCGCCCCGGTCCCGACGGCGCCCCGTCCGAGATCCGCACCAACAGCCCGATGGTCAAGAAGGCCCGCGAAGGCGTGATGGAGTTCCTGCTGATCAACCATCCGCTGGATTGTCCGATCTGCGACCAGGGCGGCGAATGCGACCTGCAGGACCAGGCGATGGCGTACGGCGTCGATTTCAGCCGCTATCGCGAGCCCAAGCGTGCCTCCGAGGAGCTGAACCTGGGGCCGCTGGTCGAGACCCACATGACGCGCTGCATCAGCTGCACCCGCTGCGTGCGCTTCACGACCGAGGTCGCGGGCATCACCCAGATGGGCCAGACCGGCCGCGGCGAGGACAGCGAGATCACCAGCTATCTGAACCAAACGCTGGAATCGAACCTGCAGGGCAACATCATCGACCTGTGCCCGGTGGGCGCGCTGGTATCGAAGCCCTATGCCTTCACCGCCCGCCCGTGGGAACTGACCAAGACCGAGACGATCGACGTCATGGACGCGCTTGGCAGCGCGATCCGCGTGGACACCAAGGGCCGCGAAGTGATGCGCATCCTGCCGCGCAACCATGACGCGGTGAACGAGGAGTGGATCAGCGACAAGACCCGCTTCGTCTGGGACGGTCTGCGCCGCCAGCGTCTGGACACCCCCTATCTGCGCGAGAACGGCCGCCTGCGCCCGGCCACCTGGCCCGAGGCGCTGACCGCCGCCGCCCGCGCGATGCAGGGCGGCAAGGTCGCGGGTCTGGTCGGTGATCTGGCCTCGGTCGAGGCGGCCTTCAGCCTCAAGACGCTGGTCGAGGGGCTGGGCGGTTCGGTGGAATGCCGCACCGACGGCGCGCGCCTGCCGGCGGGCAACCGGTCGGGCTATGTCGGCAATGCGGTGATCGAGGATATCGACAACGCCATGTCGATCCTGCTGATCGGGACCAACCCGCGCGACGAGGCGGCCGTGCTGAACGCCCGCCTGCGCCGGGCCTGGGCGCGCGGCGCGCAGGTCACGGTCGTCGGTCCGGCGGTCGATCTGACCTTTGATTATGACCATGCGGGCACCGACCGCGCGGCGCTGTCCGCCTTGCTGGACAAGGCCGAACAGTCCGAGGACGCGGGCATTATCATCATCGGGCAGGGCGCCCTGCGCGAGGCCGACGGCGAGGCCGTGCTGGCCGCCGCCCAGGCCTTGGCCCAGACCACCGGCGCGCGCCTGCTGGTCCTGCACACCGCCGCCGGCCGCGTGGGTGCGATGGACGTGGGTGCCGTGACCGAGGGCGGGATGTCCGCCGCGATCGACGGGGCGCAGGTGATCTTCAACCTGGGCGCCGACGAGGTCGAGATCGCCGCGGGTCCGGTGGTCATCTATCAGGGCAGCCATGGCGACCGGGGCGCGCATCGCGCCGACATCATCCTGCCCGCCGCCTGCTATACCGAGGAGATGGGCCTGTTCGTGAACACCGAGGGCCGTCCCCAGCTTGCCATGCGCGCCAATTTCGCGCCGGGCGAGGCCAAGGAGAACTGGGCCATCCTGCGCGCCCTGTCGGCCGAGCTGGGCCAGACCCTGCCGTGGGACAGCCTGGCGCAGCTGCGTCGTGCGCTGGTCGAGGCCGTGCCGCATCTGGGCCAGGTCGATCAGGTCGTCGAGAGCGACTGGCAGCCCCTGCCGATGCGGGACCTGGGCCAGGCGGCCTTCGTGAACCCGATCCGTGATTTCTACCTGACGAACCCGATCGCACGCAGCTCTCCGCTGATGGGAGAGTTGTCGCGCATGGCTGCGGCGCGCCATATGCCCGCGTTGGCTGCGGAGTAACAAGGATGACCCCCACTGTTCGGACAAGCGCTTCGGTGACGGCCCTGATCGGGGCCGTCTTGGCCCTGTCGGGCTGCATGCAGACCTCGACCGGTGGGGGGGCGGAGGCGCGTCCTCCGGTGGCGGCCTCGGTGGCGGGGGGCGACAGGCTTGGCCGCGCCCGCGTGTCCAGCCAGTCGGGAGAAATCCTGATCCTGGAGGAGGACGGCAGCGTCACGACGATGGATCTGGACAGCCCCGGCGGCCGCGACGCCTTTGCGGTGACCGAGGCCGACCTGGAGGCGCTGAACCAGAACCTGGACCTGGATTTCGCAGGCCTGGTCGCGCCCAACCGCCCGCGGGAGAAGACCGCGCAGCAGAAGGCGCTGGAGGCGTTCGCCGCCCGGACCCAGCCCGCGCTGCCAGTACTGGCCGAGGGGACCGAGATCGCGCCGGAATCCTTCATCGCCGTGCAGGTGGTGCCGCTGAACCGCGGCGCGGGGGCCGATCTGGTCGAGGTGACGGCCAATCTGCAGCAGGGGGTGGACGCGGATATCGCGTTCTCGTATGCCACCTGCGCATTGGCCGGTTGGGCCCGCGACAACGGCAACCCCTATGGTCGGCATGTCCGCACGCTTCAGGCCGAACGGAACGGCAAGTTGCTGATCGGATCGGCGTTCCTGCTGTCGGACAGCAAGCCGATGGGATTGCGGGTGATGGAAACGGAAGAGACCTTGCGCGAATGCGACGCACGCGGCATTCCAACGGCGTAAGGCAAAGGGACTGGCATCATGGCTGAATTTTGGGCATCCTCCTGGGGCATCGCGCTGATCCTGCTGGCGCAGGGCCTGGCGCTGATCGTCTTCGTGATGCTGTCGCTGGTCTACATGGTCTATGGCGACCGCAAGATCTGGGCGGCGGTGCAGATGCGCCGCGGACCCAACGTGGTCGGGCCCTGGGGCGTCCTTCAGACATTCGCCGACGCGCTGAAATTCGTGGTCAAGGAAATCGTCGTGCCCGCGGGCGCGGACAAGTTCGTGTTCTTCCTGGCGCCGTTCCTGTCGATGATGCTGGCGCTGCTGGCCTTCGTGGCGATTCCCTTCGCGCCGGGCTGGGTGATGGCCGACATCAACGTTGGCATCCTGTTCATCTTCGCGGTCTCCTCGCTGGAGGTCTACGGGGTGATCATGGGGGGCTGGGCGTCCAACTCCAAGTTCCCGTTCCTGGGCTCGCTGCGGTCGGCCGCACAGATGATCAGCTATGAGGTCAGCCTGGGCCTGATCATCATCGGCGTGATCATCTCGGCAGGCTCGATGAACCTGACCGCCATCGTCGAGGCGCAGCGCGGGGCGGGACTGCTGTCCTGGTTCTGGCTGCCGCACCTGCCGATGGTCGTCCTGTTCTTCGTCTCGGCCCTGGCCGAGACGAACCGCCCGCCCTTCGACCTGCCGGAAGCGGAATCCGAACTGGTCGCGGGCTTCATGACCGAATATTCCTCGACCCCCTATCTGCTGTTCATGGCCGGCGAATACATTGCCATGTGGCTGATGTGCGCACTGATCAGCCTGCTGTTCTTCGGCGGCTGGCTGTCGCCCATCCCCGGCCTGCCGGACGGCGCGATCTGGATGTTCCTCAAGATGGTCATCTGGTTCTTCATGTTCGCGATGGTGAAGGCCATCGTGCCGCGGTACCGCTATGACCAGTTGATGCGGATCGGCTGGAAGGTGTTCCTGCCGCTGTCCCTGGGCTGGGTTGTGATCGTGGCTTTCCTTGCGAAATTCGAAGTCTTCGGGACCTTCTGGGCCCGTTGGGCAGGAGTGTAAAAGATGGCTTTCGACGTCGTCCGCGCCACCAAATACTTCCTGATGGTGGATTTCATCAAAGGGTTCGGCCTGGGCATGCGCTATTTCTTTGCGCCCAAGGCGACCATCAACTATCCCCACGAGAAGGGTCCGCTGTCGCCGCGCTTCCGCGGCGAACACGCCCTGCGCCGCTATCCCAACGGCGAGGAACGCTGCATCGCCTGCAAGCTGTGCGAAGCGATCTGTCCCGCGCAGGCGATCACCATCGATGCCGAACCCCGCGACGACGGCTCGCGCCGCACGACGCGCTATGACATCGACATGACCAAGTGCATCTATTGTGGCTTCTGCCAGGAGGCCTGCCCGGTCGATGCGATCGTCGAGGGGCCGAACTTCGAGTTCGCCACAGAGACCCGCGAGGAGCTGTTCTACAACAAGGACAAGTTGCTGGATAACGGCGCCCGTTGGGAATCCGAGATCGCGCGCAACCTGGCGATGGACGCGCCGTACAGATGACCGATCCCTTCACCAAGATGTTTCAGCAGATGCTGAGCCAGGGACAGGAGATGGCGCGGACCTTCAATCCGGCGCTGGAGCATTTCGACGTCAAGGCGTTCGAGAAGATGTTCCCGACCATGCCCGCCGACATGCTGGAGATGTGGTTCGGCAAGACCTTCAACCGCGACGGTCTGGATGCGCGCACCCGCCTGCTGGTGACCATTGCGGCCATGACCGTGCAGGGCGCGCTGGCCGAACCGCAGATGCGCATGACCATCCGCCACGCCATCGAGGCAGGCGCCACCCCGCGCGAGATCGCCGAGGTGATCTATCAGATGGGCATGTTCGGCGGCCTGCCGGCGATGCAGAAGGCGCTGGAGATCGCCCAGGGCGTCTTTACCGAATCCGAGGGGAGCCCCCAGTCATGATGACATTCGCATTCTACCTGTTCGCCATCTCTGTCTGCACGGCGGGCTTCATGGTGGTGCTGGCGCGCAACCCGGTCCATTCGGTGCTGTGGCTGATCCTGGCCTTCCTGTCGGCCGCGGGGCTGTTCGTCCTGCTGGGCGCCGAGTTCGTGGCCATGCTGCTGATCATCGTCTATGTCGGTGCGGTCGCGGTGCTGTTCCTGTTCGTGGTCATGATGCTGGACGTGGACTTCACCAAGCTGAAGGGCGAGTTCGCCCGCTATCTGCCGCTGGCCGGCCTGATCGCCATCGTCCTGCTGGCGCAGCTGGCCATCGCCTATGGCGCGTGGGAAAGCAGCGACCAGTCGGCGACCCTGCGGTCCGTGCCGATGGCGACCGAGGTTCTGAACACCAACGCGATCGGTCTGCTGCTCTATGACCGCTACATCCTGCCGTTCCAGATCTCGGGCCTGGTCCTGCTGGTCGCGATGATCGGGGCGATCACGCTGACCATGCGGCACCGCACCAACGTCAAGCGCCAGGACGTGATCGCCCAGATGCACCGCGATCCGGCCAAGGCCATGCAGCTGCGCGACGTCAAGCCGGGGCAGGGGCTGTAAGCTTCCGCCCCAGCCAACGGAATATCAACGGGTGAGAGAGCCCGGAGGGACTGAACTGATGATCGGATTGACACATTACCTGGTCGTGGGCGCGATATTGTTCGTCGCCGGGATCTTCGGCATCTTCGTGAACCGCAAGAACGTCATCGTCATCCTGATGTCGATCGAGCTGATGCTGCTGGCGGTCAACATCAACTTCGTGGCCTTCTCGGCCCATCTGGGCGATCTGGGCGGGCAGATCTTCACCATGTTCATCCTGACCGTCGCCGCGGCCGAAGCGGCCATCGGCCTGGCCATCCTGGTCGTCTTCTTCCGCAACCGCGGCACGATCGCGGTGGAAGATGTCAACGTGATGAAGGGTTAGGGTCATGGCTCAGTTCATTCTTTTCGCACCCCTGCTGGGTGCGCTGATCGCGGGCTTCGGATGGCGCCTGATCGGAGAGCGCGGCGCGCAGATCCTGACGACAGCCATCCTGTTCGCCGCCGCGGCCCTGTCCTGGGTGGTCTTCCTGACCTTGGGCGAGCCGCAGAGCATCCCCGTCATGGACTGGATCGTCTCGGGCGACTTCACCTCTGAATGGGCGATCCGCCTGGACCGCCTGACCGCGATCATGCTGATCGTGATCAATTCGGTCTCGGCGCTCGTGCACCTCTACAGCTTCGGCTACATGGCGCATGACGAGAATTTCGGCGACGACGAGCCTTACCGCGCGCGTTTCTTCGCCTATCTGTCGTTCTTCACCTTCTCGATGCTGATGCTGGTGACCTCCGACAACCTGCTGCAGATGTTCTTCGGCTGGGAAGGCGTGGGCGTCGCGTCCTATCTGCTGATCGGCTTCTACTTCAAGAAGCAGTCGGCGGGCGCCGCAGCGATGAAGGCGTTCATCGTCAACCGCGTCGGCGACTTCGGCTTTCTGCTGGGCATCTTCGGCCTGTGGTGGATGACCGGGTCGATCCAGTTCGACGAGATCTTCGCCCAGGTCCCGATGCTGGCCCAGACCGAGATGACCTTCCTGTGGCGTGACTGGAACGCGGCCAACGTGCTGGCGATCCTGCTGTTCATCGGCGCGATGGGCAAATCGGCGCAGCTGTTCCTGCACACCTGGCTGCCCGACGCGATGGAAGGCCCGACCCCTGTGTCAGCCCTGATCCACGCGGCGACCATGGTGACCGCGGGCGTGTTCCTGGTCTGCCGGATGTCGCCGCTTTACGAATTCGCGCCCGAAGCCAAGATGTTCATCGTCTATATCGGCGCGACCACCGCCTTCTTTGCGGCGACTGTCGGTCTGGTCCAGAACGACATCAAGCGCGTCATCGCCTATTCGACCTGTTCGCAGCTGGGCTACATGTTCGTGGCTGCGGGCGTCGGCGTCTATTCGGTCGCCATGTTCCACCTGTTCACGCATGCCTTCTTCAAGGCGATGCTGTTCCTGGGCGCGGGTTCGGTGATCCATGCGATGCATCACGAACAGGACATGCGGAATTATGGCGGGCTGCGGAAAAAGATTCCGCTGACCTTCTGGGCCATGATGATCGGCACGCTGGCCATCACCGGCGTCGGCATTCCGCTGACCCATATCGGCTTTGCGGGCTTCCTGTCCAAGGACGCCGTGATCGAGAGCGCCTTCGTCGGCAGCAGCTATGCCTTCTGGATGCTGGTGATTGCGGCCCTGATGACCAGCTTCTATTCCTGGCGGCTGATGTTCCTGACCTTCTATGGCAAGCCGCGGGGCGATCATCATGCGCATGACCACGCGCATGAGAGCCCGCGCGTGATGACCGCGCCGCTGGTCGTGCTGGCCTTCGGGTCGATCTTCGCGGGCATGGTCTGGTACAACAGCTTCTTCGAGGAGGAGGGCGTCACCCGCTTCTTCGGGATCGAGGCCGCCGCCACGCATCACGCCGAGGGTGCCGCCGCCGCAGGGACCGACACCGCCCTGGAGGGCAGCGTCGCCGAGGCCCCCGCGCAGGAGCCCGAGGGCGCCGCGCTGCACGCCGCCGCCGGTGCCGCCGAGAACCCGGCCGAGGTCGAGGCCTTCACCGTGACCCCCGGCGCGATCTACATGCGCCCCGACAACCACGTGATGCATGATGCGCATTACGTGCCGAAATGGGTCAAGGTGTCGCCTTTCGTCGCGATGCTGATCGGCTTGGGCCTGGCCTGGCTGATGTATATCCGCCGCCCGGAATGGCCGGCCCAGCTGGCCGCGCAGCAGCGGGGGCTCTATCAGTTCCTGTTGAACAAGTGGTATTTCGACGAGGCCTATGACGCGATCTTCGTGCGTCCGGCGCGCTGGATCGGCGCCAAGCTGTGGACGAGCGGTGACGGAGCCGTTATCGACGGCGCCATCAACGGCCTGGCTTTGGGAATCATCCCGCGCCTGACCCGGTTCGCCGGACGGGTGCAGTCGGGCTATCTCTTCCATTACGCCTTCGCGATGGTTTTGGGCATCGTGGGCTTGCTGATCTGGGTGATGATGCGGGGCGCGCAATAACATGACGAACCTTCTTTCGATCATCACCTTCCTGCCGATCGTTGCGGCGGGCATCTTGGCCCTGTTCCTGCGCGGCGACGACGCCGCCTCGCAGAAGAACGCGAAATGGCTGGCGCTGATCGCGACCAGCGCGACCTTCCTGATCTCGCTGTTCCTGCTGGCGGGTTTCGATCCCTCGAACACGGGCTTCCAGTTCGTCGAGGATCACGCCTGGATCATGGGCCTGCGCTACCGCATGGGCGTGGACGGGATCTCGATCCTGTTCATCATGCTGACCACCTTCCTGATGCCGCTGACGATCCTGTCCTGCTGGGACGTGATGCTGCGGGTCAAGGAATACATGATCGCGTTCCTTGTGCTGGAGGGGCTGATGATCGGCGTCTTCGCGGCGCTGGACCTGATCCTCTTCTACCTGTTCTTCGAGGCGGGCCTGATCCCGATGTTCCTGATCATCGGCATCTGGGGCGGCAAGAACCGCATCTATGCGTCGTTCAAGTTCTTCCTCTACACCTTCATCGGCTCGGTGCTGATGCTGGTGGCGATGATCGCGATGGCGCGCACGGCGGGCACGACCGACATCGCCGCGCTGCTGGAATTCGACTTCCCGTCGCAGACCATGGCGGTGATGGGCTTCACCATCGTGGGCGGCATGCAGACGCTGCTGTTCCTGGCCTTCTTCGCCAGCTTCGCGGTCAAGATGCCGATGTGGCCGGTCCATACTTGGCTGCCCGACGCGCACGTCCAGGCGCCGACCGCCGGTTCGGTCGTGCTGGCGGCCGTGCTGCTGAAGATGGGCGGCTACGGCTTCCTGCGCTTCAGCCTGCCGATGTTTCCGGTGGCCTCCGACCTGCTGCAGCCCTTCGTGCTGTGGCTCTCGGCGATCGCCATCGTCTATACCTCGCTGGTGGCCTTGGCGCAGTCCGACATGAAGAAGCTGATCGCCTATTCGTCGGTCGCCCACATGGGCTATGTGACCATGGGTATCTTTGCCGCCAACCAGCAGGGGCTGGACGGAGCGATCTTCCAGATGCTGTCGCACGGCTTCATCTCGGGCGCTTTGTTCCTCTGCGTGGGCGTCATCTATGACCGCATGCACACGCGCGAGATCGACGCCTATGGCGGTCTGGTGAACCGGATGCCGGTCTATGCGCTGGTCTTCATGTTCTTCACCATGGCCAACGTGGGCCTGCCCGGCACATCGGGCTTCGTGGGCGAGTTCCTGACCCTGATGGGGACGTTCCATGCCAACACCTGGGTGGCCTTCGTCGCGGCGACCGGCGTGATCCTGTCGGCGGCCTATGCGCTGTGGCTTTACCGCCGCGTCACCATGGGCGCGCTGATCAAGGAAAGCCTGCGCACGATCACCGACATGACCCCGCGCGAACGCTGGATCTTTGCGCCGCTGATCGCCATGACCCTGATCCTGGGCGTCTATCCGCGCCTGGTCACCGACATCACCGGCCCCTCGGTCCAGGCGCTGCTGGTGAATTACAACGACGCGCTGCCTGCTGATGCGGCGACGGGCGACCTGGCCTCGGCCACCGCCAGCCATTGAGGAACGCACGATGACCGGTTTGGATATCTCCACCATTCTGCCCGAGCTGCTGCTAGCGATCTATGCGCTGGCCTCGCTGCTGGCGGGGGCCTATCTGGGCAAGGACCGGATCGCACGGCAGATCCTGTGGGCCAGCGTGGCGGCGCTTATTGCGGCGGCGATGGTGGTGGGCATGGCCGACCGCCCGCAGCAGAGCGCGTTCTTCGGGATGTTCATGGACGACGCCTTCGGTCGTTTCGCCAAGGTCACGATCCTGCTGTCCGGCGCCGCCGTCCTGGCGATGAGCGCCGAGTACATGGAACGGCATCGCCTGATGCGGTTTGAATACCCCATCCTGATCGTACTGGCGACCGTCGGCATGATGGTGATGGTGTCGGCCGGCGACCTGCTGTCATTGTACATGGGCCTGGAGCTGCAGTCGCTGGCGCTGTACGTCGTCGCCGCCATGCGCCGCGAAAGCGTCAAGTCGTCCGAGGCCGGGTTGAAGTATTTCGTGTTGGGTGCGCTCAGCTCTGGCCTGCTGCTCTATGGTGCGTCGCTGGTCTACGGCTTTGTCGGCACCACGCAATTCGCTGGCATCATGCAGGCCGTTCAGGCCGGAAGCTTGCCCTTGGGCCTGCTGTTCGGTCTGGTGTTCCTGCTGGTCGGCCTGGCCTTTAAGGTGTCCGCCGTGCCATTCCACATGTGGACGCCGGACGTCTACGAAGGTTCGCCCTCGCCGGTGACCGCGTTCCTGGCCACTGCGCCCAAGGTCGCGGCGATGGCGCTGATCGCGCGGCTGATGTTCGACGCTTTCGGGAACGTGCCGGCCGATTGGGGTCAGATCATCGCGGTGCTGGCGCTGCTGTCGATGTTCCTGGGCTCGATCGCGGGCATCGGTCAGCGCAACATCAAGCGTCTGATGGCCTATTCCTCGATCGCGCATATGGGCTTTGCACTGGTCGGCCTGGCTGCAGGCACCGCCTATGGGGTGCAGGCGATGCTGATCTACATGGCCATCTATGCGGTCATGAACGTGGGCAGCTTTGCCTTCATCCTGTCGCTGGAACGCGATGGCCGCCCGATCACCGACCTGGAGAGCCTGAACCGCTTTGCCAGCGCCGAGCCGCTGAAGGCGATGGCGGTCCTGTTGCTGATGTTCAGCCTTGCGGGCGTGCCGCCGCTGGTCGGTTTCTGGGCCAAGTACGGCGTGCTGTCGGCAGCGGTCGATGGTGGCATGGCATGGCTGGCTGTCGCCGGCGTGATCGCATCTGTCATCGGCGCATTCTATTACCTGCGCATCGTGTACTACATGTATTTCGGCGCCGAGACCGAGGGCGTGACCAGCCGCATGGGCAGCGTGCAGTACGCCGCCCTGCTGGTGCCGGCCTTCGCGCTGCTGCTGGGTTCGATCACCCTGCTGGGCATCGACGATTCCGCGGCGCTGGCCGCGCAATCGCTGGTCGGTCAAGCCACGGTTGCGGGTGAATAACCCGCCCGCCACATGGCCCCAGGGCGTGGCACGCCATGTCCTGGACCGTGTGGACAGCACCAACGCCGAAGCCTTCAGGCTGGCCCCGACGCTCGGCGGGCCGGCTTGGATCATGGCGCGCGAACAGCAGGCCGGACGTGGCCGCCGCGGCCGCGCCTGGACCGATCCGCCCGGAAACTTTGCCGCGACGCTGGTCCTGCGGCCGCAGGGGGCTGCGGCGGATGCGGCGCGGTTGTCCTTCGTCGCGGCGCTTGCCGTGCATGACGCACTGCGCGATCTGTGCGGTCCGGCGCTGAACCTGTCCCTGAAATGGCCCAACGACGTCCTGCTGAACGGCGGCAAGCTGTCCGGCATCCTGCTGGAGAGCAGCGGGGCAGGGGGACAGGTCGCGGTCCTGGCGATCGGCATCGGCGTCAATCTGGCGCAGGCCCCGGAGCCGTCCGAGGTCGAGGCCGGCGCGCTGCGTCCGGTCAGCCTGGCCGGAGAGACCGGCCTGACCGTGACGCCCGACGATCTGCTGGACGCGCTGGCCGTCCGTTTCGACGAAGGCATGCGGCAGATGTCGGCCTATGGCTTTGCGCCGATCCGTGCGGCCTGGCTGGCCCGCGCCGCAAGGCTGGGAGAGACGATCACCGCACGAACCGGCACCGCCGAGATCACCGGGCGCTTCGACGGTATCGACGAAACCGGCGCCCTGATCTTGACGGGTCCGCGCGGACGCCAGGTGATTTCCGCCGCAGACATCCATTTCGGGGGCTAGATCCATGCTGCTGTGCATCGATACCGGCAACACGAACACTGTCTTCTCGATCTGGGACGGGACGCGGTTCCTGTCCCACTGGCGGATCCGCACGGATCATCGGCGGACGGCGGACGAATACTATGTCTGGCTGTCCACGCTGATCGCGGTGCAGCGGTTCGAGTTGCAGATCGACGCCTGCATCATCAGCGCCACGGCGCCGCGGGTGGTCTTTAACCTTCGGGTGCTGTGCAACCGCTATTTCGACACGCGGCCCCTGGTGGTGGGCAAGCCCGACTGCCTGCTGCCGGTGCCGCCGCGGGTCGATGCGGGGACGACCGTGGGGCCCGACCGGCTGGTGAACACGGTCGGCGCCTATGACCGGCACGGCCCGGACCTGATCGTGGTCGATTTCGGCACGGCCACCACATTCGACGTGGTCGACATCGACGGCGCCTATATTGGGGGCGTCATCGCGCCGGGTGTGAACCTGTCGCTGGAGGCGCTGCACATGGGGGCGGCGTCCCTGCCGCATGTCGACGTGACGATGCCGGCGACGGTGATCGGCACGAATACGGTTGCATGTATCCAGTCAGGCGTGTTCTGGGGATATGTGGGGCTGGTCGACGGTATCGTGGACAAGATCCGCGCCGAGCGCGACCGACCCATGAAAGTGATAGCCACTGGCGGGCTTGCGCCATTGTTCGATCAGGGGTTCGACCTGTTCGATGCGATTGAAGACGATTTGACGATGCACGGGCTTCGGCTCATTCACGACTTTAACAAGGAGATGGGAAATGGCTGAACGCCTGATCTATCTGCCGCTCGGCGGAGCGGGCGAAATTGGCATGAACGCCTATGTCTATGGATACGGCCTGCCCGGCAAGGAGCGGCTGATCCTGGTGGACCTGGGCGTCACCTTCGGCGACATGGAGGGCAGCCCGGGGATCGACCTGATCATGCCCGACCTGACCTGGCTGGAGAAGAACCGCCACCGGCTGGAGGCGATCTTCGTCACCCACGGCCACGAGGACCATATCGGCGCCATCGCGCATCTGTGGAAGCGGCTGGACGTGCCGATCTATGCGCGCCGCTTCACCGGGACGCTGGTGCGCCTGAAGATGGAAGAGCACGGCCTGCCGACCGAGGTGGTCAACATCACCGAAGCGCGCCCTGCCGTGACCAATGTCGGCCCCTTCGGCGTGCAGTTCGTGCCGATCAGCCATTCGATCCCGGAAAGCAGCGCGCTGATCATCGACACGCCTGCGGGTCGGGTCGTGCATACGGGCGACTTCAAGATGGACGTGACCCCGGTCGTGGGCGACGCCTTCGACCCGGTCGGCCTGTCGCAGATCGCGGCAGAAGGTAAGGGCGTCAAGGTCCTGGCCTGCGACAGCACGAACATCTTTTCGACCCATCCCGGCCGGTCCGAGGCGGTTCTGGCGACCCCGATCCTGGAATGGGTCATGGCGCAGCCGAACATGGTCGTGGCCACCACCTTCGCCAGCAATATCGCGCGTCTGAAGACGCTGGCCGACGCGGCGCGCGCCTCGGGGCGCAAGGTGTGCCTGTTGGGCCGCGCGATGCGGCGCATGGTCAGCGTGGGCTTCGACAGCGGCATCCTGAAGGATTTCCCCGAGACGATCGGGCCCGAGGAGGCCGCCAAGCTGCCCCGCAACAAGGTCCTGCTGCTGGTCACCGGCAGCCAGGGGGAGCGTCGCGCGGCCAGCGCGCAGCTGTCGCGCGGCCGCTATCTGGGCCTGTCGCTGAAGGAGGGGGACAGCTTCCTGTTCAGCTCCAAGACCATCCCGGGCAACGAAAAGTCGGTCGGCCGCATCATGAACGCGCTGAGCGAGGCCGGAGTCGAGGTCTGGGACGCCGATGACGGGCTCTACCACGTCTCGGGTCACGCGAACCGGCCCGACATCGAGGCGATGCACGACCTGCTGCGGCCCAAGGTCGTGATCCCCATGCATGGCGAGCACCTGCACCTGCGCGAACACGTGATGCTGGCCCGTGCCAAGGGCATGACCGCCGAGATCGTCACCAACGGCACGATGCTGGACCTGACGGGCGATCGCCCCAAGGTCTGCGATCAGGTCGAAACGGGGCGTCTTTATCTGGACGGCAACCTGCTGATCGGCGCGATGGACGGGGTCGTGCGCGACCGCATCCGCATGGCGCTGAACGGGCACGCGATGGTCAGCGTGATCGTGGACGAGGACGACAATGTCCTGCCCGATGCCTGGGTCGAACTGATGGGCCTGTCCGAGCGGACCCGTTCGGGCGGCGAGCTGGCCCGCCAGATCGAGGCCGAGCTGTCCGAGTTCCTAGAGCGTGCCGATGCACGCACCGTGCGCGACGACGGCAAGATGGACGAGGCGATCCGCAAGATCACCCGCCAGGTGGCGATGGAGGAGATCGGCAAGAAGCCCGAGGTCACCGTCAGCATCAGCCGCCTGATGGCCGACTGACCTGAACCAGGCTTGCGTCCCGCGACGGGCCGGGGGGCCAGCCCCCCGGACCCCCCGATGTCCCACGGAGCGGAGGCGAAGGCTTGATCATCCCGCAGGGGGTCCGGGGGGTGCGAAGCCCCCCGGCCACCGCGGGACGCAAAGGCGCACAGGGGGCTTGAAACCGCGCCGCGCTTGCGGCAATGCCCGGCATCATGAGCGACACATCCGAATCCGGCTTTGATCCGAACCCGCCCCGCCGCAACTTCTATGGACGGCGGCACGGCAAGACCCTGCGGCAGAGCCAGAAGGGTTATCTGTCCGAGGACCTGGGCGAGCTGCGGCCCCGCGGCATCACCCTGCAGGACAACCCGGAACGCACCCCGGTCGATTCTGCCGCGATCTTCGGCAACGACCGCCCCGTCTGGCTTGAGGTGGGCTTTGGCGGTGGCGAGCACATGGTCCACATGGCCGCCACCTATCCCGACATCAACATCATCGGATGCGAGCCGTTTATCAACGGCGTCGCGATGCTGCTGGGCAAGATCCGGGCGGCGGGCGTGACGAATGTCAGCGTCCATCCGGGCGACGCGCGCGATCTGATGGATGTGCTGCCCGATGCCAGCGTCGAGCGCGCCTTCCTGATGTATCCGGATCCCTGGCCCAAGGCGCGCCACCATCGGCGGCGGTTCGTGACGCCCGAACACCTGCGCCCCCTGGCCCGCGTGATGCGGCCCGGCGGGATCTTTCGCGTGGCCAGCGACATCCCGGACTATATCCGTCAGACCCGCGAGGAGGTGCCGCCCGCCGGGTTCGAGACGCTTGATGACACCGCCGTCGCATGGGACGACTGGATCAGCACCCGTTACGAGCAGAAGGCCCTGCGCGAGGGGCGTCCGCCCCATTACGTGACCTTTCGCCGTCTGTAAGGAAAGGCCCGCCGAAGCGGGCCTTTTTCATTCCACGGTGACGGATTTTGCCAGGTTGCGGGGTTGATCGACATCGGTGCCCTTGGCGACCGCCGTGTGATAGGCAAGGTACTGCATCGGCACGGCATAGAGGATCGGCTGGAACACACCGCCGCCGGTGGGCAGGGCCAGGCTGGCGGTGATGCCGTCGCCCGCCGCCGCAATCCCCGCAGCGTCCGAAATCAGCAGCACCTGGCCGTGACGGGCCATCACCTCCTGCATGTTAGAGATGGTCTTGTCGAACAGCGCGTCATGCGGCGCCAGCACCACCACCGGCACGTCGCCGTCGATCAGCGCAATGGGGCCGTGCTTCAGCTCTCCGGAGGCATAGCCCTCGGCGTGGATATAGCTCAGCTCCTTGAGCTTGAGCGCGCCTTCCAGCGCGACGGGGTACAATGCGCCCCGGCCCAGATAAAGGACGTCGCGGGCCTGCGCCAGCCAGTCGGCCTGCATCCGGCAGTCGTCCGACAGAGCCAGCGCCTGCGCCAGCAGCGCGGGGATGGCGCGCAGGTCGCGCAGATGGGCCGTCAGGGCGGCATCATCAAGCCGACCGCGGTCATGCGCCGCCTTCAGCGCCAGCACGGCCAGCACGGCCAGCTGGCAGGTGAAGGCCTTGGACGACGCCACGCTGACCTCGATCCCCGCCAAGGTCGGCAGCGCCATGTCGGCGTCGCGCGCGATGGCCGACGTGCCCACGTTCACCAGCCCCACGGTCCGCGCGACCTTGCCGCGGGCATAATGCAGGGCGGCCAGCGTATCCGCCGTCTCTCCGGACTGGCTGACGGCGATGAACAGGCTGCGATCCGACAAGGGCGGTTCGCGATAGCGGAATTCGGAGGCGACATCGATGTCGCAGGGCAGGCCCGCCAACTGTTCGAACCAGTATTTCGCCACATGCCCCGCCAGATGCGCGGTGCCGCAGCCGACCAGGGTCACCCGGTCCAGGTCCGCGAAATCCAGGCCGTCCGGCAGGACGATGCGGTCGCCCTTGACGTAATGGTTCAGCACGTCGCCGATCACCACCGGCTGTTCGGCGATTTCCTTGGCCATGAAGTGACGGTGCCCGGCACGGTCGATGACGGTCGCGCCGACATCGATGCGGGCGGTGGCGCGGTGGACCTGGTGGCCCTCCGCGTCCCAGATCTGCACGCCCGCGCGCGTCAGAACGGCGTGGTCGCCATCCTCCAGATAGGTGATGCGGTCCGTGAAGGGCGCCAACGCCACCGCGTCCGAACCAAGATACATCTCTTTGTCGCCATGGCCCACGGCCAGCGGGCTGCCCTTGCGGGCCGCGATCAGCAGGTCGGGCTGATCCTGGAACAGGAAGGCCAGCGCAAAGGCCCCCTGCAGGTGGGCCAGCGTGGCACGGGCGGCCTCCACCGGCGATAGGCCCTGATCCAGGTGATGCGCGGTCAGCAGCGCAACGGTTTCGGTGTCCGTCTGCGATTCTGGCATGATGCCCCGATCGGCCAGTTCGGCGCGCAGTTCGCGAAAGTTCTCGATGATGCCGTTATGGACGACGGCGACGGGGCCGGACTGATGAGGATGGGCGTTGACCTCGGTCGCGGCGCCATGGGTGGCCCATCGCGTGTGTCCGATACCCGCATGCCCCGTCAGCGGCCGATGGACCAGCAGGTCCGACAGGTTGACCAGCTTGCCCACCGCGCGCCGGCGCGACAGCTGTCCGGTCGCGTCCACGGTCGCCACGCCGGCGCTGTCATAGCCGCGGTATTCCAGCCGCTTCAGCGCATCGACCAGCTGCGGGGAAACCTCGTGGTTGCCCAGGATTCCGATGATGCCGCACATCAGCGCGCCTCCTTCTTCAGCCGCAGCGCCGCCATCAGGCGGGTCGCCAGGCCCGGTTTCGTGACCTGGCGGGCCCGGCCGATGGCCAGGGCGCCGTCGGGGATGTCCTCGGTGATGGTGCTGCCCGATCCGGTCATGGCGTCCGCGCCGACATGGACGGGGGCCACCAGCATCGTGTCGCTGCCGATGAAGGCGCGCGGGCCGATCGTGGTCCGATGCTTGGAGACGCCGTCGTAATTGCAGGTGATGGTGCCAGCGCCGATATTCGTGTGCTCGCCCACATGGGCGTCGCCCAGATAGGTCAGATGGCCGACCTTGACACCCTCGTCCAGGACGGCGTTCTTAATCTCGACGAAGTTGCCGACATGGACATCCGTGCCCAATTCGGCGCCGGGGCGCAGACGGGCAAAGGGTCCGACGGTGGCCCCTTCACTGACATGGCAACCCTCCAGATGGCAAAAGGGCAGAATCTCGGCGCCCGATTCCACCGTCACGCCGGGGCCGAAGACGACGTTGGGCCCGATCACCGCGTCGCGCCCGATGACCGTGTCCAGCGCCAAAAAGACGCTGCCCGGATCGGTCAGGGTCACCCCGTCTTCCATCAGCGCCGCACGGGCACGGGCCTGGAAGGCGGCCTCGGCTGCGGCCAGTTCGGCGCGGGTGTTGATGCCAAGCGTCTCGGCCTCGTCGCAGATCACCACGTCGGCGCGACGCCCCTCGGCGCGGGCCAGGGCCACCAGGTCGGTCAGATAGTACTCGCCCGCGGCATTGTCGTTGCCCAGGCCCACGATCAGGCGGCGCAACAGATCGGCCTGCAGCGCCATGACGCCGGAATTGCACAGCACGATCTCGCGGGTCGCGGCGTCGGCGTCCTTGTACTCGACGATACGCTCCAGCCCGCGGTCGGTGACGACCAGCCGCCCATAGCGGCCGGGATCGTCCGCCTCGAAGCCCAGGACGACCAGATCGGCGGGGTGGGCTGCCAGTTCGTCCAGCGTGTCAGGGGCAATGAAGGGGGTGTCGCCATACAGGATGATCACCCGCCCCTCAAATCCTTCCAGGCTGGGCAGGGCCTGGCGCACGGCGTGCCCGGTGCCCAGCTGTTCGGCCTGCAGCACGGTCGCGGCCTCGGGGTCCAGCTTGGCCACCGCCCGGGCGACGGCGTCCGCGCCGTGGCCCGTCACGACCACGATCTGTTCCGGCTGCAGGTTGCGCGCCGCGCGCAGCGCGTGCCCGACCAGCGGCACCCCGCCAAGACGGTGCAGGACCTTGGGCAGGTCCGATTGCATCCGGCTGCCCTGTCCCGCCGCCAGAACCACGACCGCCAATCCAGCTTCCGACATCACCGCCCCCATCGCCTGTTTGCTTTTTCTTCACGGCGTTCTAATCGGGGCGGGACGCGCTGGAAAGGCCCGGCGCGGTCACCTTTGTTTTCCGAACATTTCCACGGGGGATGGCGCATGGCGGGTACAGTGGTCTTCGATCTGGACGGAACGCTGGCGGATACGTCGGGCGATCTGGTCGCGGCGGCGAATGCGTGCTTTCGCGCGCGGGGCCTGGGCGACCTGCTGGACCCGGTCGCGGATGCGCTGATCGCGTTTCATGGCGGACGGGCGATGCTGCGGGCGGGCTATGGCCGGATGTCGGATGATACGCTGTTGCCCCCCGGTGCCGAGGATGAGGATTTCGACAGCCTGCTGTCCCATTACGGTGCGGCGATCGCCGTGCACACGCAGCTGTATCCGGGGGTCGAGGCGGCGCTGGACCGTCTGGCCGCCGACGGGCACCGCCTGGCCGTCTGCACCAACAAGCCAGAGGCCCTGGCCGAGACGCTGCTGCGCGAACTGGGCATCCGCGACCGGTTCGGCGCCATGATCGGCGCGGACACGCTGCCGGTGCGCAAGCCCGACCCGCGCCCCTATCACGCCGCCGTCGAGGGCGCGGGCGGCACCGTCGCGCAGTCCTTCCTGGTGGGCGATACCGAGACCGACCGCAAGACGGCCGCGGCTGCCGGGGTGCGCGTCGCACTGGTCAGCTTCGGTCCCGAGGGCGAGGCGATCTCTCGCCTGGCGCCCGAGGTTCTGCTGGCGCATTTCGACCAGCTGCCCGCCATCGCCCGCGACTGGCTGGGCTGAGGGCCTATTCGGCCTCGTCAGCGGACTTGGCGTTCAGCTGGCCATAGTTCTGGGCGCCGATCGTCTCGAATAGGTGGATCTGCGTCTCTAGGAAGTCGATATGGCCTTCCTCGTCCTGGATCAGCTCCTCGAACAGCATCTTGCTGGGATAGTCGCCAACGGCATCACAATGGTCGCGCGCCTCGATGTACAGCGTGCGCGCGTCATGTTCTGCAGCCAGATCGCTGTCCAGCGTCTCGCGCAGGGTCTGTCCGATTCGCAACGGGTCCAGACGCTGCAGGTTGGGATGACCCTCCAGAAAGATGATCCGCTGGATCAGCTTGTCGGCGTGGTTCATCTCCTCGATGGATTCGGCGCGCGACTTGGCCGCGATCTTGCCGAAGCCCCAATCCTCCTGCAGACGATAATGCAGCCAGTACTGGCTGACCGCCGTCAGCTCAGAGCGCAGTGCGGCGTTGAGATACTCGATGACCTTGGCGTCGCCCTTCATGGGTGGCATCCTTCTTGCTGTCGGTTCTGGCCCGCAAAATCGGCGGTGCGACGCCCAGCTTATCGCACGCGCGCATGGTGTCCAGAAACAGCGGCATGCAGCCCCCGCAATCGGCGCGCTTGCCCAGGGCGTGATAGATCTTGCCCGGCGTGATGATGGTCTGGGCATCCGCCGCGCGCATCCAGTCGATGGCGGCGCGGATGTCGTGATCCGAGATCATGGCGCAGTGGCAGACGATCATGGCGGGCTCCTGTCGGGCGGAGACTTACCAATTCTGTCGGGCTTGTAAAGTCCGACGTTTTCGCTTTGGCATCACGGCTGCTTGACGCGGGCGCGGGCGGGCCGCAAAACCCCGTGCCATGAAGCTGTCCGATTTCGATTTCGACCTGCCCGCCGACCTGATCGCCACGCGGCCCGCCAAGCCGCGCAGTTCCGCACGTCTGCTGCTGGCGGAAGGCGGGGCCATCACCGATCGCCATGTGGGCGATCTGCCGCAGATCCTGCGCCCCGGCGACCTGCTGGTGCTGAACGACACCAAGGTCATTCCCGCCCGCCTGACCGGCACCCGCGCCCGCCAGACCCCGCAGGGCGAGGCCGTGGCGCGGATCGAGGTCACGCTGCTGGAACCCGCCGCCGAAGGCTGGCAGGCGCTGGCCAAGCCGCTGCGCAAGCTGCGCGTGGGCGAGGTAATCCGGTTCGGCGACACCCTGTCCGCCACCGTGGCCGAGATGACCGCGACCGGCCTGCGCTTGGTGTTCGACGCCACGGGTGATGCGTTCGATGCGGCGCTGCAACAGGTGGGGGCGATGCCCTTGCCGCCCTATATCGCGGCGCTGCGGGCGCCGGACGACCAGGACCGCGACGACTATCAGACGGTCTGGGCCGCGCGGCAGGGCGCGGTCGCGGCCCCCACGGCCAGCCTGCATTTCGACGCCCCCCTGCTGGAGACGCTGGCGGCGCAGGGCGTCCAGTTCGTGCATGTGACCCTGCACGTGGGGGCGGGGACGTTCCTTCCGGTCAAGGTCGACGACGTCACCACCCACCGGATGCACGCCGAATGGGGAGAGGTGTCCCCCGAGGCCGCCGAGGCGATCAACCGTGCCAAGGCGGAGGGCCGCCGGGTGATCCCGGTGGGCACCACCGCCCTGCGCCTGATCGAATCGGCCGCCCCCCGGGTCGGGCGGATCGCGCCGTTCCGGGGCACGACCGACATCTTCATCTATCCCGGTTATCAATTCCGGGTGACCGACGGGCTGATGACGAACTTTCACCTGCCCAAATCCACGCTGCTGATGCTGGTTTCGGCCCTGATGGGGTCCGAGAAAATCCGGGAAATCTATGGACATGCGGTCGAACGAGGCTATCGTTTCTTCAGCTATGGCGACGCGTCGCTGCTGATCCCCTGAGGTCGGTTTCCTGCTGGCATCGGGGCCCCGTCGGGCATAGGTCGGGCATTCCGCCCCCACGCCCCTGAACAAGACGAGACCCGCGATGATTTCGGTGTTGCGCACCACATGGCCGCTGCTGCTTGGCATCCTTCTGCTGATGGTCGGCAACGGCATGCAGGGCACCCTGCTGGGCATCCGCGGCGGGATCGAGGGCATCCCGACCTTCCAGATGTCCATCGTCATGGCCAGCTATTACGGCGGGTTCCTGCTGGGCAGCCTGACCGTGCCGGACCTGATCAAGAACGTCGGCCATGTCCGCGTCTTTGCCGCCCTGGGGTCGCTGATCAGCGCCGTGCTGGTCCTGTTCGCGGTCGAGCCGCACTGGATCAGCTGGACGGTCCTGCGGTTCCTGATCGGGTTCTGCTTCTGCGGGGTCTATGTCACGGCGGAAAGCTGGCTGAACGCCGGCTCCACGAACGAGAACCGCGGCCAGGCGCTGTCGCTCTACATGATTGTGCAGTTGCTGGGCATCGTGATCGCGCAGGCCCTGCTGAACGTCAGCAGCCCGGCGGGTTATCTGTTGTTCATCATCCCGTCGGTGCTGGTGTCGCTGGCCTTCACGCCGATCCTGCTGTCGGCCCAGCCCGCGCCGCAGTTCCAGACGATCAAGCGGATGTCCTTTGCAAAGCTGTACAAGGCATCGCCGCTGGGCTGCGTGGGGATCTTCCTGATCGGGGGCGTGTTCTCGGTCCTGTCGGGCATGTCGTCGGTCTGGGGCGCCCAGATCGGGCTGTCGGTGGCGCAGATCAGCCTGTTCGTGGCTGCGATCTATGCAGGGGGGCTGGTCCTGCAATATCCGATCGGCTGGATCTCGGACCGCTATGACCGGCGCAAGCTGGTCCTGGGGATGTCGGCCATCGGCGGGCTGTGCGGCCTGGTGACCGTCGCGGCACAACCCGGAACCCTTGGCCTGGTCATCGCTGGGGCGATCATGGGCGGGGTCGCGAACCCGGTCTATGCGCTGCTCTTGGCCTATACCAACGACTATCTGGATCAGTCCGACATGGCGTCGGCATCGGCGGGCCTTCTGTTCATCTATGGCATCGGCAGCATGGGCGGGCCGATCATCACCGGCTGGATGATGGGCATCATCGGGCCTGACGGGTACTGGGTCTACATGGGCGTCCTGCTAGCGCTGCTGACGGCCTATGCGGGATGGCGCACCACGCAGCGTCGTGCCCTGACCCCGGACGAACAGGGCAGCTTTGCGGTCATCACGCCCAACGCGACCCCCCTGGCGGTCGACGCGGTGCTGGAGGAGGCGCAGTCGGACGACCCGTCGCCCCAGCCTGCGACCTGACCGCCCGCTTGCCGCCTTGGGGCAAATGGTTTAACGCTGAACTATAATTCATCAGCGGGGGATCCGATGGCCCAGAATTTCGACTTGGTGGTGATCGGCGCAGGGCCGGGCGGCTATGTGGCCGCGATCCGGGGCGCGCAGCTGGGCCTGAAGGTGGCCTGCATCGAACGCGAGCATCTGGGCGGCATCTGCCTGAACTGGGGCTGCATCCCGACCAAGGCCATGCTGCGTTCCGCAGAGGTCTATCACCTGATGCACCGGGCCAAGGAATTCGGGTTGAAGGCCGAGGGGCTGGGCTATGATCTGGACGCGGTCGTGAAGCGGTCGCGCGGCGTTGCCAAGCAGCTGTCCGGCGGCATCGGCCACCTGTTCAAGAAGAACAAGGTGACGGTGATCATGGGCGAGGCCAAGCTGGCCGGCAAGGGGAAGGTCACCGTCAAGACCGACAAGGGCACCGAGGAGGTGACCGCGAAATCCATCGTGCTGGCCACCGGCGCGCGGGCGCGCGAGCTGCCGGGGCTGGAGCCGGACGGCAAGCTGGTCTGGAACTACAAGCACGCGCTGGTCCCGCCGCACATGCCCAAGAAGCTGCTGGTCATCGGGTCGGGCGCCATCGGCATCGAATTCGCCAGCTTCTTCAACACGCTGGGCGCCAAGACCACCGTGGTCGAGGTCATGGACCGCGTCCTGCCCGTCGAGGATGCCGAGATCAGCGCCTTTGCGAAGAAGCAGTTCGTCAAGCAGGGCATGACGATCATGGAAAAGGCCGCGGTCAAGAAGCTGGACCGCAAGGGCTCGACCGTCACCGCCCATATCGAGGTCGGCGGCAAGGTCGAGACGCAGGAGTTCGATACGGTGATTTCCGCCGTGGGCATCGTCGGCAACACCGAGGGACTGGGCCTGGAGGAGGCCGGGATCAAGGTCGATCGCACCCATGTCATCACGGACGAATACTGCCGCACCGGGGTCGAGGGCGTCTATGCCATCGGCGATCTGGCCGGCGCGCCCTGGCTGGCGCACAAGGCCAGCCATGAGGGCGTGATGGTGGCCGAGCTGATCGCGGGCAAGCACCCCCATGCGATCAAGCCGGGCAGCATCGCGGGCTGCACCTATTGCCACCCCCAGGTCGCATCGGTCGGCCTGACCGAGGCCAAGGCCAAGGAGCAGGGGCTGGACATCAAGGTCGGCCGCTTCCCCTTCGTCGGCAACGGCAAGGCCATCGCGCTTGGGGAACCGGAAGGCATGATCAAGACCATCTTCGACGCCAAGACGGGCGAGCTGCTGGGCGCGCACATGGTCGGCGCCGAGGTGACCGAACTGATCCAAGGCTATGTCATCGGGCGCCAGCTTGAGACGACCGAACAGGACCTGATGGAGACGGTCTTCCCGCATCCCACCTTGTCCGAGATGATGCACGAATCCGTGCTGGACGCATACGGGCGCGCCATCCACTTCTGATCGCAGCTGGAACACGGGAACGAAGGGGGGCGGTTTTGCCCCCCTTTTTCGTCAATCTGCCGGTGTCAGCGTGGTGATGCCCGCGGCCGCGGCACGGGCCAGATCGGGGTCCAGCGACATGCCGATGTATTCGCCTCGCCGCCACAGGCCTGCCAGGTCGTCGTAATGGCGCGACAGCGGATGACCCGACTGTCCGGTCGAGGTGATGAACACCGAACTGTCCGGGTCCGCCAGGTCGATCACGCTGCGATAACCGGCCCCGCCGATCGCCTGATAGGGGTCGTCGCCGGTGCCGATCATGCCGGTGCGGGCCACGGTGAACTCTCCGCCCGAGATCGACTGGGTGATGTTCATGATCCAGCCAAGTGCGGGCAGCGCGCCCAGGCCCGGATGCACGTGATGCGCCTGATGCGCGTCGCCCCACCGCCAGCTGGTCACGTCGGGACCGTATTCGGCGGTCAGGTCCAGGATGGCGCGGTCCAGCGACTGGCGGGCGATGGTCGCGCAATCCTCGGTCGCGGCGCTTTGGACCACGTCGCACCAAGCGGCGGCGCCGTCGCGATCGCGGAACACCGCGTCGATGAAATGCGGTTGCAGGCGGATCAGGTCGTCGGCCAGCGGCCCCAGCTCGTCCCGGACCAGGCGGTCCTGCAGCGCACCCATCCAGGCGGCATAGATCAGGGGTTCAGGCAGGTGCTCGTTCATGGCGCCGTCCCATTCGGCCAGCAGGGTCAGGGCGTCCTGACGCTGGCGTTCCGGGGTGCCGGGCGCCGCCGGATCGCCGGTGAACCATAGATTCGCCCCCACCAGCGGCAGCAGGGCGCGGGCCGCAGGGCTGACGACGTCCAGCTGTGCGGCGATGAAGCTGTCGCGGGAATGCACCTCGCGCCCGCCCAGCAGCCCGGACAGCCGGTCATGGCGTAGCCCGTCGGCCTCCGGCTCCTCCGTCGCGAGGGCAAGCCCGTCCTGCGGGCGACGCGCCTGGGTCGCCAGCGACACGGTGCCCTGCCATGCGGTTTCGGTCAGCCAGCCGGGCGAGGGCAACGCGCCCTTGGTCGGATGGTCGTCGGCCCGCTGGGGTGCCGCGCCTGCGGCCAGCCGGGTGACGGTCTCTCCCTGCGCCAGGGTCACGTCCAGCGCCGGGGCGACCACGTCGGCCAGGGCGCGGGTCGCCTGATCGGCGTCGCCGGCCCGCATCAGCGCCATCAGCGCGGACATCGTGCGGTCGCGCTGCGACAGCCCCGTCCAGCGCAGCGATGGGACATGCCCTATGGGCGTCACGTCACGCAGCCCCGGGTCCAGGCCGGGAACGACGGGACCGTTCTGCGTCTCCCGCAGAGTGATGGTCTGGGGGGACGCGTCCAGCACGCGGATCACCTCGGTCCGGGTCTGGAACTCTGTCCAGCCCTGCGTGCCGCGATAGCGGTCGGTATTGCCGGGCTGGACCTCCTCGATGGCGATGTCGGCCACGTCCAGGTCCAGCGGCGTCAGCGCCCAGGACAGTGTCGGATTGCGCCCCGACAGGACCAGCGGCATGCCGGGCACCGTGGCCCCGATCACTCCGCCGCCTTCCAGCTCCAACCGCGCCAGATAGTACAGCGACGGCACCGTCAGCCCCGCATGCAGGTCGTTGGCCAGCAGCGCGGCCCCCGCAGCCGTCCGCAGCGCCTCGGCGCCGAAGGCATTGCCGCCAAGCGCCTGTTCGGGGCGCAGGAAGCCAAGCGGGTCGTAATCCGCCTGCGGGTCCAGGCGCCGTTCGGGCGCACCAAGGCGGGCACCGGGAAACAGCCCCGCATAGTCGGGCAGGGCAGCAGGTATGCCGGCCCGGTCGACGATCTGCATGCCGCGTTCGGGCCAGGCCAGGGCCAGTCGGGCGCGCAGGATCTCCTCTCCCGCGGAATCGGTGCCGGCCGCCGCCATCAGCTTCAGGATCGCCAGCGAATCGGCGGGCTGCCAGAAGGTGATGACATCCGGGAACAGGAAGAATTCGGGCGCGCCGCGCCCCATCGCACCGTCGTTGACGATGCGGATCCATTGGTTCACCCCGTCGGCATAGGCCTGCAGCGCCGCAAGCGTGTCGTCGTCCTGCACCTCCAGCGAAGCCTGGGCCGCGCGCTGCAGGCCCAGCCTGCGGATCAGGTCGTCGGCGGGCAGGGCGCGAGGGCCATGGACCTCGGCCAGCCGGCCCTGCGCCGCGCGGCGCAGCAGGGTCATCTGGAACAGCCGGTCCTGCGCATGGGCCAGGCCCAGGGCAAAGAACACGTCCGCGTCGGTCTTGCCGAAGATATGCGGCACATTCTCGGTCGAGCGCACGATCTCGACCGGGGCGGTGATGCCCGTCACCGAATAGCTGGCGGTATAGTCGGGCAGGGACCGCACGGCGAAATACCAGACCAGCACGGCGGACAGGACCGCCAGGACGATCAGCGCGATGGTCAGCCGCAGAAGCCAGCGAAACAAGGTCAGCATGTGCGGGCAGGTCCTTGGCCGGGGGCGCGGCACGGGTTGACCCTGCCGCGCATGGATGGTGGTGTGTTGCATAGGACAGGCGCGCGGGCATTTCAACGCACCCCCGCGCCACGGGCAGCGACCCGAGGGAGATTTGCATGGCCAAGACGGCGTTTCTGGGACTGGGCGTGATGGGCTTTCCGATGGCCGGGCATCTGGCCGCGGCGGGACATCAGGTGACGGTGTTCAACCGCAGCCCGGCCAAGGCCGAGGCCTGGGTCGGCCGGCACGGCGGCGCCTCCGCCGCGACCCCGCGCGAGGCGGCGCAGGGCGCGGATCTGGTAATGTGCTGCGTGGGCAATGACGACGACCTGCGCCAGGTATGCCTGGGGCCCGACGGGGCATTCGCGGGCATGGCGCAGGGTGCGGTCTTCGTCGATCACACCACGGTCTCGGCCAAGGTGACGGAGGAGCTGGCGCAGGCGGCGGCAGAGGCGGGCATCGGCTATGTCGATGCACCCGTATCCGGCGGTCAGGCGGGGGCCGAAAACGGCCAGCTGTCGATCATGTGCGGGGGCACGGTCGCGGATTTCGATCGCGCCGCGCCGGTCATCGACGCCTATGCCAAGATCTGTCGCCGGATGGGCGATGTGGGCGCGGGACAGATGACCAAGATGTGCAACCAGATCGCGATCGCGGGGTTGGTTCAGGCGCTGTCGGAATCGCTGGCATTCGCGCAGAAGGCGGGGCTGGACGTGGCCGATGTCGTCGAGGTGATCAGTCAGGGTGCGGCCGGCAGTTGGCAGATGGTCAACCGTCATGCGACCATGCATCGCGGCGAATTCGAGCACGGGTTCGCCGTCGACTGGATGCGGAAGGATCTGGCGATCTGCTTGCAGGCAGGGGACCAGCTGGGCGCGGCCCTGCCGGTCACGGCACTGGTCGACCAGTTCTACAAGGATGTGCAGGCGATGGGCGGCGGCCGGTGGGACACCTCGTCCCTGATCGCGCGGCTGACCCGCTAGGGCCGGGGAACGACAAAAGGCGGGATGCCCGCCTCTAACGAAGGAACTTGGGGGATGGCGGATCACAGCCTTGCCGGACAGATCGAGTTCGAGATCACCGGCGTGAACGAGCAGGAAGCCACCGGAGAGATGACCGTGACCGCGGGCATCCTGAACCCGTTCGGAACCATCCATGCGGGCGCGCTGGTCTGGTTCGCGGACGTGGTCGCGACGAACCTGGTCCTGGGCGGAGAGCAGCCGCAGGAGGGCATGGACAACTTTCCCGTGGCCATCACACTGAACGCCCAGCTGCTGACCAACCGCCGCGACGGGGTTCTGACCGCGCTGGCATCCTGGATGCGGCGCGGGCGACGCATCTCGACCGTGCGCACGCAGGTCACCGATGCGGACGGGGCGGTGCTGCTGGACCTGACCTCGACCCATGTCAGTGCCCGCTGACCCTGCGGCACCATCGCGCCGGGCGGGTTGAAACGCCCGGCAATCGCGTCATCATGGCGCCATGATGGAGGAGACGTCATGGACGGTCTGATGATGCACCGCCCGCTGCTGCAAAGCGGGCTTCTGGATTTCGCCGCCGAGAGCTTTCCCGAAGCGCGGATCGTGTCGCGTCGGGTCGAGGGTGACCTGCACCGACAGAGCTGGGCCCAGACCCGTGCCCGCGCGGTCCAGCTGTCCTTCGCGCTGGAGGGTTTGGGGGTGGTGCCCGGCGACCGGGTCGCGACGCTGGCCTGGAACGGGCACCGCCATCTGGAGATCTATCACGCGGTGCCGTCCATCGGGGCGGTCTGCCATACGATCAACCCGCGGCTGTCGGCCGACCAGATGGTTTTCATCGCGCATCACGCGGGCGACCGGCTGCTGTTCACCGACCTGAGCTTCGTGCCGCTGCTGGAAAAGCTGCAGGACCGCCTGCCGTCCATGCGCTATGTCGTCATGACCGACGCGGCGCACATGCCGCAGACGACGCTGGATGCGCTGTGCTATGAGGACCTGCTGGCGGGGCAGCCGACCGAGCGGGTCTGGCCGGATTTTCCGGAAACGACCGCATCGGGCCTGTGCTATACGTCCGGGACGACGGGCGATCCCAAGGGCGTCCTGTATTCGCACCGATCTAACATGCTGCACGCGCTGGCCACGGCGGCGGTGCTGGGCCCGGACCTGGGACCGCAGCCGCGCATCCTGCCGGTGGTGCCGCTGTTTCACGTTAACGCCTGGGGTCTGCCCTTCACGGCCCCGCTGATCGGGGCCAGCCTGATCATGCCCGGCCCGGCGCTGGACGGAGCCAGCCTGTGGGACCTGTGCCAGACCGAGGGCGTCGAAAGCGCCTGGGGCGTGCCCACCATCTGGCAGGGACTGTTCGCCGAGATCCTGTCCCGCGGGGCCAAGCCCGCAGCCCTGCGCCACATCGTCGTCGGCGGCAGCGCAATGCCCCGCAGCCTGACCGAGGGCTTTGAACGTCTGGGCATCGACGTGAACCACGCCTGGGGCATGACCGAGACCTCTCCGCTGGGCAGCCAGGGGTCGCTGACGCCGGCGCAGCGCGATCTGCCGTTCGACCGGCGCATGGCGCTGAAGCAGGCGCAGGGGCGGCGGGTGTTCGGTGTCGAGATGAAGATCGTGGACGACGCGGGCACCCGCCAGCCCCATGACGGCCAAGCCATGGGAGAGCTGTTCGTGCGCGGCAACACCGTGGCCGCCGGTTATCACGACAATGCCGGTGCGACGGCGCGCGCCATCGACGCCGACGGCTGGTTCGGGACAGGCGATATTGCCTCGATCAGCGCCGACGGCATCCTGACGCTTCGCGACAGGGCCAAGGACCTGATCAAGTCGGGTGGCGAATGGATCAGTTCGATCGACGTCGAGAACCTGGCAGTCGCCCATCCGGACGTGGCGCAATGCGCGGTCATCGCGCTGCCCCATCCGAAATGGGATGAACGCCCGCTGCTGGTGATCAAGCCCAAGGGGGCCGCCCGACCTGGGCTGGAGGAGATGCGGTCCCATCTGGGCGCGCATCTGGCCAGCTGGCAGCTGCCCGATGACGTCGTCTATGTCGACGAGATGCCCCTGACGGCGACCGGCAAGATCAGCAAGCTGACCCTGCGGGAGCAGTTCCGCGACCACGTCCTGCCCGACCTGCGGGGCCAGGCGGCTGACTGACCCAAGGTCGGGTCAGGGATCCTGCGCCTGCAGGGTGGACAGCACATAAAGGCGCAGGGCCGTGGCCAGTCCGATTTGCGGCGGCCGGGCATGGTCGATCTGTCCGATTAGGGCGGCGCGGGTCAGGTCGCGCGCCGCGGCCTGGGTCGCCAGCGCCTTCCAGAATGCATCTTCCAGCGACACCGACGTTCGGTGCCCGTCTATGGTCACCGACCGCTTCAGCGGCGGCGTCATGGCGGGCAGGTCGATCATTCGTCGGGCGTGTCGCGCCGATGCGCGTCCAGCATGCGGGCCGCGCGGTCGCGTTCGGCCTGGCGCGCGTCGCGCAGCGGCTTGGCCTCTCCGTGCAGGGCGGCGTTCGCGTCGCCCTTGGCACGCTTGGCGTCGCGGTCGCGGGCCTTGCGGGCCTGGCGCAGGTTGATGATGCGGGTCATGGCGGTCCCTGAAACGACGAAGGGCGCGCCACTGTGGCGCGCCCCCCGGCCTTGGGTCAAGAGGGTCAGCCCTTGGGGCTGATCATGTCCTCGGGGCGGACGACGCGGTCGAAGGTCTCTCCGTCGACGAAGCCCAGGGCGATGGCCTCCTCGCGCAGCGTCGTGCCGTTCCTGTGCGCGGTCTTGGCGACCTTGGTGGCGTTGTCATAGCCGATGGTGGGCGCCAGCGCCGTCACCAGCATCAGCGATTCGCGCATCAGCTGGTCGATGCGCTTTACGTTGGCTTGGGTGCCCACGACCATGTTGTCGGTGAAGCTGGAGGCCGCATCGCCCAGAAGCTGCATGGATTGCAGCACGTTGTAGGACATCATCGGGTTGTAGACGTTCAGCTCGAAATGCCCCTGAGACCCGGCAAAGCCCACGGCGGCGTCGTTGCCCATCACATGCGCGCAGACCATGGTCAGCGCCTCGGCCTGGGTCGGGTTCACCTTGCCTGGCATGATCGACGATCCCGGCTCGTTCTCGGGCAGGATCAGTTCGCCCAGACCCGAACGCGGCCCCGACCCCAGCAGGCGCATGTCGTTGGCGATCTTGAACAGCGATCCGGCCACCGTCTTCAGCGCGCCCGAGAACATGACCATCGCGTCATGGGCGGCCAGCGCCTCGAACTTGTTCGGCGCGGTGACGAAGGGCAGGTCGGTGATCTTGGCGATTTCCGCGGCAATCGCCGTGTCCCAGCCCTTTTTGGTGTTCAGGCCGGTGCCGACGGCCGTGCCGCCCTGGGCCAACTCATAGATGTCGGGCAGGCAGGCCTTGACCCGCTCGATCCCCTTGCGGACCTGATGGGCATAGCCACCGAATTCCTGACCCAAGGTCAGGGGCGTCGCATCCTGGGTGTGGGTGCGACCGATCTTGATGATGTCCTTGAACTCGGCCGACTTTGCCTCCAGCGCGGCGGCCAGCTTCTCCAGACCCGGCAGCAGCGTGTCGCGCGCCAGCATGGCGATGCCCACATGCATCGCGGTCGGGAAGGTGTCGTTCGACGACTGGCCCATGTTGCAGTGGTCGTTCGGGTGGACGGGTTTCTTGGACCCCATCTCTCCGCCCATGATCTCGATCGCGCGGTTGCTGATCACCTCGTTGGCGTTCATGTTCGACTGGGTGCCGGACCCGGTCTGCCAGACGACCAGCGGGAAGTTGTCGTCGAACTTGCCCTGGAACACCTCGGTCGCGGCCTGCTCCATCGCATCGGCCAAATCGGCGGGCAGGTCGCCCGAGGCGCGGTTCACCCGCGCGGCGGCCAGCTTGATCGCGCCCAGGGCGCGGATGATCGGCACCGGCTGGCGTTCCCAGCCAATCGGGAAGTTGATGATCGAACGCTGCGTCTGCGCGCCCCAGTATTTCGAGGCGTCAACCTCCAGCGGGCCGAAGCTGTCGGTTTCGGTGCGGGTCTTGGTCATCGGGTCGCTCCCTCACGGTTTCGTGGCGGGTTGTAGCGGTCCGGGCCATCGGGCGCAATTCGTATGCAACGGTATGCTGGCGCAAACAGCGCCTTCAGTCGTCCAGCGCATGCATCGCCGCGCGCAGGCGCGGGGTCAGCGCGTCGGGCAGGGGCAGGATCGGTCGGGGCGGCTGCGCGTCGGTCAGATCCATCAGCCGGGCGCAGGCATGAACGACCCGCAGGCTGCCATGGGCCTGGAACAGGTCCCACATCGGCTGGAACCGCGCCTGCCAGCGGGCCGTTTCGGGGCGGTCGCCCGCACGGGCGGCACAGGCCAAGGTCAGCGTCTGGTCGGGCCACAAGCCCGCCGCCACGCTGAACCAGCCGTCGGCATGGTTCAGAAGCGCGTCGGGACAGCCCCAGTCGCCGCTGTAGCCGATGACGAAATCGGGCGGCAGATCGGCGCGCAGGGCCGCGATCTGGCCCGCGAAGTCCCCGCCCGCGGGCAGCGGCATCTTGACCGCCGTGACGGTCGGCAGCGTCGCCAGCCGGGCGATCAGCACGGGCGAAAAGGTGAAATGCGTGGTCGATGGATTGTTGTAGATGCAGATCGGCAGGTCCGACGCCCCTGCGACAGTTTTGAAATGCCCAAAGACCTCATCCTCGGTCAGGGGGGTGTAGGACATCGGCGCCAACAGCAGGCCCGTCGCCCCCGCATCTGCCGCATGACGCGCCAGCGCGGCCGAGGTGTCGCTGCGCAGCGCGCCCACGCCCGCGATCACCGGCACCCTGCCGCCGGCGGCGTCAAGCGCGGTCTCCAGCACCTCCCGGCGCTGGTCGGCCTCCAGATACGCATAGCCGCCCGTCGATCCCAGCACGCCGATGCTGTCCACGCCCGCCCGCGCAAGGCGCAGGATCAGGCGGCGCAGGTCGGCGGGCAGGGGGTGGCCCGCGGCGTCGGTCGGCGTGATCGGAAAGGCCGACAGGCCGCGCATGGTCATGGCGCTATTTCCGCCAGCGGTCCAGGCGCACGACATCGGCGCCGCCCGACGGGGGCGTGTCGTCGCCGTCATCCTCGGCGTCCAGCTGGTATTCGGCGTCGGCCTCGGCGTCCTCATCCTCGTCGTCGTCGCTGTCCTGCGTCTCGAAGCGCAGGCCGAATTCGACGGAGGGGTCCACAAAGGTACGCAGCGCATCGAACGGGATCTTCAGCGGCTCCGGCTGGTTGCCGAAGTTCAGCGTGATGGTGAAATGGTCGGGCTGGATCGTCAGGTTGTCGAACCAGTGCTGGATGACGATGGTCATCTCCTCGGGATAGCGTTCGCGCAGCCAGTCCGCCATCTCGACACCGTCGTCGCGGGTGTCGAAGGTGATGAAGAAATGATGCTCTCCGGGCAGACCGTCGCGGGCGACCTGGCGCAGCACCTCGGCGATCAGCCCCTGCATCGCGCGATGCATCATTCCGCCGTAATCCAGTCCCGATCGCGCCATGACGTTACCCTACCTTTTCTTGGCGGCAAGCATAGGGATATGACCGGGGATGAAAAGGGGGGCGGAGGTGGATTCCGCGTCCCCTCACGCCGCGCGGTCCAGCAGGTCGCGCCGCAACGCGCGCAGATCGGCCGCCATGGTCGCCGCGGGCTTTGGGCCGAACCATTCCAGCGACGCACCCATCCCCGTCGGCACCACGCGCAGGAACGCCGCATAATCGACGGCACCCGTCAGCAGCGGGCACATGCCGTCCCGGCTGCCGCGCGGATCGTGGACGTTGTCCGGGTGAAAGACCGACAGGCGGTCGCGCGCGGTCACGGATTTCAGGTGCAGGTGATCGACATGTTCGCGCAGCGCCGTGAATGCAGGCACGGGGTCGACCCCCGACTCCCACACATGCAGCACGTCGAAGTTCACGCCGACCGCGGGATGGTCCAGCGTATCCAGCAGGTCCAAGGTCGCGGGCAGGCTGTCGGCCAGGGTCTGCGGATGCGTCTCGACCGCGATGCGCAGGCCGCGGTCATGGGCCATGTCGGCCGTCGTGCCCAGGTCGCGCAGGATCGCGCGGCGCTGGTCCGCCCCCGCTTGATCGCGCCCCACGCCTCCCGCGAACAGCCGCAGCCGTGGCGCGCCCCAGGTCCGGGTCAGGTCCAGCAGGTCGGCCGCGTCGGCGCGGCTGAAACAGGCAGTGCCCAGGGGCAGATAGCCCGCCAGCATCGGCACCGGGGGACGCTGCGGCAGGTCACGCCATTCGACGGCCAACGTGCGGGCATGCGGGGCCCAGATCTCCAGCCCGTCGAACCCCTCGCGGCCGACATAGCGGGCCAAGTCGCGGGCGGTCACGTCCAAGTGGCGGAAGGCCACGGAACAGGCATTGATCCTCATGCGCGCGCCCCCTGCCAGCGGTCGAACCACTGGCCCACGGTGGCCTTGATGCCCCGTTCCAGCATGGTCAGCCGGTCCAGATCGGCCAGCACCTGCAGCAGATCGTCGCCGTCGCCGCCGCGGGCAAAGGCCACCGCGCGCAGATGGGCCGCGTTCAGCCCGCCATGCAGCGCCGCGATCCGGTTGCAGCATTCCTCGAACGCGTCGTGATCGGCGCCCTCGATGTCGCCGAAGATCGCCAGCGCGTGCTCATAGGCGTATTTGCGGATTGCAATGACTGGCAGTTCGCGCAGCGCGGGTTCCAGATCGGCGCGCGGCAGGTCGGCGACATGGGCCTGCACGATGCGGCGGATCGCGTCGATCAGCGGCACGGCCTGCGCGTCGAAGGTCGCGTGGTGCATCGCGGCGATGGTGGCGTCGTCCGCGGGATGCGCGTCCGCATTGTCGAAGGCAAAGCCACCGGCCACGGTCGGCGCCAGGAATGCCGCCCGCAGGTCGCGGGCGGGCAGCGGCCCCTCCCACCGGAAATCCGGGTCGCGCATCAGCCAGGTGTCGGGGTCCGCCGTGGGCTCCAGCAGAGCATAGTGGGGAAAGCTGGCCTGGGCGAACTTGTTGTCGCGCTGCGGCAGCAGCGCCATGTCGACCATCGGCATGACGTAGCGGCCGGGCCGCCAATCGGCCAGCAGCGCGTGCAGGTGGTCCAGGTTCCGCGCGCCCGGCGCGGCATCCTCATGCCAACGCGTCACCTGCAGGCCGAACAGGCGACCAGCCCAATGCAGATAGAAGCCGTGATCGATCCCCGGCGCGTGATAGGACAGGCGCATCCTGTCGTCGACGATCACCTGCCCGTCCCACAGGCCCAGATACAGCGGGCGGTGGTCGATCCCGCCGCGGTCCTTCAGCGCCTGGCACAGGCAGCTGACGACGCAATGGACCTTGATGTCGACAGGTTCATCGGGCGCGGGGGTCACGCCCGCCAGCGCCATCGAAAGCGCCTGCACGGTCATTCCGGGGGCGCGGTCGAACGTATCCTCGGCCATGGTGATGCCCGCCTCGTCCAGGTGCAGCATCAGCGTCATCAGGGCGACCGAATCCAGGCCCAGGTCATGGCCAACCCGCGCGTCGGGACCAAAGGCCGCCATGCGCGGGCAAGCCATAGGACCGGCCAGGATCGCGCGGATGCGGTCCTGCATGTCCTGTGGGGCGGGGATGGGGCGGGGGTCGGTCATGCGGGGGCCTCCGACAGGGTTTCGGCCAGGGCGCGGCGGGCGATCTTGCCGTTCGCGCCACGCGGCAGGGCGGGCAGGCGGACCAGACGCACCGGCCGCTGGCGCGGCGACAGCAGGGCCGCCAGATGGGCATCCAGCCGCGCCTCGGCGATGTCGCCGGAATAGGCAAGTGCCGGGCGCTGATGCGCGACGGGGTCCGGGACGGCGAATGCCACCGCGTCGGTGATGCCCGGCAGGCTCAGGGCCGCGGCCTCGATATGGGCGGGATAGACGTTCAGGCCCGCGACATCGATCACCTCGGCCTGGCGCCCGGCAAAGATCAGGTGGCCGCGGGCGTCGATCACGCCCAGATCGCCGGTCTGCACCGTCGCGCCTGCGGCATGGACGGAGACGGGGCCGGGTGCGTCCCGTCCGGCCTGCAGGCGGACATGCGGCAGGGGCAGGCCCATATCCTCGGGCCGGTCGGGGTTCTGGGCGATGGCCAGGCATCCCGCCTCGGAACAGCCGTACTGCTGGAACAAGTGGCGCGCCGCGCAGCGGATCGCGTCAAACCACGGCTGCGGCAGCACCGTCCCCGACGACATCACCGCGTGCAGCCCCTGCGCCCCGGCCAACCGCGCCAGCACATGCAGCAGCGGCGGTGCGGCATAGATCAGCGGATCGCGGAACTGGGCCAGCTGGCGCAGGATGGCGCGCGGGTTGGCGTGGTCCAGCACCACCGGAGCATGTCCCCGTGCCTGTCCGACCAGCACCCCGGCGATCAGTCCATAGGAATGGGTGATCGGGGCCGCGATCACCGGCGTCATCCCGGCCGCCTGCGGAAAGGCCTGCAGATAGGCGTCGATCTCGGTCTGGATGGCGGCCCAGCTGCGGGCGATGATCTTGGGTGCGCCGGTGGTGCCCGAACTGGTCTGGATCAGCACCCCACCCGGCGCATGCGGCGCGTCCTGTCCCAACCCCTGCAGACCCGTATCGGTCATCATCAGGTCGCAGCCCGCCCGCCTTGCCAGATCGCGCGCCTGATCGGGGGGCGTTTCCGGGTGGATCGGATGACAGGACGCGCCCGCATCCCGCAGGCGCAGGATCTGTGTCAGGCAGGCCGCGCGGTCAGTCATCAACAGTGCGATGCGCGTGCGGTCGGGGTCGCGGCCGGCCAGCAGGTCGGGGGCGTCCGGGCCGAACGGATCGAACAGCGTGTCGTTCAGGTGGAACAGGCGGGTCATGGCGGGCTCCTTCAGCGGGTTCGGCGCAGGGTGGGTTTCGGTGCGGCCCAGCAGCCCCGCGGCCAGGCTCTCCGCCGGAACCGTCGCGGCGTCGGTGCACAGGCTGGGAGCATGGGGCAGGGCGGCGCGGGCCAGCCGCCAGAAGATCGCTTCGGACAGATGGCCGGTGCGGTGCAGCAGATCCGCCAGATCCGACAGCACGTGGGTAACCAGACAGTCGGCCACCAGATCGCGCAGGTCGGTGGCCCGGCCCATGCGGTGATAGGTGCCGTCCGGTGCCCCCGCCATCGCCGGTTCGATGGCCGCAAGGTCCGGGGCGGGCAGGCTCAGCCGGTCCGGCAGGTACTCCAGGCTTTCGCTGAAATCGCGGGCCACCAGCCCGGTCGGCCAGCCGCCGTCATGGGTCATCAGCAGGTTCTGGCCATGCGCCTCCAGCGCGATCCCGTGATGGGTCATCAGGCGCCAGACGGGCTGCAGGATCGTCAGCAGCCGCGCGGTCCACGCCTGGGTGCCATGCGCGGCCAGCCAGGGCGCGATCAGTGCGCGCCCGTCCGGCTGGGTCAGCGACAGGGCCGACAGGGGCATGGCACCTGGGGGCGGGGGGCTGCGCCGGATCGCAGCCAGCCTGCCGCCCAGCAGCTTGCGTGCGACGATGGCCGCGCCATGTTCCGGGAGGATCGTCAGCCCGGCCAGGTGCCGATCGGACGCCACCACGCGTTCCAGCCAGTCCGATATGGCCGGCGCCACCGCCACCGACCACGGCATCAGGTCGCGGACCGAGGAGGTCACCCCCACGCCAAGCGACAGCTTCAGGTGATCGCCCCCGTCGCAGGCGGCCAATGTCCGCAGCGACGCCGTGGCCTGCATCCGCGGCCCCTCCGCCGGCAGCACCTTCAAGGCCCCGCGCGCCATCAGCGCCTGCACCGCCGGGTCACGTTGCAGGCGCCGCCACTGCCACGGGTGGACCGGGATGGCCCCCGGCGGCGCCCAGCCCTGCGCGGGGTCCGTTCCTGCACGCGTCACGATTGCGGGGTCGACCGACAGCCAGACCGGCACGATGGTCCTGCCGCCTTCGGGGCCGAAGGCGGCATTGTCAGTGTCCGAAAACCCGGCGCGGGACTTGAAGCCGGGATGATACGGATGCCCCTCGATCAGGCTCGCCTCCAGCGCCGGGCCGGTCAGCGACAGGCGGTTGTCGCGAACCGGCCCCGCCGCGCGCAGGAAATGCGCGCTGCGCCGCATGGCGGTCATCAGCGCCGCGGGATCGTGGCCGGCCCTGGCCAGCGCGCGTTCCAGGTCGTCCGGTTTCAGCAATCCGCCGGTGGCATCGCGCGGGTCGTCCAACAGCCTGACACGGCCGCTGGCCTGCAGGCGATATGGCGCCTGGATGGCCAGGCCGTCCACCGTCCAGCCGCCCTGCGCCGGGCGCAGGATGCGTTCGAACGCCAGAGCCTCTATCGTCTGGCGCAGGGCGCGGGTCTCAGGCGACATCGGACAGCATCCCGGCATGGGCCAGCGCGGGCAGGGGGTTCGGCACGCGGATCATCGGTGCGCGTTCCCCGGGGATCAGCAGTTCGTCCACACCGCCCAGCTGGGTCAGCAGATTGCCCTTGGCGGGCAGATGCGGCTGCGTCAGCCAGCGGCGGGCCAAGGCACCGCCATGACCCGGCAGGCGGGTCAGACCGCCAAGATGGGCTGCCAGCGCGGATAGCGCCCGCCGCTCTGGCCAGATTCCGTCCAGCGCCATGCGGTGGACCACGCCAAACACCTGGTTCACGATCAGCGAATAGGTCAGGGCGTCCTCTGCCTCGGCGCGCGGATAGACCAGGTTGGGAATGGCGCGCAACGCGGCGCAGGCCATGTCGTCGGCCACATAGAAGCCCTGGTTGTCGCGGATGTCGCAGCGGCGCGGCAGACCTTGGGACAGGTCCAGCAGGGCGTTCTGCTGATGTGCCTCGACCGCGATGCCGGTGGCGTCATACAGGCGTAGCAGGGGGGCGACGGTGCAGTCCAGATAGGCGTCGAACCATGCCGCCGGGTCGTGTCCCGCCATGACCTGCGTCAGCATCGACGGCCGTCCCGGCAGGGGTTCGGCGACCAGGCCCGCGACCTGCATCACCTGCCCCCCGCGTCCCCCGCGCCAAGGGTTGCGGCGCAGGATCACCTCCAGCCCGGATTCGGCGCGACCGGGCAGGGCCAGGGTCAGCCAATGCGGGTCATCGATCAACCGCAGCCGCCCGAACCGCCCCTGCAGCGCGCCGATGCGGGCCGACATCGCCGCGCCCGCCAGCAGTTCGTGACGCTTGTTCACGCGCTGCGAGTTGGTGATGGTGACCGGCAGCGACACCTTGACCTGCCACGGGCTGTCGCCGCGCCACAACGTCCGCACCGAGGATGTCGCCCACCATGCCGGTCCCACCGGTCCCAGCTCGCGGATGGCACCCTGCGACAGCAGCGCGGCAACGGCCGGATCGCGGCGGGCGCGGTCCCAGGTCAGCGGATGCGCGGGCAGCAGGATGCGTCCGGGACCGGGGTCCAGATCCATGCCCGGCAGATCGCGCACACGGTCAGGGTCGGTGCCTGCGATCAGGTCTTTGCGGACCGACAGGCCGACAAGGTGCAACGCGCCGCACCAGTCCGGGGTCATCGCGCGTTCCTCGGGCAGGGACATGCCGGACAACGCCTTGGGGCAGGGATGCATCCAGTGGCCAAAGATCACCGCCTGTTCGGCGGTCAACCAGTCGGGTGCGGGGTGCGGCCGCGCCAGGCGCTGTCCGCAGATCGTGGCGATCCGATGACGGCTGGCCTGCACGCGACGGGCCAAGGCGGCGCCTGCAGGTCCGTGATCGCCTGTCAGTCGGTCCAGGATCAACGACAGCGCCAGGGTCGGGTCGATGGGGCGCGATCCGTCCGGCCCGTGCCGGATCAGCCCGCGGATGCGCGGCAGGCCCGATGCCATCGGCGCATCGGTCAAGACCTCTAGCCAGCCGCCGGCGACCGGGACCAGATCGCACCCGCCGCCCACCTCGCGCCTGTCGCAGATCAGAAGGGCGCGCAGGCTGGCCAGATCGGCGATGCCCTGCGCGTCGGACGTAGGGCAAGGATCGTGCGGGGTGCCGGCCCCCGGACCCGCTTGTTCAGGTTGACGGACAGCCAACAGGCAAGGGTCGGAAAAGGTCATCTGCGCCTCGGAGTGCGGCCATGGGCCGTGGGATCACGAGGCTGGCAGATGCTGGCAAGGCGTGGGTTATTATTGTTTATTATTTATGTCAAGTATATCCCATGAACGTGTAGGTACCGCCGCATCCGCTACCACAGGTCGACTGTCGGGGTACTGTCGGCCGCCGGCGCCATCCCGCCAAGGCGAACGGCCTGCGCCCGCAGATCCAGGCCAGCCGCGGCTTGGCCTGGGTTGCAGGGCTGCCCCGGCGGGGTCTGCTGCGCCAGCACGCCCAGAAACCGCGACAGCCCCTCGACCTCCTGACGCAGCAGGTCGGCGGCCTGCAGCGACTGGGCCGCCGCATCGGTCACCTGCAGCATCGCGCCCAAGGCGGCATCGATCCGCCCCAGGCCTTGGGCGATGCGATGCGCCTCGGCGGCGGCGCGATGCAGGGTCGCGTTCAGGCAAGGATCGGGCGTCGCCGTCATTGCAGCTTGCCCGTCACCGATTCGATGCAGCGCAGCAACGCCTCCTTGGTGAAGGGCTTGGCGATGAAGTTGTTCATGCCGGCGCGCTGGCCCCGCTCGATCATCTCGCGCGTGGCGGTGCCGGTGATCAGGATGAAACCGATGCGCTGGGTGCTGGGATTCTGACGCAGCGCCTCCAGCAGGCCAAGGCCGTCCATTCCGGGCATGTTGTAATCCGAAATGACCAGATGAACCGGAGCCGCGGCCAGCCTGCGGAACGCCGTCTCTCCGTTCGCCTCGTACTGGACGTTGACCAGGCCGGCCCAGTCCAGCGCCTGTTCGATCAGCGATCGGCTGATGGTCATGTCGTCCACCACCATCACATGAAGGTTCGATTTCAGTGCCATGTTGTCCCTTTCACGTCTTGGCAGAGGCCGGCGTCGCATTGCGCCGGTATTGGGTTGTGCCTGTTGCGGCGAACAGGCCCGCGGCCGGGCCGTCCAGCCGTTCCGAATGACCGATGAACAGCGCGCCGCCCTCGTTCAGGGCGCCACCGAAGCGCAGCCACAGGCGCTGGCGCGCGGCACTGTCGAAATAGATCGCGGTGTTGCGGCAGAAGATCACGTCGAACTTGCCGGAAAATGGCCAGTCGTCATGCAGGTTCAGTTCGCCGAACCGCATGATGCGCCGGACTTCAGGTTTGGCCTCGAAGCCCGCGGCATGGGGCTGGAAGTACCGCTTGACCTGCGCAGGCGGGACCGGGGCCAGCGCATCGGCTGCAAAGCGGCCCTGCTGGGCGCGGTCCACCATCTCGGGGTCGATGTCGGTGGCCAGGATCAGAACGTCATGCTGCGCCGCATCGGGAAACGCGTCCAGCAGCGTCACGGCCATCGAATAGGGTTCCTCGCCCGAGGAGGAGGCCGCGGACCACAGCCGCAGCCGCCGTCCGGCGCGGGCCTGGGCGATCAGCGGGGGCAGGACCTCATGCGCCAAGGCCTGGAAATGGTGACCCTCGCGGAAGAAGGCCGTGACGTTCGTCGTGATGGCCGACAGCAGGTGGCGGCGTTCCTGTGGACCTTCAGGCCCTTCCAGACGGTCGCAATAAGCACCGTAATCGGGCAGCGTCAGGACCCGCAGGCGGCGGTTCAAGCGCGCCATCAGCAGGCTGCGTTTGGACTCCGACAGGATGATGCCGCTGTCCTGATGCACGATCGCGGCAATCTTGCGGAATTGTCCATCGGTCAGGACCGGCCCCGCTGGTGTGGGGGCCGAAAGGGGTGCCGTTCTCACGCGTCGACCCCGTGGGCCGCGGGCAGCAGCTGCGCCAGGTCGATCTTGCGCAGGATGCGTCCGTCTTCCAACGTGATCATGCCGACGATGAACTCGCGCGCGGGGTTCGACGCAATGTCGGGCACCGCCTGGATGTGATCGTCGTTGATGGGCAGGATGTCGGACACCAGGTCCGCCAGCAGCCCCACGATCCGCCCGGCATGCATCGCGATGATGACGACATGGCGGTGGGACGGCGTCGCGGCGCCGAAGCCGAGCCGCGCCGACAGGTCGACGACCGTCACGACCGATCCGCGCAGGTTGATCACGCCTTTGACGTAGTCAGGCGCGTGGGGCAGCATGGTCGTTGGGGTCCAGCCACGAATTTCGCGGACCAGCCCGATGTCGATGCAGAAGTCCTGGTCGGCCAGCTTGAAGGCCACGACGTCGCTTTTGCCGACGGAATTATGCGAGATGGATTGCAGCATGCGTCACCCGTTCGATGCCATGGCGGCCATGCGGCGGCCCTGGTCGTTGGACATGGAAAGAAGGATTTCTTCGGGATCGATGATCAGGGCGATCTTTCCGTCGCCCAGGATCGTGGCGGCCGACACGCCCGGCACGCGGCCATAGTTCTGCTCCAGGCTTTTGATCACCACCTGCCGCTGATCGAAGATCGCGTCGACCCGGAAGGCTGCGCGCCTGCGGCTGTCGGTCTCGACCACGATCAGCACGCCGGTGTCGGGACCCTCCGCGGGCCGGGTGACGCCGAAGCTGGTGCACAGGTCGATGATCGGGATCAGCTCTCCGCGATTGGACAGCAGCTGCGATCCGTGGCCCACGCCGTGCAGCATCGTGTTCTCGGGGCGCAGCGTTTCCTGGACCGCGGTGATCGGCAGGACCATCGTCTGGTCGCCCAGCTGGATCAGCATCCCCTCGACGACCGCCAGCGTCAGCGGCAGCGCGATCGAGAAGGTCGTGCCCTGACCCTCGGTCGACTGGATCATCACGCGGCCGCCCAGGTTCATGATCTCGCGGCGCACCACGTCCAGGCCGACGCCGCGACCGGACAGGGCCGACACCTCGTCCTTGGAGGAGAAGCCTGGCAGGAACAGCAGCTGATCGATCTCGGCGGGCGACAGGTTTGCGCCGGGCGCGATCAGGCCGCGATCCTCGGCGATCTGGCGGACCTTGGCACGGTTGATGCCGCCGCCATCGTCCGACACCTCGATCTGGACGCGACCGGACCGATGGGCGGCCGACAGGGTGATCGTGCCTTCCTGCGGCTTGCCGCGACGCTGGCGCGTCACGCTGTCCTCCAGCCCATGATCGACCGAGTTGCGGATCATGTGCGTCAGCGGTTCGACCAGGCGTTCGATCATGGTCTTGTCGACCTCGGTCTGCTCGCCGATGGTGATCATGCGGACGGGCTTGCCGGTGGCGTCAGCCGCCTCGCGCAGGATGCGGTGCATGCGCTGGAACACCAGCTTCAGCGGTTGCGCCCGGATCGCCATCACGCTTTCCTGGATGTCGCTTGCCAATTGCCGGATCGCATCCAGACCGGCGACGACGTCGGGCTGTTCGTGCAGGCCCGCCGTCTGGATCACCTGGGAAAGCATCGCCTCCTTGATGACCAGTTCGCCGATCATGTTCATCAGACGATCGACACGGTCCAGCGCCACGCGGATGGTCGGTGCGGCCTGGGCGCTGTCCTGTTGCTGGACCGCGCGCGGCGCGGCGGTGGTGGGGGCATCGCGGACGATCTGGGCGACGGGGGCGGTGTCTGCAGGCGCGGCTGAGGGTTCGGGGGTGGGCGCGGGCAGGTCGTCCTCGGTCAGCGGGCGGACCGTCAGCGCGCAGCAATCCTCGACGAACTCGAACACGGACATGACATCGGGCTGGCTTGCCGCGCCGCTCAGTCGGACCCGCCACGACAGCGCGGGCTGTTCGGGCGACCAGTCCTCCAGCAGAGCGACCGCGCCGCAGTCCACGTCGACGTCCGCATCGCCCAGCTTGCGCAGGGCGTTCAGCAGGGCCATCGGATCGTTGCCCGAACGGTACAGCTGAAAGGTGGGCGTCATCTGGACCAGCAGGCCCGACGCCGGTGGCGGGATCGGATCGAAGGACAGGGGCACATCGAAGTCCAGCGAGATCGGCGTGAACTCGAACGCGGTCTCCTCGGGGGTTTCCGTGTCGATCAGGGCCGCCAATTCGGTCATCAGCCCGTCGACCTGGGCCTGATCGGTATCGCGGCCCGACCGGGCGCTGGCGACCAGATCCGTCAGGCAGTCCGAACAGCGGTGCAGCAGCGCCATGATCTGGGGCGTCACGTCCAGCCGGTCCGACCGGACCAGGTCCAGGACAGTCTCGAAGCGGTGCGCAAAGGTGACCAGCGTGGTCAGGCCGAAGGCGGCAGCGCCCCCCTTGACCGAATGCACGGCGCGGAACACGGCATGCACCGTTTCCACGTCGAAGCCGAGCTGCTCGATCTGGCGCAGGCCGGTGGCCAGCACCTCGAGCAGCTCGTCGCATTCGACGAAGAACATGTCGCGGAATTCGTCCATGTCAGCCATCGTCAGCGCCCCAGGACCTTGTCGATGACGGCGATCAGACGCTCATCCTCGAAGGGTTTTACGATCCAGCCGGTGGCCCCCGCGCTGCGGGCGCGCGCCTTCAGGTCAGCGCCGCTTTCGGTGGTCAAGACCAGGATGGGCACGTCGGCATAGGCGCCGGTCGCGCGGACGTTCTCGATCAGGCCGAAGCCGTCCATGCGCGGCATGTTGATGTCGGTGATGATCAGATGCGGATCGGCCTCGCTCAGCGCGCCGACGCCGTCCACGCCGTCCACGGCCAGGAACACGTCAAAGCCCGCATTGCGCAGGGCCTTGGACACAAGCGCGCGGATTGTCGGCGAATCGTCGACTGCCAGGATACGGGTCGTCATGCGGGTCCCCCGGTTTGAAGAAGCTGGACCGAGGCGCCGACAGCCTGGATCGTGGTCAGAAACGGGTCCGAGGCGTCACGGATCGACAGCGTCTTGCCGTCGGCCTGCCACTGCTTGCGCGCTGCGATCAGCAGCTCGACCGCAAGGGTGCCCATGCGCGCGACCCCGGACGCATCCAGGACCGCATCCGCGCCCCGATGGTCCAGCAGGGTGCGGGCAAAGGCAGAGACGGCCTTGCGGTCGAACGTCTCGGGCAGGGGCAGGGCATGCATCTCAACTACCTCGTATTGTCGTCGGCGTCCCCATCGCTAACAGCCATGAGTTAAGGAACCATTGCTGCCATGGATTAATTTCGCGTCCGGCAAGTCTCTCACGGGAAACGATATTTTAATCTTTCCCGGCGATGGTCCCCTGACCCATCCAGGAGTGTCCCTGTGTCGAATCCGGTCCTGCTGATCGTTGACCCGAACCCCGCCCGCCTGACCGCCCTGCTGCGCCGATGCGAGGAACAGGGCGGTGTGACCGTGCTGGGCGCCACCACGCCCGGCGAGGCCTATGTGCTGATCGAACTGCACCTCCCGCGCCGCGTGGCCGTGGCCGCCGAATTCGCCGAATCGATCGAATTCGACGCATTGGCGGACATCCTGACAATGATCGACGCGGGCGTGGTCATCTATGGTCAGATGCGTGTGCCGGCGGGCGGATATCCGGTGATGTCCAGCCCGGAACAGATGCTGTCGCGCCTGTTCGGTGGGCTTGAGCCCGCCCGCGCCGCACCGATCCGTGCCGCAGACCCCGTACCACCCACGGACGCGGCGGCCGGGCTGATCCTGCTGGGCGCCTCGACCGGCGGAATCACCGCGTTGGAGGCCGTTCTGGCCGGATTTCGCGCCGACTGTCCACCGACGATGATCGTGCAGCATATTCGCCCAGGCTTTGCCGAAGGGCTGATCCGCCGGCTGGATCAACTGCTGGCGCCGCAGGTCGTCGCGGCGCAGGACAACATGCCCCTGCGGCGGGGCGTCGTCTATCTGGCCGCCGCGCCTGACAGGCATCTGGGCGTGACCCTGCGGGGCGGACCCCGCGCGCGTCTGTCCGCGACCCCACCCGTATCCGGGCACCGTCCGTCCGTGGACGTGCTGTTCTCCGACGGTGCCGCGATTGCCGATCGTCTGGACATCCGTGCCGCGCTGCTGACGGGGATGGGGGCCGACGGCGCGCAGGGGCTGTGCGCGCTGCGTCGGGCCGGGGCGCACACGATCGCCCAGGACCGTGCCACATCCGTCGTCTGGGGCATGCCGCGCGTCGCGGTGGAGCTGGGCGGTGCGGTTGACGTGCTGCCCCTCACGCGTATCGGCCAGACGCTTCTGACGCGGGAACCCGCCCGCCTGCGGAGGCTGTCATGATCCGCGATGCCGCGACGCGCGTCATCCATGTCGTTCAGGGCGAACATGCCATCAGCGACGATCCTGACGCGATCCTGACCACCGTCCTGGGGTCCTGCGTGTCGGCCTGCATCATGGATGCGGACCGGGGCATCGGCGGGCTGAACCATTTTCTGCTGCCCGATGCGGGCCCGGGCGGCCCCGACATCCGCTATGCCGCCGCCGCAATGGAAGTTCTGGTGAACGGGCTGATGCGCCGCGGCGCCGTGCGCAGCCGCCTGCGCGCCAAGCTGTTCGGCGGCGCACGGATGATGGCCGGCCTGCCCGACATCGGCCAGCGCAATGCCGATGCCGCCCGCCGCTTCCTGCAGGACGAGGGCATTCCGCTGATCGCCAGCGACCTCTGCGGCACGCAGGCGCGGCGCATCCGGTTCTGGCCCGTCATCGGTCGGGTGCAGCTGCACCTGCTGGGCGAGGCCCGCGCACCCGTTCGCGAACAGCCGATGCCGCAGCGTGGCGGAGACGTCGAACTTTTCTGACCAACATACGCCGACAGCCGCGGCCCAACTGACACACCGACCCGCAATGCGCCCTCGTGGCGCTTCGCCATCCCCGTTCCGGAGAAAGACATGATGATGAAGAATACCCGCATCGCGACGCGCATCGCGGCAGGCTTTGGCCTGATCCTGCTGATGCTGGCGGTGCTTGCCGGCTTTACCTGGAACCGGATGGACCGGTTGCAGGCCATCGACGCCCAGGCCCATGATGCCGAGGTGCTTGCGCTGGCGGCGGCGGACATCAATTTCGGCGTGGCCCAGGCCGGTCTGGCGCTGGACGATTTCATGGTTTCGGCCTCGGATGCGGATCGTCAGCGGGTGCAGGACGGCATGACCTCGGTCATGGTGCTGGCGGAAAAGGCGCAGGCCTTGGGGAGCCCGCATGCCGGGGCCTTGGTCGCCCTGAAGGAGCGGCATGTGACCGAGGCCGACCAGTTGTTCGACAGCTTCCAGCCGCTGTCCGCGCTGACGGCACAGATGCGCGAGCTGGGCATCACCCACCGTCGCAACATGGAACAGCTGCAGACCCTGTACCAGCAGCGTGGTGATCGCGATGCGGCTTATGCCGCGCTGCAGGCCGCCAACGAATTCCTGGTCGCGCGTGTGCGCATCGACCGCTTTCTGGAAGGCAGCGCCGTGAAGGATTTCGACGACGCGGCCGCGCCCTTCCAAAGGTCACGGCAGGCCTTGTCCGATCTGCAGCCCCGCGTGATGGGCGATGACGCGCGTACCCTGCTGGCAACCACGCTGTCCGGTATCGACGAATACTGGTCGATGGCGCAGCAGAGCCGGACGCTGGAGCTGGTCGTGCGCGACCATCTGGCGACGCTGTCGCTGACCGAGATCGAGGTCTTGGCCGCCGTCGAACGGATCCGCGACGACGCCATGTCCAGCCTTGCCCGGCTGGAGGAGGAGGCAGCGGCGGTGATGGATGCCACGGTGATGTCACTGCTGGCAGGGGTCGCGGCCACGATCGTGATCGGCGCAGTCATTGCCGCATGGATCTCGCGTGATCTGGGGCGTCGCCTGGCGGTGACGGTCGACCAGACCAACCGGTTGGCGCGGGGCGATCTGGACGTCGAGATCCGCGGAACCGAGGGTCGCAACGAGCTGGCACAGCTGGCCCAGGCCCTGGCGATCTTTCGCCAGAACGCGGTCGAGGCGCGCACCTTGGCCGACGAGGCCCGCCGCCTTGAGAACGAGGCTGCCGCCGCCCGCGATATCGAGGCCCGCCAGCAGGCCCGGGTCGTGCGCGACATCGGTGCCGGGCTGAATAGGCTGGCGCAGGGGGACCTGACACAGCAGATCCCGAACCCGCCGTCGGACCCGTTCCCGGCCGGCTATGACGGGCTGAGAGAGGCGTTCAACAGCGTCGTGTCGAACCTGACCGGCACCATCAACCGCATCACCGACGTCGCCGATCAGGTCCGGGGTGGCGCAAGCGAGATCACCTCGGCCGCGCAGGACCTGGCCTCCCGGGCCGAGACGCAGGCCGCTACGCTGGAGCAGTCCGCTGCGGCCCTGAACCAGATGAACGCCAGCGTCACCTCGACCGCCGAACGCGCGCGCAATGCCGAGCAGGCCAGCCGTCAGAACCGCGACATCGCCGAAACCAGCGCCGAAGTCGTGCGCGACGCCGTGACCGCCATGCGCGGAATCGAGGCGTCGTCCGACCAGATCACCCGCATCATCGGTGTCATCGATGACATCGCGTTCCAGACCAACCTGTTGGCGCTGAACGCGGGCGTCGAGGCCGCCCGTGCCGGAGAGGCCGGCCGCGGCTTTGCGGTCGTGGCCTCCGAGGTGCGGGGCCTTGCACAGCGCGCCTCGGATTCCGCGCGGGAGATCAAGTCGCTGATTTCGCAGTCCGCATCGCAGGTCAAGGCGGGGTCCGCCCTTGTGGGGCGGACGGGCGACAGCCTTGGTCAGATCCTGTCCAAGGCGCATGAGGTGTCGGAACAGATCACCGCGATCTCGCTTGCCGCCAACGAACAGGCGATCGGCTTGGCCGAGGTGAACACGGGCGTGAACCAGCTGGATCAGGTAACCCAGCAGAACGCCGCAGTGGCCGAACAGGCCAACGCCGCCGCCGCATCGCTGCAGCAGCGGTCCGAGGATCTGATCCGCGAGATCGCCGGGTTCCGGATCGGCAGCGGCACCAGCCGGCCCGAGGTGGTCCGCACACGTGCATCGGCGCCGCTTCCCGTGGTCGAACCGGTCCCCCTGCGTGTCGTGGGTGGCCGCGGCGAAGGCCAGATGTTCGAGTTCTGACCGAAGCGACCTGCACCATGTCCGACCCGCGCCGATCCTGTCGGCGCGGGTTTGGCAATGCGGCCATGCCCAAGTGCCTTTCCGGCACGGCCCCGATCGGCTAGATCAGGACCGGGTTACGCAGAATGGGACATCGGCATGCTGCCTTGGGTGCAACTGGCCAGCGCGATCGCGCCGGATGGCGACACGCTGCGGCTGATGCGGCGGGGCGACGAATTCTCGATCAGGCTGCAGGGCGGAAACGAGCTGATGAACAGCCGTCTTGGTGGGTCCGAGGAGGCTTTGGCGACGCTTGCGCTGGACCGGCTGGCCGACCGGCCCGCGCCGCGCGTGCTGATCGGCGGGCTGGGCATGGGGTTCACCCTGCGCGCGGCCCAGGCCGTGGCCAGCCCCCAGGCCCGGCTGATCGTGGCCGAGATCGTGCCCGAACTGGTCGGATGGGCGACGCAGCACATGGCGGCGGTCTTTGCAGGCTGCCTGTCCGACCCGCGGGTTCAGGTGCGGATCGGCGATGTCGGCGCGCAGATCCGTCAGGCCACGACGGCGTTCGACGCGATCCTGCTGGATGTCGACAACGGTCCCGACGGGCTGACGCGGACCGGGAACGATGCGCTGTACGGGATGGCCGGTCTGCAGGCGGCACGGCGCGCGCTGTCGCCCGGCGGTGTGCTGGCCGTCTGGTCGGCAGAGCCGGACGCCGCGTTCGAACGGCGCCTGGCCGGGTGCGGCTTTGCCGTCAGCACGCACGGGGTGCGCGCCGGCGGGTCAGGGCGCGGATCGCGGCACGTGATCTGGATCGGCGTGCGGCGGGATGACTGAACCGCGCGCCCTGTTGGGGCGCGCGGCGCGAGGTTAGACGGCCTGGCGGTAGGTCTGCTGATGCACCTGCGGGCGGGGGGCCGCCATCGTGAAGCTGCTGACGATGCGTGTCAGGTCCTTGACCTCTGCGTTCAGCAGGGTGCTGGTGGCGTTGGCTTCCTCGACCATCGCGGCGTTCTGCTGGGTCACGTCGTCCAGGTACCGGACCGCGCTGTTGATCTCGGAGATGCTCAGCGACTGGCGTTGGGCGGTGGAGGACATCTCGGTCACGATCCCCTCGATCTCGTTGAAGACAAGGATGATGTCGGACAGCGCTTGGTGCGTCGCGCCGACCAGCGACACGCCATGTGTCGTCTGCTGGACGCTGCGGTCGATCAGTGTCTGGATGGTGCGCACCGCCTCGGCCGATCGTTGGGCCAGGGCGCGGACCTCGGCGGCGACGACGGCAAAGCCGCGGCCGGCCTCACCGGCGCGGGCTGCCTCGACGCCGGCGTTCAGGGCCAGCAGGTTGGTCTGGAAGGCGATCTCGCTGATCACGCCGATGATCTGGCCCATCTCTCCGGCGCTGGAGGAGACGTCGTCCATCGCAGTGCGTGTCTGATCCATGATCTGGCTGCCATGCGCGGCGACCTGGCGGGCGCGGGCGGCCATCTCCTCCGCTTGGCGGCTGCGCGTAGCGGAATCGCGCACGGCCTCGGTCATCTCGTTCAGCGCGGCGGCGGTTTCCTCCAGGCTGGCCGCCTGCTGTTCGGTGCGGCGCGCAAGATCGTCGGAGGCCGCCGCGATCTCTCCTGTGCCGTTGCCGATCTGGCCGGCGGAATGGCGCACCGATCCGATGATGTTGGCCAGCTGTTCGACCGTTTCGTTGAAGCGGGTGCGGGCCGACAGTTCCGGGTCCAGCCGGGTGGTCAGATCGCCTTCGGCCAGACGGCCAAGGGCGCCCGACAGGGCCTCAAAGGCACGTTGCTGGGCATCCTCGACCTCTTTGCGGCGACCGTCGATCTGGTCCAGATAGGTCGAGATCGACAGGTCGATGTCCAGCAGGGACGCCCGCATCAGGACCGAGATGTCATCGGCCAGGCGCTTGCGGCTGGCGGCGGTCCAGGTGCGGCGTTCGCCCAGCATGTCGCGGATCACATAGTCCAGCACAAGGCCATAGCCGCCGATGTACCAGCGCGGCTCCAGCCCGATCCGTGCATGCACCGCGCCGATGCGGCGGACTGACAGCGCATAGTCGGCGCCGAACTCTCCGGATGCGATACGGGCCCAGTGCTGGGCCTGGCTGCTTCTGGCGCGTTCGGTATGGGCATTGTCGGTGAAATATCGGCGCAGGACGGGGGTCGACGCGATCTTGGTGTAGAATTCGGACAGGGCAGGGCCGACGCTGGCCGCGATCCGGGGGGCCAGGGCCCTGAGCCGGGCCTGCGCCGGGGCGTCCAGGCCCAAAAAGTCCAGCCTGTCCTGCAGGTGGATCGTGTCGTGGGAATCGGGGTGTGTCACCGCTTGATCCTTTCGCATGGCAAAGGCGGACAAGCGCAGCAATAGACCCCGCGCGTTAAGGAACGCTGAATACCGGACAGGGCGGTTCAAAAATATCAGGGGGGATAAGGTGCAGGATTCTGTTGCCAGGCTCCTGCGGGCCCCGCCTTACGCTGCTAGGCGCAAGGGCTTAGGTTTCGATCTTGCGGACTGCTTACGCAGCCAGCGCGACCGGAGCACGGTTGTCATTGGCAACTGTACGTTTTGCACCGATAACGGTAGTAGCTCACCGAGACAAAGCATAACCCCTTTAGACGTTCGTCGATCCTGTTTCGGCCCCATTCGCCCCCAATGAAGGGTTGTTTGGTGGAGCCGCCGGGTACCGCCCCCGGGTCCGATCCGCTTATTACGAGCGCGTTTATGTCCATAGTCGGAATTGCTTCCGACAGCATCGATATAGGTCATCGGCAGGGATGCGGCAAGGGGTCGGAACCACGGGCCTTGGGTGCGGGTTTGACCGCAGACCCACAACCGGAGAGAACGATGACCTTCCGCACCCTGACCGCCGCCGCCCTGATCCTGTCGCCCACCGCGCTGATGGCGCAGGAGGCCATGCGCGGTGCCCCGCCGGCCGATGCGATGGCCCTGTCCGAGATCGTCGCCAAGATGGAGACCGACCTGTCCGCAGAGCTGGGCTATATCGAGGATATCCAGTGGGACGACGATGGCTATTACGAGGTCGAATACCGCACCCAGGACAATCGCGAGGTCGAGATGCGTGTCGATCCGACGACCGGCGAAGCGATGGCGCGCTGATTGCGCCATTCAGAATGCGAACGGGCGGCCCTTGCGGCCGCCCGTTTCGTTTTGTGCCTCAGGCCACCTTGGCCAAGGGTTGCGCCGTCTGTTCGATCAGCGCGCCGTGCAGGGCCTTGATCCCGGGCGCCAGCGCCGTGCGTTCCAGGATGAACTGCACGTCCACCGGCCGCGGTCCCTGCGTCGCACCGATCGCCTCCAGCCCCGCGGCCGCCAGCGCGTTCAGACCGCGGCTGAGCACCGCCAGGCCCTCCAGGTCGCGGCCCACGGCCGAGGCCATGGCCGCCGCCCGCGACGACACCTGCGCCGAAGGATAGCGTTCGGCCAGGTCCTTTTCCACGCGGCGGAGCACCTTGAGGCTGCTGTCGACATAATGCGTGATCGTGTTGGCGTTGGACACCTTGCTGACGATGCGCACGCGGTGGCGGGTCAGCACTTCCAGGATGAACGCATCATAGCCCTTGGCGCCGACCATGTCCTGTTCGAACAGTTCCAGCGCAAAGACGTTCAGGCCTGTCACGATCTCCACCGCCGGGGTGGCGGCGGGCTGGTCGTCGATCAGCGTGCCGGGATCGTGCGGCTCGAACGCGTTGGTCACGCGCAGCGGGACGCCGGACTGGCGCAGGGTCTTGGCGGCCTTGGGGTGGATCGCCTCCATCCCCAGGTTCGACAGCTGGTCGGCCACGTCATAGTTCGTGCGACCCAGCTTGCGCACCGCATCCGCCCCGACCAAGTTCGGGTCGGCCGAGGACAGGTGGAACTCCTTGTGGATGATTGCCTCGCGGGCGCCGGTCAGTGCCGCCAGCCTTGAAAACGTCACCTCGGAATAGCCGCGGTCAAATTCGCGCATCAGCCCCTCGGTGCACTGGGCGTATCCCGTGACGATGGGCATTTCGGTCGTGGGATCGACGCCGGCCATCGCGCCGGTGATGCGCTCCTCCAGCGTGACCAGTTCCGTGTCGCGCCATCCCGACAGGTCGACGAACCGTGCCTGGATGCCCACGCGCTGCAGCATCAGGGTGGTGACGAAGGCGGAATGCGCCTCTCCCAGTCCCGACAGCAGTTCACGCGTGTGCAGCATGTGTTCCTCCAGCCGGAAATGGCCATAGGAGCACAGGCGCTGCAGGTCGATCAGGCAGTTGCGCGCCCCGACCAGCCGGTCGCGGACAAAGGCATCGGCGCGTTCCAGATCACCGGGATGATCCAGAACCGCCCGATGCGCCTCGATCATCGCCTCGCTGGCACGGTCCAGCGCGGCCAGCCAGCCGTGATCGCCGTCGCCCGACGCGAAGGCGGCGTAGACGCCCGGCTCTCCGGACTTCTTGTGTTCCAGAAGCAGGTTCGTGATGCCGCCAAAGGCCGACACCACGAAGATCCGGCCATAGGGCGCGTCGCGGTCGGCGATCAGCACCGTGTCGCGCAGCTCGTGCACGCGCGACATCGAGGTGCCGCCGATCTTCTCGACCGTATGACCCATCACGCGGTCTCGGCAGGGGCGTAGCTGCCGTCCTCCTGATGCACCTCGGTCCCGGTGACGGGCGGGTTGAAGCAGCAGGCCATGACCAGCGTCTCCTCGGCCCGCAGGATGTGCTTGTCATGCAGGTTCAGCGCATACATTACGCCGGGCGTGATCTCATGCGTCTCTCCGGTGCCCAGATCGGTGATCGAGCCCTTGCCCTGCATGCAGAACACGCTTTCGAAATGGTGCTTGTAGTGGAACTGGTGCTCCGACCCGGCCTGCAGCGTGGTGATGTGGAACGAAAAGCCCATCCCGTCATCGGCCAGCAGCATCCGGACCGAATTCCATTGCGCGTCTGACACCGAACGGTCGGTGTCCTTCAGTTTGTTGAAATCACGTACGATCATGTGAATTACTCCGCAGCAATCTTGGTGGTGGCAAGGACGTCGCGGGCGGCATGCAGCAGGATGTCGAAGCCACGCGACAGCAGCGTGTCGGGGGTGGTCAGCGGGGCCAGGACCTTGACGACCTGATCCTCGTTACCCGATGTCTCGATGATCAGCCCGCCGTCAAAGGCGCGCTTGCAAATGGCGGCCGCCAGATCGCCCGATCCGACGTCGACGCCGCGCATCAGGCCGCGACCCTTCAGATAGGCGCCGGGCACCAGTTCGGCCAGTTCGGTCAGCCGGGTCTGGATCAGGTCGGCGCGCCGCGCCAGGTCGGCCTCGAACGCGTCGTCGGACCAGAACTTCTCGATCGCCACGCGGGCGGTCACGAAGGCATGGGTGTTGCCGCGGAACGTGCCGTTGTGTTCGGCCGGACCGAAGACGTCATGTTCCGGGCGCACCAGAACCATCGCCAGCGGCAGGCCAAAGCCAGAGATCGACTTTGCTAGCGGCACCAGGTCGGGCATCACGCCCATCTCCTCGAACGAGAAGAACTTGCCGGTGCGGCCACAGCCTGCCTGGATGTCGTCCATGATCAGCAGCGCGCCGTGGCGCTTTGCAATGTCCGCGATGGTGCGTACGAATTCGGCGGACGCGGCGTTCAGGCCGCCTTCGCCCTGCACGGCCTCCAGCATGATGGCGGCGGGGGCGTCGATGCCGCCCGAATTGTCCGACAGCATCTGGTCCAGCAAGGCCGCGCTGTCCAGCCCGTCGGCATAGCCGTCAAACGGCACGCGGGTGACGCCCTGCGTCTCCATCCCGGCGCCGCCGCGGTGGTATCCGTTGCCGGTCGCGGCCAGTGCGCCCATCGTCACGCCATGAAAGCCGTTGGTGAAGGCCACGACATTGGTACGACCGGTCGACTTGCGGGCAATCTTCATCGCCGCCTCGACTGCGTTGGCACCGGTGGGGCCGGTGAACATCACGCGATGATCCATGCCGCGCGGCGTCAGGATGTGACGCTCGAAGGCGTCAAGGAACGCAGCCTTGGTCGTGGTGTGCAGATCTAGGCCATGGGCGATCCCGTCACCCGCGATGTGGTCGATCAGCGCGGACTTCATGTCCGGATCATTGTGGCCATAGTTCAGCGACGAGCAACCGGCCAGAAAGTCGATGTAGTCGCGTCCGTCCGCCCCGGTCATCACCGATCCGCTGGCCTTGGTGAAGACCGTGGGTATCCCCCGGCAATAGGATCGGGCCGCGCTTTCGCGGCGTTCGAAGATGGCGGTTCCGGGCATGGTGGCGGTCATGTCTTTGGGCATGGGAAGTCCTTTCGCATCATGTGCGTCAGTCTGAATGCTTCGACGGGCAAAGGGATCAGGCGGCGCGGGCCTGATCGGCGTGACGGGGCAGGGTGATCGTGACCATATGCTCGGTCGCGTGCCGTCCGTCGAAATGATCGTGGCGGGTATAGTGAGGATCGTCGGTCAGCCGCCCGCCCTGCTGGCGGGCAAAGCTGCGGAACAGCGCCCATGACGCGTCGTTGTCGCGGGTGATCGTCGTGTTCAGCCGCTGCGCATCGGCGCATTCATCGCGTTCCACCAGATGCGTCAGCATCTTGCGGGCCAATCCCAGACCGCGCGCATCCGGTCCGACAGCTACCTGCCACACGAAAAGCGCGTCCTCGTTCGGGATCATGTGCCCCGAGATCCAGCCCACGATCTGGTCGTCCAGCAGGGCCACGACGCAGGTGTCGCGGAAATGCTCGGCCTGCACCAGATTGCAATACATCGAATTCTCGTCCAGCGGCTTGCAGACCCGGACCAGCTCCCAGATGGCGGCGCCGTCGGTCGGGTCGGGCTTGCGCAGCGTCAGCTGGCGGGGGCGTTCGAGTTCTTGCACGTCTTTGGGCATGGGCGGCGGATCCTCAATTGCTTCGACCCTCTAACTAGTCAAAACGCGCCTTGGTTGCAACCTTGGCGTGGAAAATACGCGGGAATTCGTCTAAGACCTTACGCTAGCGTGATATTTGGACACGGCCGCGTGACCGCGAGGTTCGCCTGCCGAAATATCAGGTTCCGAAAGCATGCCATATTGCCCTGTTCCGCGCGCTGATGGCATACAGGAGGGCATGAGCCAGCCGCCCGCCATTCCGCGTACCGACGCCGCGCTGATCGCGCTGCGGCGGATCCTGCGCGCCACCGAACATTATGAACGCGACCTTGCCCAGGCCGCCAAGCTGACCCCTGCCAAGCTGCGCGTCCTGCAGATCCTTGCCGGAACCGGGACGCGGTCCGCCATGCCGACCCAGCTGTCGACCCAGATGGGCGTCAGCCAAGCGACTGTGACGGCGCTTGTCGATCAGCTGGACAAGCTGGGCCTGACGCAGCGTCAGCGGTCCAGCACCGACCGCAGGCAGCTGCACGTGATCCTGACGGATGCCGGGCTGGACGCGCTGCGCAATGCGCCCGACGCGCTGCAGCAGCATTTCGTGACCGGTTTCCAGGCCCTGCAGGATTGGGAACAGGCGATGCTGGTCGCATCGCTGGAACGCGTCGCGGCGATGCTGAACGCGCAAGGCATCGATGCATCGCCGCTGCTGACCCTGGGCGACATCAGCCGCCCGCGCGGCTGATCAGGTCGCGCTGCCCCAGGGGCCGTGCGGATCGTCGATCCCGTCCAACCGCTGGAAGCCGTGGGCACCGAAGAAGTCGCGCTGCGCCTGGATCATGTTCGCGGTGCCGCGCGCGGTGCGCATCATGTCAAACCACATCAGCCCGGATGCCAGGGCGGGCAGGGCGTGGCCCGCGGCGATCCCCTGCGACACCACCCGGCGCAGACCCGGCAGGGCGCCTTCGATCAGGTCGGCGAAGAACGGCGCCATGATCAGGTTGCGGGCCGGATCGTCCGCCAGCGCGTCGGCCATGTCGTTCAGCATGGTCGACCGGATGATGCACCCCGCCCGCCAGACACGTGCGATCTCCGGCAGGTCCAGCGTCCAGCCGAACCGTTCCGAGGCGCCCGCGATCATCGTGAAGCCTTGGGCATAGCACAGGATCTTGCCCGCGATCAGCGCCTGTTCCAGATCGTCGGGCGTCAGGTCGACCGCACCGGGGGCGGCCCCGAAGCGGGCCTGGCCCGCCTGCCGTTCATCCAGGCGCGCGCTGACGTTGCGGGCCATCACCGCAGCCTCGATCACCGGGATGGGCGCGGACAGGTGCTGCGCCTCGATGGCGGTCCAGCGGCCGGTGCCCTTCTGGCCGGCGCGGTCCAGGATCACGTCGGGCATCGCGGCCCCGGTATGCGGGTCCCGCGCCGCGGTGACCTTGGCCGAGATCTCGATCAGGTAGCTGGACAGCGTGCCGCGGTTCCAGTCGGCGAAGATATCGGAGATCGCCGGGGCCTCTAGCGTCAGCCCGTCGCGCATCAGGCCATAGGCCTCGGCGATCATCTGCATGTCGGCATATTCGATGCCGTTATGGACCATCTTGACGAAATGCCCCGCGCCCGCGTCGCCCATCCGTGCGGCACAGGGGGTGCCGTCATCCGCCTTGGCGGAAATGGCGGTCATCACATGCGCCACGCGGTCCCAGTCCGCGGCGTCGCCGCCGCCCATGATCGCGGGGCCGTGGCGTGCGCCCTCCTCTCCGCCGGACACGCCCATGCCCAGGAACCGGAAGGGCAGGCCGGCCGCGGCGCGGCGGTTGGTGTCGTGAAAATCCGCATTGCCCGCGTCGATCACCAGATCGTCGGCGTCCAGCAGCGGCGCCAGCGCCTGCAGCTGATCGTCGACCGCCTGTCCCGCCGGGACCATCAGGATGATCGCGCGCGGCGGCGCGATGGCCTGGACCAAAGCCTGCAGGGAATCCGTCGGGATCACGCGGGGGGCCAGATCGCCGGCCTGGGCAGCAAAGCGGTGCGTGACCTCGGTCGTGCGGTTCCACACGGCGATGGGAAAGCCCTTTTCGGCGATGTTCAGGGCCAAGGCGGCCCCCATCGTCCCAAGCCCGATCAGCCCGATTTCTGCCTGCGCCATCGCCGTCCTCCTGCGGATAGTTTGGTCGCGGTTTACGCTAACGGCCGGGCGGTGTCACGGGGGCGCGGCCCCGGACGCAGATCAGCGTCTGCAGCCCGGTCGCGACATGGGTCCGCGCGGATCCGTCGACCGCATGGACGTCCAGCTGGCACACGGTCAGCGTCCGCCCCGCCTTGACGACCCGGCCGATGGCCTCCAGCCAGTCGCCCTGCGCGGGGTTCAGCAGGTTCAGCTTGAATTCGGTCGTCAGCACGTCGTCGCCCTGGGGGAACAGCGTCAGCGCGGCATAGCCCCCGGCGCTGTCGGCCAAGGCCGTGGTCGCGCCGGCATGAAAATATCCCATCTGCTGGGTCAGTTCCGGCCGGAAGGGCAGGCGCAGCGTGACCTCGGCGGGGCGAATGGCGGCGATTTCGGCGCCAAGATGGCGCATCAGGCCTTGGTCGCGAAAGCTGTCCTCGATGCGGGCGATGGTGTCGGGTGTCAGGGTGGTGGGGGTCAAGCGCTGCTCCTCCTGCTGGCTTGGGCGCAGTCTGGGCGCGGGCGGGGCAGGGGAAAAGCCCCGATGGCGGGGCGGACGCGGGGTCACCATGCGAAACGGGGCCCGCATGGGGCCCCGTCGCGGTCATTCGGCGGTCTGATTCAACCGCGGCGGGTGACCGCCTGCAGGGCCAGCGCGCCCAAGGCGATCTTGACCATGTCGCCCAGGATGAAGGGTGCGACGCCCACGGCCAGCAGCCGGTCGGCCGGCACGAAGGCCGACAGCCAGATCAGGCCGGGCACATAGATCGCCACGGTTCCGGCCAGCATCGCCACCGCCCGCATGCCCAGGCCGCGGCCCTGCGCCAGCGCGCCGGTCACGATCATGGACAGGGCCATGCCGATCAGAAAGCCGGTGGTAGGCCCCGCAAGATAGGCCAGGCCCAGCCCGCGTTCCGGCGAACCGGCAAAGACCGGCAGCCCCGCCAGTCCCGCCGCCATGTAGGCCCCCATCGCGGCCAGGCCGAGGCGCGGCCCCAGACCGGCGGCGATGACCAGCACAGCCAGCGTCTGCAGCGTCATCGGCACCGGCCAGAACGGCACCTGCACCTTGGCGCCAAGCGCGATCAGCGCGGCGGCGGCCAGGGTCAGTCCGATCTTGGCGCCAAGGCTTTGTTCGGCGATGCGGTCGCGTGCGAGCAGCATGAGATGTCCCTTTCATCGAGATGTCGCGAATCGAGGGCAGCCTGCTGCGCCCCGGTTGCCGCACATCAGACCCCAAACGGGGGGGCGCGCACAAGCCTTCAGATGACAGGCGCCGGACATGCGGCCACAAGGCCCTGTCGGCGCGGCATTTTCGATGCTCGAAGCGCTGCGCCAAAATGTCGCAATCCGGCGACAGCAGGGGTCACCGGACGGATGCGGCCGGAAACCCGATACCTATTTACAGGGCGCGCGCGCACGTAAGGGCGGCCACCGTGCCCCGATGCGCAATTTTCGGTCGTCAGCGCCGATTTAGCCGCCCCAAGCGACTGTTTTCCGCCGACCAAGGGTGCTAAGCCATCCGCCAATTGCATGCCGCGACAAGGGTTCGAGACATGGCTGACGACTATCCATCGGTGGACCGCGTCATGGGAGGGCCTGCGGGCTGGATCTCGATCGCGTTCCCGACGATCCTGTTCCTGTACTTCCTGGGACTGCTGCCGGAAATCGCGCAAGGCCCGCAGGTCTATGGCTTTGACTGGGTGCCCTCGCTGGGGGTGCAGCTGTCGGTCCTTCTGGACGGGCTGTCGATGACATTCGCCCTGCTGATCACCGGGATCGGCGCGGCGGTCACGCTGTATTCGGCGCGCTATCTGGGCGATCACCCGGATTATCCGCGTTTCGTCAGCTATCTGCTGATGTTCATGGTCGGCATGCTGGGCCTGGTCCTGGCCGACAACCTGATCATGCTGTTCGTGTTCTGGGAGATCACGACCATCGCGTCCTATCTGCTGATCGGCTTCAACGCCGACAGCGCGGCGTCGCGCCGGTCCGCGCTGCAGGCGCTGCTGGTGACGGGGACGGGGGGCCTGATCCTGCTGGCCGGCCTGATCGTGCTGGGCACGGTCGCGGGCACGTCGCAGCTGTCGCAGATCGTGACGATGGGCGACATGATCCGCGCGCATCCCTGGTACCTGGGCATCCTGCTGCTGTTCCTGGCGGGCGCGTTCACGAAATCGGCGCAGGTGCCGTTCCACTTCTGGCTGCCCAACGCGATGGCAGCCCCTACGCCCGTATCGGCCTATCTGCATTCGGCCACGATGGTGAAGGCGGGCGTGTTCCTGATGGCGCGCATGAACCCCGCGCTGGGCGGGACGGATGCGTGGTTCTGGATCCTGACGCTGTTCGGCGGGGTCACGGCGGTCTTCGCCTCGGTCATGGCGCTGCGCCAGACCGACATCAAGCAGGTGCTGGCCTATACCACGCTGATGGCGCTGGGCACGCTGACCATGTTCATCGGCGCGGGCACGCATTACGCCATCGTCGCGGCGATGCTGTTCCTGGTGGTACACTCGCTCTACAAGGCGGCGCTGTTCCTGATGATCGGCATCGTCGATCATGCCACCGGCACGCGCGATGCGGGCGTCCTGGGCGGCCTGTCCAAGGCGATGCCGCTGACCGGGCTTGCCGCCGCGCTGGCCGCGATCAGCATGGCGGGCATTCCGCCGATGATCGGCTTTATCGGCAAGGAATTCATGTACAAGGCCGGCCTGGGGCTGGACGGGTTCGGCGCGTTCTGGGTGACCGCGATGGCCTTCGCGGCATCGGTCCTGATGTTTGCCGTCGGCGGCATCGTCGCGCTCAAGCCGTTCCGCGGCGATCTGCGCCCGACCCCCACCACCCCACACGAGGGGCCGTGGGCGATGCTGGCGGGTCCGCTGGTCCTTGGTGCGCTGTCGTTGATCTTCGGCCTGCTGCCAGGCGTGCTGGGCCACTACCTGGTCGGCCCCGCCACCCATGCCGTCTTCGGAGAGGTCCGTGAGGTGCACCTGTACCTGTGGGGCGGCATCAACATGGCGCTGATCCTGTCGCTGCTGACCTTCCTGGCGGGCTGGCTGGTCTATCGCCGCCATCAGGCGATCCGCGACCGCCTTGCCGCGTTCGAGGCGCGCAGCCCGATCGACTTCGACGCGGGCTGGGACCGTCTGCTGGACGGGTTCAAGGCCTTCGCCGCCTGGCAGACCAACCTGATCCAGACCGGCAGCCTGCAGCGCTATATGGCCGTGATGTTCGCGACCTTCGTCGTGATGGTCGGCGGCTCGTATCTGATCAAGGGCGCGTTCCAGGGCGTGCCGGGCCTGTCGGCCGAGGGCGTGCACCCGATCCAATGGACGGTGCTGGGCCTGATCGTGGCGGGCGCGATCCTGACCGTCTGGACGCACAGCCGCATGACGGCCATCGCCGGGATGGGCGCGTCGGGCATCGGCGTGTCGCTGATCTTCATCATGTTCAGCGCCCCCGACGTGGCCATCACGCAGCTGCTGGTCGAGGTGCTGGTCGTCGTGCTGGTCAGCGTCGTCATGCTGCGCCTGCCCTATCTGCCGCGCCGGTCCAAGACCCGGTTCCGCACCGGGCACGCGGTCATCGCGGGGGGCGCGGGCCTTGTCACAACCTTCCTGCTGATGTCCGTGATGGCGACCGATTTCGACCGCCGCCTGACGTCCTTCTTCGAGGCCGCGTCCTATCCCGAGGCGCATGGCCGCAACATCGTCAACGTCATCCTGGTCGACTTCCGCGCCCTGGATACGTTCGGAGAGATCACCGTCGTGGCCATCGCCGCCATCGCCGCGTTCGCCCTGCTGCGCGGTGCCACCCGCCGCAAGCCCGAGGAGGAGAGCTGAGATGCAGTCGCTGATCCTGACCACCACCACGCGCCTGCTGGCGGCCCTGCTGCTGATGTTCTCGGTCTATGCGCTGCTGCGCGGGCACAACCTGCCCGGCGGCGGCTTCATCGGCGGGCTGATCGGGGCCACGGCGTTCATCCTCTATACCATCGCCACCTCGGTCGAGGAGGCGCAGGCCGCGCTGCGCATCGATCCGTCGAACCTGGCGATGGCGGGCCTGGGCGTCGCGGCCCTGGGGGGCATCGGCGCGGCCTTCGCGGGCCAGCCCTTCTTCACCGGACAGTGGCTGTTCCTGTTTCGCGACGGCGACAGCTATGTGCCGCTGTCCACCGTCCTTGTCTTCGACATCGGAGTCTACATGGCCGTCTTCGGCGGAATCCTGACCCTGGTCTTTGCCTTGGAACAGGAGATCTGATTTGGAAATGCTGCTTGCCCTGTCCGTCGGCGTCCTTGTCGCCGCGTCGGTCTATCTGATGCTGGACCGCAACATCCTGCGCTTCCTGTTCGGGCTGGCGCTGCTGTCGAACGCGGTCAACCTGCTGATCTTTGCCAGCGGCCGTCTGACCCCAGGCGCGCCCCCGCTGATCGATGCGGGCGAATATGCGCCCACCGGCGTGGTCGCGAACGCCCTGCCGCAGGCGCTTGTGCTGACCGCGATCGTGATCGGGTTCGGCCTGCTGGCCTTCACCCTGGCGCTGGTCTATCGCGCGTTCATGACCCTGGGCACCGTCAACAGCGACGAGATGCGCGTGGCCGAGCCCGTCGACGCGGGCAAGGAGGCCGGGAAATGAGCTGGCTTCTGGTCTATCCGATCCTGATCCCGCTGCTGACGGCGGTCCTGTCCTATCTGTTCCGCAAATCGCCCGCCGGGCGCTGGATCTCTGTCGCGGGGACGGTCGCGCTCTTGCTGGCCAGCGTCGTCCTGATGGCCGAGGTGCTGGAGGAGGGCGTCGTCGCCGCCCAGATGTCGAACTGGCAGGCGCCCTTCGGCATCACGCTTGTGGCCGACCTTCTGGGCGCGGTCATGGTCGTCATCACCGCCATCACCGGCCTCGCGACCGTAATCTATACCCTGTCCGAAATCCCCGAACGGCTGGAACGGCTGGGTTTTCACGCCCTGCTGCAGACGCTGCTGATGGGCGTCTGCGGGGCCTTCGTCACGGGCGACCTGTTCAACCTGTATGTCTGGTTCGAGGTCATGCTGATCTCCAGCTTCGGCCTGCTGGTGCTGGGGGCCAGCCGCGAACAGCTGGACGGCGGCATCAAGTACGTGCTGCTGAACCTGGTCTCGACGATCATGTTCCTGGCGGGAACCGGTCTGCTGTACGGCCTGACCGGCACGCTGAACATGGCCGACCTGCACCTGGCCGTCCGCGAGGTCGAGAATACCGGCCTGCTGACCACCGTCGCGGTGATGTTCATGGTGGCCTTCGGCGTCAAGGCCGCGCTGTTCCCGCTGTTCTTTTGGCTGCCCGCCTCCTATCACACGCCCCCGGTGGCGGTGTCGGCGATCTTCGCGGGCCTGCTGACCAAGGTTGGCGTCTATGCCCTGATCCGGATGTTCACGCTGGTCTTCGACCAGGATGTCGGCTTCACGCACACGATCCTGCTGTGGGCGTCGGTGGTGACGATGGTCACGGGCGTTCTGGGCGCGGCGGCGATGAACGACTTCCGTCGCATCCTGTCGTTCCACATCATCAGCCAGATCGGCTACATGGTCCTGGGACTGGCGCTTTATACGCCGCTTGGCCTGATGGGGGCGGTGTTCTACCTGGTCCACCATATCATCGTAAAGGCGAACCTGTTCTTCGTCGCGGGCGTGGCCAAGCGCATTGCCGGATCGACCGATCTGGCGCGCATCGGCGGCCTTTACGCCCATGCCCCGGTGCTGGCCTTCCTGTTCCTGATCCCGGCATTCTCGCTGGCGGGCTTTCCGCCGCTTTCGGGCTTCTGGGCGAAATACGTGGTCGTCAAGGCCGCGCTGGACCTGGAAATGTGGTTCGTGGCCGGGGTGTCGCTGGCGGTCGGTCTGCTGACCATCTTCTCGATGACCAAGATCTGGGGCTCGGCCTTCTGGCCCGCGAATCCCGACGGGGTCAAGCCGCGCCTGTCGGACCTGCCGATGGGCGACCGGATGGCGCTGATGCTGCCGATCGTCGCGCTGGCCGCGCTGACCTGCATCATCGGCCTGTTCCCGGAATCCTTCGTGCTGTTCGCCGAACGGGCGGCCACGCAGCTGCTGGATCCAACCGACTATGTCACGACCGTCTTGGGGGTGCAGCCATGAACCTGTTCGCCATCAACATGGTGCTGGCCTTTGCCTGGGTCGCGCTGACCGGCGGGCTGACCCTGGGCGGGCTGACGACCGGCTATCTGGTCGGCATGGCCGCGATGTGGCTGGTCCGTCCGCTGTTTCCCGATACCGGGGTCTATTTCCGGCGCCTCTACTACTGGACGCGGCTGATCGTGATGTTCGTCTATGAACTGGTGGTCAGCTCGATCCCGGTCGTGCGCGACGTGCTGACGCCAGGACAGTCGTCGCAGCCCGCGCTGATCGCGGTGCCCATCACGGTGACGACCGACCTGCAGATCACGCTGCTGGCCAACTTCATCTCGCTGACCCCAGGCACGCTCAGCCTCGACGTGTCCGAGGACCGCAGCACGCTGTATATCCACGCAATGTTCGGCGACGACCCGGACGCGATCCGCGCGCAGATCCGCGACCGGTTCGAGGTCTGGGTCCGCGAGGCGACGGAGTGAACGATATGACCCTGCTGGAATTTGTAATCCTGTTCGGCTTTGCCTTGGTGATCCTGGGCGTCGTGCTGGCCGCGATCCGGCTGGTGCGGGGGCCAAGCCTGGCTGACCGGATCGTGGCGCTTGACCTGATGACGGTGCAGCTGGTCTCGTTCGGCGGCCTGACGGCGCTGCTGTCGGGCAGCGCGGGCTTTCTGGACGTGGCCGTCGTGCTGGCACTGGTCGGCTTTCTGGCGACCGTGTGCCTGGCGCGCTATCTGGAGCGTCGCATCCTGCTCAAGGCGGAGGAACTGACATGATGCATGACATCATCGTGGCGATCTTGGTGCTGTCCGGCGGCATCTTCTGTTTCGCGGCGGGGATGGGGGTGCTGCGGCTGCCCGACCTGCTGACGCGGATGCATGCCTCGACCAAGGCGGGAACACTGGGTTCGGGCCTGATCCTGGTGGCCGTGGCCGTGCAGTTCGCCGAAGGAACGGTCATCGCGCGGGCGGTGGCGGCGATCCTGTTTTTGCTGATGACCGCGCCGGTCGCGGCCCATCTGATCGGCCGTGCGGCCTTTCGCACGGGCGTGCCGATGGTCGACCGGACCGTCTGCGAGGACGGCGTGGCCGACGCGCTGCGCGCCCGTCCGGGCGAGCAGGCGCCGGACTAGGACCTGTGCCCCGGCGGCGGGCGACGGGGCTTTTCAACGCGCTGCCGTGGGCGTAAAGCTGTCCAATTGGCGGACGAACCGCCCGATCTGAAAGAGCGCATGAGCCAGGACATCCCCACCATCACCCGCACCGAAGACCTCGCCCGTTTCTGCGAGGCCGCAAAGCTTGCCCCCTATGTGACCGTCGACACGGAGTTCCTGCGCGAGCGGACCTATTGGTCCAAGCTGTGCCTGATCCAGCTGGCGATCCCGCCGGCATCGACGGCCAAGACCGGCGGGGGCGACGCCGTCCTGGTCGATCCCCTGTCCGAGGAGCTGTCGCTGGAACCGCTTTATGACCTGTTCCGCCACGAGGCGACGGTCAAGGTGTTCCACGCCGCCCGCCAGGATCTGGAGATCTTCTATCACGACGCGCAACTGTTCCCTGTGCCGCTGTTCGACACCCAGGTCGCGGCCATGGTCTGCGGTTTTGGCGAACAGGTCGGCTACGAGACGCTGGTCCGCAAGATCGCCCGGGCCGACCTGGACAAGTCTTCGCGTTTTACCGACTGGTCGCGCCGTCCGCTGTCGGATGCGCAGGCCGCCTATGCGCTGGCCGACGTGACCCATCTGCGGGTGATCTATGAATACCTGTCGGCCGAGCTGAAGAAGACCGGCCGCGAGGCATGGCTGGCCGAGGAGATCGCGGTCCTGGAGGACCCCGAGACGTATATCACCCGCCCCGAAGAGGCCTGGCTCAAGGTGCGTACCCGCACCAACTCGCCCCGCTTCCTGGCGATCCTGCGCGAACTGGCGCGGTTCCGCGAAAGCTATGCCCAGGCGCGCGACATCCCCCGCAGCCGCGTCTACAAGGATGACGCGATGATCGAGCTGGCCTCGACCAAGCCGCTGACCGAGGCCGATTTGGGCAAGTCCCGCCTGCTGCTGCGCGAGGCGCGCAAGGGCGACATCGCCAACGGCATCCTGGCCGCGGTCAAGGCCGGGATCGAATCCAAGGACCTGCCGCAGCCCAAGGGCGAGGAGCCCGGCAAGCCCGGCAATGCCGCCCTGTCGGATCTGCTGCGCGTGCTGCTGAAGGCCAAGGCCGATGCGGCGGGCGTCGCGCCAAAGCTGATCGCGTCGTCGTCCGAACTGGACGCGCTGGCCACCGGCAGCCGCGACCTGCCGGCATTGCAGGGCTGGCGGGCCGAGGTCTTTGGCCGCGACGCTTTGCGTCTGGCCGCCGGGGAGATCGCGCTGTCGGCCAAGGGCGGCGCGGTCCGGGTCGTGCCGGTCGGATAGGCGATGCACCCGCCGGTCGCCCTGACGCGCCCCTGGCCCGAGGATGCCGACGACATTGCGGCAGCCCTGGCCGATTGGGACGTCGTGCGCTGGTTGACCACGCTGCCCTGGCCCTATGGCACGGCTGACGCGCGCGATTTCATCGCAGCCGCGGGGTTGGACGAACATGCGATCCGTCAGGACGGACGGCTGGTCGGCATGGTCCAGGCGGGCCGCGTCTTTGGCATCTGGATCGCACCGGACCGGCAGGGGCAGGGGATCGGCCGCCGCGCGGGCGTGCTGGCCCTTTCGCGCCTGTTCCTCTCCGGCGCGACCGAGGTGCATGCCCATTGCCTGATCGGCAACGACCGGTCAGCGCGCCTTCTGGCTTGGCTGGGGTTTCGGCCCTGTGGCCGGACAGTGCTTCGGTCGCGCCCGCTGCGGGCCGAGGTCCCGGCCGAGATGCTGCATCTGGACCGCGACACGTTCCAGCAGCGCCACGCGATTGCGTTGACGACGCCGCGCTTGCGCATCGATGCGGTGACCCCGGACGACCTGCCCGCGCTGCACCGCATCGTGACCAAGCCCGAGGTGGCACGGATGCTGCTGCGCTATGACCCCGCGATGACGCTGGACGATGTCCAGCCACTGCTGCTGCAGGGCGCGCTGCTTCCGCCGTTGCGGCTGGCGGTCCGATACAGGGGGCAGGTCGTCGGCATCGTGGGCCTGTCCGAAGGCCCACCGCCGCGCATGAACTATTTCCTGGACCCCGCCCATGCCGGACAGGGCCTGGGGCAGGAGATGGTCGCCGCGGTCTTTGCAGAACTGGTGGCGCGGTTCGACCCCCCCGAGGTTCTGGCAGCTGCCTTCGTCGACAATGATGCGTCACGCAAGATCCTGAAGAACCTTGGTTTCCGTCGGGGCGAGGACCTGGAGCTGCAGAGCCTGGGGCGTGCGTCGCCGGCGCCGGCCGCGCTGTATCGCTGGCGGCCGGCGCTGCTGGGCTAGGCGTCGGGCTGCCGGGGCTGGATGACCCGGAACAGGGCGCGCCGTTCCTCGGGGGTTTCGGCCTGGGGGAAACCGCGCAGGGGCTTTTCCGCTGCGGGTTTGTCCGGCACGGCCCCTCGCGGCTTGAAATCGGCGCGTCCTTCGGCAAAGCCGATGGCCGAGGGCGAGGGCTTGACCGTCGTGCCGCCTTCGATGATCGGCATGACCTCATCCGCCAGGATGTCGAAGCGGCGGGGCGCGATGCCGGTGTCGCCCTCCGCCACCAGGCAGCCCAGGGCGCGGGTGACGTCGCCCAGATCCGACCGAAGCGGCAGCAGCAGCATCTGGGCGTTCAGCTGCGGGCGGCCATAGTCGGGCTTGCCCTGCAGCGTCAGTCGCGCCATCTGGGGCGCCTTGAACACGCTTTCCAGCACGTCCGAGAACCGCCCCCGCGACGAGGTGTTCAGGAAGGCGCAGACGGGCATGCCGCGCACCTCCATGCCCATCAGGTCGATCAGGTGCCGTCCCGCCAGACGCAGGCGACCCGCGCCCGGCGCGATGCGTTCCAGGATGAACGCATAATCCAGCGTGCGCGCGATGCCCCGCGGATCGACATCCGACCGCGCCGGGATCGCCCGGCCCTTGCGGATGCCGTCCCAGTATTCGCGCATCTCGCGCAGAACGCGGTCCGGCGTGCAGGTCTCATAGTCCTGCAGGCGCACGATCCGTCCCATGGCGTCCTGGGGCGGCATTCCCGGCTTGGTGTCTGGTCCGTCTTCCCGGTCCGGCACGGTCAACCCTTTACTCTCTCCGGCCACGGCCGGTCACTGCTCACCCCTGACAATAGCGCGTTCCCCGCCCGCTCGCCGAGTCATTTAATGAACGAATGGTTAAGATGCCTTCCGGTTGCGGGTCTTGACCCCTGCGGCGCGACGGGGCATCCCCGGACGCATCGCGACCAACCGCCAGGGAACATGCCGCCATGATCGAACGCACCGGCCTGATGGTCATCCTGTCATCGCCCTCCGGGGCGGGGAAATCCACGCTGGCGCGGCGGTTGATGGACTGGGACGCGGGGCTGCGCTTCTCGGTCTCGGCCACCACGCGGGCGCCGCGGGCTGGAGAGATCGACGGAGAGCACTACCATTTCACCACCCGCGACGGCTTTCTGCGGATGGTCGCCGAGGGGCAGATGCTGGAACATGCCGAGGTCTTCGGAAACCTTTACGGCAGCCCGCGCGGGCCGGTCGAACAGGCGATGCTGGCCGGGCGCGACACGCTGTTCGACGTGGACTGGCAGGGCGGCCAGCAGATCCGGGCATCGGCCCTTGGGGCGCATGTCGTGTCGATCTTCGTGCTGCCGCCGTCGCTGCCCGAACTGGAACGCCGCCTGCGCGGCCGCGGCCAGGACAGCGACGCGGTCATTGCCGGGCGCATGCAGAAAAGCCGATCCGAGATCAGCCACTGGGCCGAATACGATTACGTCCTGGTCAACGACGACCTGGACCAGACCGAGGCGCGGATGCGTGCCATACTGACGGCGGAACGCCTGCGTCGCGACCGGCAGGCGGGGCTGGGGGCCTTTGTCCGCGACCTGATGTCCGAAGGTGTCGCATGATCTGGTCGCTGGACGGGATCACGCCGCAGATCGACCCGCAGGCTTGGGTCGCGCCGGACGCGCAGGTGATGGGGCGGATCGTGCTGGCGCCGGGGGCGTCGGTCTGGTTCGGGGCGGTGCTGCGCGGTGATACCGAGGTGATCGAGGTGGGGCAGGGCAGCAATGTCCAGGACCTGTGCGTGCTGCACACCGATCCGGGCCACCCGCTGGTGATCGGGGCCGATTGCACGATCGGGCACCGTGCGATCCTGCACGGGTGCCGGGTCGGCGACGGTGCACTGATCGGCATGGGGGCGACGGTGCTGAACGGCGCGATCATCGGCGCGGGTGCGCTGATCGGGGCAGGGGCGCTGATCCCCGAGGGCAAGGTGATCCCCGACGGCGCGCTGGTCATGGGCGCCCCGGGCCGCGTCGTTCGGATGCTGGACACCGATGCGCAGGCGGGGCTGCGGGCATCCGCGGCGCGGTACCGGGACAACGCGGCGCGGTTCCGGGCCGGGCTGTCGCCGGCGGGGGACTGACGCGATGGCGGCCGGGCCGCGCCGGGTCGAAGGGTTCCTGGACGGCATTCCGCTGCCCATGCTGGCCGTCGACCGCGAGGCGCGGGTGATCGCCGCCAATCCGCTGGCGCTGGCGCTGTTCGGTCCGGCCCTGGTCGGGCGACCGTTCGTGACCGTGCTGCGCCATCCTGCCATCGTGCAGGCCGTGGACTGGGTCCTGGACCCGGAGGGGGTGCCTGCGCCCACGCCCGATCAGACGCTGCCCACGGCACCGGACGGAGTCGCCACCCTGCGCGCGACCTGCGTCGCCGACGGCCGCGAGATCCTGGCCGAGGTGACGGTGGCGCCCCTGCCAAGCCCCCTGGGGCGTGGCGCGACGGTCGCCGTCCTGGACCGCAGCGTGGCCGAGGAGGCCGAGCAGATGCGCCGCGATTTCGTGGCCAATGTCAGCCACGAGCTGAAGACCCCGCTGACCGCCATGACCGGCTTCATCGAGACGCTGCGCGGTCCGGCGCGTGACGACGCCCGCGCCCGCGACCGGTTCCTGGACATCATGGAGCGTGAGGCCGCGCGCATGAACCGCCTGATCAGCGAGCTGCTGTCGCTGAGCCGGGTGCAGGCCGAGGAGCGGTCGCGCCCCTCGGGCCGGGTCGATCTGCCGGGGCTGCTGCGTGGAACGCTGGCCATGCTGGCGCCGCGCATCCAGACCGCCGGGGTAAGCGTCGCGACCGAGGGGCTGGACATCGACCTGCGCCTGCCCGGCGACGGCGACCAGCTGACCCAGGTGTTCCAGAACCTGATCGAGAACGCGGTGAAATACGGCGGATCGGGCGGCGTGCTGCGCGTCACGCTGTCGCGCATCGCGCACGAACCGCTGCTGCGCGGACCGGCCTGGGCCGTGGCCATCGAGGATCGCGGCGACGGCATCGAGGAGCAGCACCTGCCGCGCCTGACCGAGCGGTTCTATCGCGTGGACACCCACCGGTCGCGCGAACAGGGCGGTACCGGGCTGGGCCTGGCCATCGTCAAGCACATCGTGAACCGCCACCGCGGCCGACTGCGGATCGAGAGCCGTTTGGGGCAGGGCAGCCGCTTTACCGTGATCCTGCCCGAAGGGCTGGCGCGCGGCTGACGGGTCGCGGCCTCTCGCCCTTGGCGGTGGCTTGGCCTATAAGCGGGCGAACGGATTTTTCAGGGGATGTCGTCATGTCGCAATCACCGCAGGTCGATCCCGCCAAGCTGGCCGCCGCCAAGGCGGCGGTCGCGCTGGTCGAGGGCGGGATGAGGCTGGGCCTTGGTACCGGCTCGACCGCCAGCGTCATGGTGCGCGAACTGGCCGCCCGCGTGCAGGCCGAGGGTCTGTCCCTGCGCTGCGCCGCGACGTCGCGCGCCACGGCCCAGCTGGCCGAGAGCCTGGGCCTGCGCATCGAGAGCCTGGACGACATCGGCTGGCTGGACATGACCATCGACGGCGCGGACGAGGTCGATCCCGACCTACACCTGATCAAGGGCGGCGGTGCGGCGCATCTGCGCGAGAAGATCGTGGCCGCCGCCAGCGACCGCATGGTGGTCATCGCCGATCCCGGCAAGGTGGTCGAGACCCTGGGCGCCTTTCCCCTGCCGGTCGAGGTGCTGGAGTTCGGGTTCGAGACCACGCGCAAGCTGATCCGCCGCGCGCTGGAGGGGCTGGAACTGGGCGAACACGACATCCTGCAACGCCTGAAGGGCAGCGACCCGGTCGTCACGGACGAGGGCAACCTGATCCTGGACCTGCACCTGGAGGTGATCCCCGACCCGTCCGCCCTGGCGCGGGCGCTGTCCTGCATTCCCGGCGTCGTCGAACACGGGCTGTTCCTGGGGATGTGCGATCTGGCCATCATCGGCCGCGAGGACGGCAGCGTGATCGAACTGGCGCGCAACGACATCGACGCCGACATGCTGGCGCAGGAAGGGGAATGACGTGACCTTCGACTATGACCTGTTTGTCATCGGCGGCGGCTCGGGCGGGGTGCGCGCGGCGCGGATCGCGGCGGGCGAGCACGGCGCCAAGGTCGGCCTGGCCGAGGAGAGCCGCATGGGCGGCACCTGCGTCATCCGCGGCTGCGTCCCGAAAAAGCTGATGATCTTTGCCTCTCAGGCCGGGCTGATGGCCGAGGAGATGCGCGGCTATGGCTGGTGCGACGCGCAGGCCGGGGCATTCGACTGGGAGGTGTTCCGCGAGAAGCTGGACGCCGAACTGTCGCGCCTGGAGGTGATCTATCGCGCCGGCCTGACCCGCGCGGGGGTCGAGATCCACGACCAGCGTGCCACGCTGGACGGCCATCACCGGGTCCGGCTGGCAGACGGTACGACGAAGACCGCCCGCCACATCCTGATTGCGGCCGGCGGCCGTCCCGCGCCCATCGGCATTCCCGGAGAGGAGCTGGCGGTGATCTCGGACGACCTGTTCCTGATGGACAGGCTGCCGGGGCGCATCCTGCTGGTCGGCGGCGGCTTCATCGCCTGCGAATTCGCGACGATCCTGGCGGGGCTGGGGGTGGACACGGTGCAGGCCTATCGCGGCGACGCGGTGCTGCGGGGTTTCGACCGCGAGGCGCGCGACCTGGCGACGCTGCAGCTGAGCGCGGTGGGCGTGGACCTGCGTCTGGGCCTGACGCCCGCGGCGCTGGAACGTGACGGCGACGGCATCCGCGTGCGGTTCGACGACGGATCGGACGATCGTTTCGACGCGGTGCTGATGGCGACTGGGCGCGACCCCTATACCCGGGGCCTGGGCCTCGAGACGACCGAGGTCCGCACGAAACCCAACGGCGCGATCGAGGTCGACGAATGGTCGCAGACCTGCGTGCCGTCGATCTTTGCGGTGGGCGACGTGACCGACCGCGTCAACCTGACCCCGGTCGCGATCCGCGAGGGGCATGCGTTTGCCGACACGGTTTTCGGCGCACGGCCCCGGACGGTCGATCACGGGTTGGTCGCCAGCGCCGTCTATCTGCGCCCGCACGAGTTGGCCAGCATCGGCCTGACCGAGGAGGAGGCCAAGGCGCGCGGTCCGGTCGACGTCTTCGCGGCGACCTTCCGGCCGATGCGGTCTATGTTCGCGGGCAGCGACGCCAAGGTGATGATGAAGCTGCTGGTCGATCCGGCGGACGACCGCGTGCTGGGCTGTCACATCTTCGGCCCCGAGGCCGGGGAGATGATCCAGCTGGCCGCCATCGCCATCACCATGGGCGCGACCAAGGCGCAGTTCGACGCGACCGTGGCCGTCCACCCGACCGCGGCCGAGGAGTTGGTGACGATGCGCCAGCCCACGCGCCGGCATCAGGGCGTGGCGGGCTGACAATCCCGTGGGCGCGGCCTTGGGTCGCGGCCATGGACGGGTGTCAGGGTTGACATTTCGGCCCCGCGCCCCAGTTTTCAACTAACGGAAATTTCTACGAAAGAAGGTCTATCGGATGGCAAATCAGGGCCCCTGGGGCGGAGGCGGCGGCGGCAACGGCGGCCGGGATGACGGGGATCGTGACAAGAAGCCTGCCGGCCGTCCCTGGGGTGAACAGCCGCCCCCCGGCGGGCCGCGCCGTCCGAACAACGACCCGCAGCGCCCCGAGATCGAGGACCTGATGAAGAAGGGCCAGGAACGCCTGCGCGTGCTGATGGGCGGTCGCGGCACCGGCGGCGGCACGGGCGGGGGTGGCGGCGGCGGTCGCAGCCCGATGGGTCCGGACTTTGGCCTGAACCGCTCGACCCTGGTCGTGGCGGGCCTGGCAGCGGTCGGCCTGTGGGCCTTTGCCAGCTTCTATCGTGTTCAGACCAACGAACAGTCGGTCGAGTTCCTCTTCGGCCGCGCCATCGCCGTGGGGACCGAGGGTCTGAACTTTGCCCCCTGGCCCGTCGTCACCGCCGAGGTCGTGCCCGTCACGAACGAACGCGTGACCGAGATCGGCACCGGCCAAGCCGGCCCGATGGACAGCGGCCTGATGCTGACCAGCGACCAGAACATCGTGAACATGGAATACCAGGTGGTCTGGAACATCCGCGATCCGCAGATGTACCTGTTCAACCTGGCCGACCCCGCAGACACGATCCGCGCCGTGTCCGAGGCCGCGATGCGCGACATCATCGCGCGCAGCGAACTGGCCCCGATCCTGAACCGCGATCGCGGCGTGATCGCCAGCGACCTGCGCGCCGCCGTGCAAAGCACGCTGGACAGCTATCAGTCGGGGATCAACGTGATCCGCGTCAACCTGGACCGGGCCGACCCGCCCGAGGAGGTCATCGACGCCTTCCGCGAGGTGCAGGCCGCCCAGCAGGAGCGTGACCGTCTGCAGAACGAGGCCGACGCCTATGCCAACCGCGAACTGGCCGCAGCCCGGGGTCAGGCGGCCCAGATCCTGGAACAGGCCGAAGCCTATCGCGCCGAGGCGGTCAACACCGCCGCGGGTGAGGCCGCGCGCTTCAACTCGATCTACGAGGAATACGTGAACGCGCCCGATGTGACCCGTCGCCGGATGTATCTGGAGACGATGGAGCAGGTTCTCGGCGGCGTGAACAAGATCATCATCGGCGAGGGCATCGGCGGTGGCGAGGGTGGCTCGGGCATCGTGCCCTATCTGCCGCTGGACCAGCTGCGCGGCACGGGGCAGGGCGGCGCCACGCCCCCGGCGCCGACCGCCGGCCAAGGCGCGGGCCAGACCACCGGCACGCAGGCGGGCACCCAGCCCGGCACCACAACGACCAGCGGAGGGACGAACTGATGGCTGCGCGCAAGAACCTGCTGACCGCCCTGGCCCTGCCGGCCGTGGTCGTCGTTGCCGTCCTGGCCGGATCGGCCCTGTTCATCGTGGACGAGCGGGAAAAGGCGCTGGTGCTGCGTCTTGGCCGGGTCGTCGACGTGCAGGAGACGCCGGGCCTGAACTTCAAGCTGCCCTTTATCGACAACGTGGTGAAGTACGACGGGCGCATCCTGGGTCTGCCGACCAGCCCGCTGGAGGTCACCCCGCTGGACGACCGCCGCCTGGTGGTCGACGCATTCGCCCGCTGGCGCATCACCGATCCAGTGCGGTTCCGCCAGGCGGTCGGCGTGCAGGGCATCCAGGCCGCCGAAATGCGCCTTGAGCCGATCGTGATCGACGCCATTCGCGGCGTTCTGGGTACGGTGCCCTCGACCTCGGTCCTGTCGGATGACCGGACCAGCCTGATGAACCAGATCCGCGACGAGGCGCGGTCGAATTCGGGCGGCCTGGGGATCGAGATCATCGACGTCCGCCTGACCCGCACCGACCTGCCCGAGCAGAACCTGAACGCGACCTATGCCCGGATGCGGGCCGAGCGTGCCCGCGAGGCCGCCGACGAGGTTGCACGCGGCAACGAGGCTGCGCAGCGCGTCCGCGCCGCCGCCGACCGGACCGTGGTCGAGCTGACCTCCGAGGCCGGCCGCCGCTCCGAGATCGTCCGAGGCGAGGCCGACGCGCAGCGCAACGCGATCTATGCGGACGCCTATGGCCGCGACCCCGAATTCTTTGCCTTCACGCGCTCGCTGACCTCGTATCAGCGCGCGCTTCAGGGCAGCAACAGCTCGCTGGTGATGCAGCCGGACAGCGAGTTCTTCAGCTATCTGTCCAGCGACGGGGCTGCGAACGCCAACCCCGCATCGACGCCGGTACCGCCGGGCAATTCGGCCGAGCGGCTGGGTCTGAACAGCCCTGCCGAAACGCCCGAAGGCGAGGAGCTGGTCGTTCCCGAGGTAGTCGACCGCGACGGCAACCGTCTGGGCGAATCTGCCGGGATCGAGCTGACCCCGGTGCCCGAGAATCTGGCCACGCCCCCGCAGGAGCCGTCCGAGATCCTGTCGCCGGACGCCCCGGTGGAGGGCGCTGCCCAGAGCGAGGATGCGCCAGCTGAGGAAGCCCCGGCCCCCGAGGCCCCGGCCGAGGATACGGCGGCGGAACCCGCGCCCGCCAACTGACGAACCCGAGGCGGGCGGAGGGAAACCTTCGCCCGTTTCTGCAACGAAAATCACGATCTGTTCACAAGTCGAGAGCGTGGTTTATTTGCCACGGCACCCTACATTGGCGTCATATCCAACAGGCAGTCCGGGCACCCGCCCCTGATCGCTGCCGTCGAGAGATGAGGACATCCCGCATGAAACCGCTTTTCCCTCGCCATATCCTGACCGCGTCGGCGCTGGCGCTGGCGGTCGGGCTTGGCCAAGCCGGCGCGCAGGCCGTCGACCCGGCCAATGACGACGTGCCCCCCGAGGTCAGCCAGCAGGCCCAGGAGGCCGCCGAGGCCAACCAGCCGCTGGGGGCGGATGCCGCGACCGCCGACACGTCCCAGGTCATGCCCGGCAGCTTTGCCGACCTGGCGCAGCAGGTCTCGCCCGCGGTGGTGAACATCACCACGACCTCGGTCGTGTCGCAGCCGACCGGCGGGCCGGCCTTCCCCGAAGGCAGCCCCTTTGCCGACCTGTTCCGCGAATTCGGCCTGCCCGGCGGCCCCGGTGCACCGGAAGGGATGCCGACGCCTCGCAGCCCGCAGCGGTCCAACGCGCTGGGGTCGGGCTTCGTCATCTCGGCCGACGGGTTCATCGTCACGAACAACCACGTCATCGAGGGCGCCGACCAGATCGAGATCGAGTTCTATTCCGGCGAGACGTTGCCCGCCGAGGTGGTGGGTACCGACCCGAACACGGACGTGGCCCTGCTGAAGGTCACCAGCGAGACGCCGATCCCCTTCGTCACTTTCGGCGACAGCGACAGCGCCCGCGTGGGCGACTGGGTCCTGGCGCTTGGCAACCCGCTGGGTCAGGGCTTTTCGGCCAGTTCGGGTATCGTGTCGGCCCGCAACCGCGAGCTGTCGGGGACCTATGACGACTATCTGCAGACCGACGCGGCGATCAACCGGGGCAACTCCGGCGGGCCGCTCTTCAACCTGAAGGGCGAAGTGATCGGCGTGAACACCGCGATCCTGTCGCCCAACGGCGGATCGATCGGCATCGGTTTCTCGATGGCGTCGAACGTCGTTTCGCAAGTCGTTGAACAGCTGAAGGAATTTGGCGAGACCCGTCGCGGCTGGCTGGGTGTCATGATCCAGGATGTGACCCCTGAAATGTCCGAGGCGATGGGTCTGAACGTGGCTGGCGGCGCGATGATCACCGACGTTCCCGAAGGCCCGGCGCGCGATGCAGGCCTACAGACGGGCGACGTCATCACCAGCTTTGCCGGCACCGAGGTCGAGGACACCCGCGGCCTGGTCCGCCGCGTGGCCGAGGCCCCGGCGGGAGAGACCGCGCAGGTCGTGGTGATGCGCGACGGCGACGAACTGACGCTGGACGTGACCCTGGGTCGCCGCGAGACGGCGCAGAACGGCGCGTCGGAATCGCCCGCGGCGGCAGAGCCGTCGGAGAGCGATGTCCTGGGCATGACCGTGACGGTGCTGACGCCCGAAATGGCGGCCGAGCTGGGTGCGCCGCGCGACGCGACCGGCCTGGCCATCACCGGCATCGACCCCGAGGGTGCGGCCGCAGAGAAGGGCCTGGCCCCCGGCGACATCATCACCGACGTCAACCAGCAGTCCGTCGCCAGCGTGGCCGACCTGAACGCCCGCATCGACGAGGCCCGCGAGGCCGGTCGCCGGTCGGTCCTGATGCTGATCCGCCGTGGCGGAGAGCCGCTGTTCGTGGCGCTGCCCCTGTCAGAGACCGCCCCTGCGGACGAGGACACGGCTCCGGTCGAATAAGCTGCGGCCCATGGCAAAAGAGGGGCGGCCTTTCGGGGCTGCCCCTTTTCAATGGCCGTCCGATCCCGTAATTCCGGGTGACACAAGGGAACAAGCACTCATGGCGAAGATTACCTATATCGAACACAACGGCACCCGCCACCAGGTCGAGGTCCGCCCCGGCATGACCGTGATGGAGGGTGCGCGCGACAACGGCATTCCCGGCATCGACGCCGATTGCGGCGGCGCCTGCGCCTGTTCGACCTGCCATGTCTATGTGGCGCCGGAATGGACGGACAAGCTGCCGCCGGTGGACCCGATGGAGCAGGACATGCTGGACTTTGCCTACAAGCCCGACCCCGAGCGGTCGCGCCTGACCTGCCAGCTGAAGGTGACCGAGGCGCTGGACGGTCTTGTCGTGCAGATGCCCGAACGCCAGATCTGATCGTCCTTCACGGTGACGTGTCGATGGCCGCGCCCGCAAAGGCGCGGCCATCTGCGTATCAGGCCCTGGCGGCGGTTGTCCGGCACCGCGTTTCGTGGTGACCTGCCACGTCATGTCACGACCGTCACGGGGGAACGGATGCAGCATCGTCGCAGGATCGGGATCGCGGCCTTGGTCGCCGCAACCACGCTGGCCGCGCCCGCGATCGCGGGCACCATCCAGGTGACGGTGACCGGCATCCCCGATGACCGCGGCGTGCTGGCCTGCAGCCTGCATGCCGATCCCGCGGGGTTTCCCGACGGGGCGGGCGCGGTCCATGACGCGTCCCCGCCGCGCGGTGGCCAGGCTGTCTGCATGTTCGAGGGCGTGACGCCGGGGCGCTATGCGGTGGCGGTGCTGCATGATGCGAATGGCAACGGGCGGCTGGACACAAACGTGCTGGGAATGCCACAGGAACGCTGGGGCATTTCTGTCGGGCCTGCACCGCGCCTGCGCGCGCCGCGTTTTGACGAGGCCGCGTTCGACATGGGCACCGACCCGCTGCAATTGCGGATCGACCTGGATCCGTGAGTGCGACCCGTTGACCGACAAGGATTCTCACGCATGACATTCCGCTTTCTGCACGCATCGGACCTGCATTTGGGCAAGCCCTTCGGCGGCTATCCCGAGGGTATCCGCAACCGCCTGCGCGAGGCGCGTCATGCCGCCATCGGGCGCCTGGCCCAGGCTGCCCGGCAGGGCGGTGCACAGGTCGTGCTGCTGGCGGGCGACAGTTTCGACGCGGAAACCCCGGCCCCCGACACCCTGCGCCAGGCCCTTCGCGCGATGGCGGAGGAGGCAGACATCCGCTGGATCATGCTGCCCGGCAACCATGACAGCCTGGCGGCGACCGAGCTGTGGCGGCGCATCGCGACCGATGGCCCGGCGAACCTGAAACCCCTGCTGGATGACGGCCCGGTGACCTTGGCCGACGACGTCTGGCTGCTGCCCGCGCCTTGCACGCAGCGTCGCGCCGGGCGCGACCTGACGCAGGCGATGGACGCGGCCACGCCGCAAGGCGCGCGGCGGATCGGCCTGGGCCACGGCCCGGTGACGGATTTCGACGAGGGCGGCGGGCGAACGGGCATCATCCCGCCCGACCGTGCGGCGCGGTCGGGGTTGGATTATCTGGCACTTGGCGATTGGCACGGACAGCGCCAGATCGGCCCCGCAACCTGGTATTCGGGCGCGCCCGAGGCCGACAGCTTCAAGCATGACGGCCCGGCGGGTGCGCTGCTGGTCGGACTGGGCGCCCAAATGACGGTGCAGGCGGTGCCCGTGGGGCAGTTCCGCTGGACCCGCCCGCACCTGGACCTGCTGCCGGGCGCGGATGTGCGGGCGGCGCTGACGCGCGCCCTGCCGACGGAACGGGCACGCGATCATCTGGTCAGCGTGACGGCAGGCGGCAGGCTGGCCCTGTCGGACCGTGCGGCGCTGGACGCGGCCCTGCAGGCGGCTGCGCCCGATTACGGCTGGTTCGCCGTCGACTTGTCCGCCCTGCAGGTCGAGGCCCGGCCCGACGATCTGGACCTGATCGACCGCGCGGGCGCGCTGCGCCACGCCGCCGACGCCCTGCTGGCGGACACGACCGACCCGCAGCGGTCGCAGGCCGACCGCGACATCTCGGCCGCGGCGCTGTCGCGCCTGTACAGCTTTGCGCAGGAGGTGCAGGCATGAAGCTGCGCGCGATCGAGTTGACCAACCTTCGCCGCTTTGCCGGGCGCCGGGCGGTGCTGTCCGACCTGGGCGACGGCATCACGGTTCTGTCCGAACCGAACGAGTTCGGCAAATCCACCTTTTTCGATGCGCTGCACGCGCTGTTCTTTGAACGCCACCGCAGCAGCCGCGCGCCGGTCAAGGCGCTGCAGCCTCATGCCGGCGGCGCGCCGGAGGTGGCGGTCGAGATCGAATCGACCCAAGGGCGGTTCCGCATCCACAAGCGGTTCCTGTCGCGGGCGCAGGCGCGGATCACGGACGCGCAAGGCCGCCTGATCGCCCAGGAGGACGAGGCCGAGGCCTGGATCGACCGCCTGCTGGATGGGGGACTGGCCGGACCGTCGGGTCTGTTGTGGGTCCGCCAGGGCCTGCTGGGGCTGGAGCCGGAGGGCAACAGCGCCGCAGACCGGCAGGACCGCGATCGCAACCTTGGGACGCGGCGCGACCTGCTGTCTTCCGTTGCCGGAGAGATCGACATGATGACCGGGGGGCGGCGCATGGACGCGGTCCTGGACCGCGTCGGACAGGAGATGGCACGGCTGGCCACCGCCACCGGCCGCCCCAGGGCCGGGGGCGAATGGCAGCGCGCCATCGAGGAGGCCGAGCGACTGTCCCGTGCCGAAACCGAGGCCCGCGACAAGGCCGCGCGCCTGTCCGGCGACTTGGCACGCCGCTCCGAGGTGACGCGCATGCTGGCCCGCGTGACAGACCCGGAGGCCGCCCGCGCCCGCCAGGCTGCCCTGACGCAGGCCGAGGAGGCGCATCAGGCCGCCCGCAAGCATGCAGACCGGCTGGCGCAGGCGGAACGCGACCTGACGCTGGCCCGGATGGCCGAGACGACCGCGCGCCAGCAGATCGACCAGACCCGACAGCTGTCCGACCGCGTGACCCAGGCCCGCGAGACGCTGCGCCTGGCCGAAGCGCGCGCGGTGGCCGCCCGCGAT
>NZ_VDDD01000202.1 GCF_006151785.1 Paracoccus marcusii
TCCAGATCGGCAGTCAAATCTGGCAACACGCTGGAAGGTGCTTCGATCCCGTTGACCATGAACATCGGGCGGAAAGTGATCCCTCTTTGCATCCATGAATGCAGGCGATCTCAGACCAATTAGCACAGGAAGGTAGAACCCATGAATCGTGACACTGACATCTTGCCAATTTGGCTTTCGCGAAAGCACCTCTGCACCAATAAGGACCTTCAGCGTCTTTTCGGGGTTAGCCGCACTACCATCGACAGGTGGACGCGTGAGCGCCCAACCTTCCCAAACAAGCTCAAGCTTCAGACTCACATGGGTCACTTACCAGATTCTTAACCGAAGACGTCCGTAGATACCTCCAGACGATCACATAACAGCGATCCGTCATTTTTTCTGAGGGGTATCTGCACCTAGACCGTTTGTGCCACTGATGTGCCACGGACCGGAGACCGACCAAAACAGCATAGATCAATCGTATATCAAATATGACCTAAGATATTAATAAAATATGAGCTTTTTTGGTGCCCGGAGACGGATTTGAACCGCCGACACGCGGATTTTCAATCCGCTGCTCTACCAACTGAGCTATCCGGGCCCCGGTGGACCCTGGCGGGTCTTGGGTAGGCGGTGTTTACGAAGCGACGGCAGAACTGTCCAGACCGAATCTGCGGTTTTTCGACGACCTGCGGCGCTTTTCGGCGCGCTGCTTAGTCGTCACCGGCATCATCGCGCGGCAGGTCCTCCAGCGGCGGGCCGGGGATGACATAGGCTCCCCGCAGCCACTTGGCCAAGTCGACATCCGCACACCGCTTGGAACAGAACGGGCGATACTGCGGCTGGCTGTCCTTCTTGCAGATCGGGCAGGCCATCACGCGTCCCCGCTTGCGGAGGCCAGTCGTGCCAGCGGCACGCGGTCACGCTTGCGCGTCAATTCGTAGAGACCCATCGCGGTCCAACCGACCAAGGTCGTTTCCGACCCAGCCCCCCGAAACGCCCCCTGCAGGACCTGATCCAGCGTCGCGCGGTCTCGCTTTGGCATAGGCGCAAAATCGACCACGATCTGTCCACCCAGACCGCGCAGCGCAAGCTGCCGGGGCAGTTCGCGGGCCAGTGCAATATTCGCCTTCAGTCCCGCGGCCAGCGAGGTGTCGTTGCCGGTGTTCACGTCGACCGCGACCAGCGCACGGGTCGCCTCGACATGCGCATCGCTGCCGCCCGACAGGGGCACGCGGGAAGACAGCAGCGCATCGACGGCGTCCAGCACGCCGCAGCGATCAAAGCTGTCTTCGCCTTCCTCGACGGCGTCGGGGGCGGGCTCGGCCCAGTCCATCCATGCCTGCTCCCACGGCGTGGGCGCGTCCAGCAGCAGTTCCGGCGCGCCCACGGTTTCGGCGCAGACGCGATCCGCCAGTTCGATCAGGTCGTCCAACTCGGCGCGGATGTCGTCGTCCTCCGCGTCCAGGCAGACGCTGCGGAGGATCAGGCCATGATCGCGATCGCCCAAGGACGCCCGGCCGATCGCCGCCAGCTCATCCCGGCGATCCTCATCGCGGATGCTGCGCGACACGTTGACCCCCGGCGCGCCCGGCGTGACCAGCGCGTGACGGCCGCGAAACAGCAGGCGCGTGGACAAGGGCACGGCCTTGCCGTCCTCGGCCACGCCCGCGACCTGTACCAGCAGCGGCTTGCCCTCGGACACGCCCTTGCGATCGCGCAGATAGCCCGTCTGGCCATCCGGCAGGCGCAGGAAAACGCCGCCCTGCCCCTTCATGAAGCGGTCGGTCGCGGCACGACAGATCGCGCCGGGCGCCAGCGCGGTCAGCGGATCGCTGGCGACCAGCAGGTCGATCAGGTGACCGTCCTGCATCAGGGCTGCAGCTTCGAGGCCGAACAGATGCCCCAGAACGACTTGGCGACCCTTCATCGGGCGTCTTCCTTGATCTTGGGATGGATGCCGATCGCGCCCAGCATGGCGGCGGTTTCCGACAGAGGCAGGCCGACAACGGCCGAGAACGACCCCTCCAGCCACGGGATGAAGGCGGCCGCCGCCCCCTGGATGGCATAGCCGCCCGCCTTGCCCTGCCAGTCGCCCGCATCCAGGTACCGCTCCAGCGCGGCCGGATCGATCGATCGCATGCGGACCTTGGTCTCGACCAGGCGCAGGGCGGTGCGGGATCCGTGGCGCAGCGCGATGGCGGTCAGCACGACGTGGCGGCGCCCCGACATCAGCCGCATGAAGGCAGCAGCCTCGTCGCGATCGGCGGGCTTGCCCAGGATGCGGCGGCCCACGGCCACGGTGGTGTCGGCGGTCAGCAACGCCTCGCCCTCGGCCAGATCCAGCGCGGCGGCCTTTTCGGCGGCCATGCGGCGGACATAGTCGCGGGGTGGTTCGGCCTTGCGGGAGGTCTCGTCGATATCGGCGGGGCGCAGCGCGTCGGGAACGATCCCGATCTGGGCCAGCAGTTCCAACCGCCGCGGGCTGGCTGATCCCAGGATCAGCCTGGGGGGCGTATCGGCCATCATGCGGCCTCCGGTGGTGTCGGCCGTCCCGGGGGACGGCTTACTTGAAGCGGTAATTGATCCGCCCCTTGGTCAGGTCATAGGTGTTCATTTCCACCTGAACCTTGTCGCCGGCCAGAACACGGATGCGGTTCTTGCGCATCTTGCCTGCCATATGTGCGATAATCTCATGGCCGTTTTCAAGCTCGACCCGGAATGTCGCATTGGGCAGGAGTTCCTTCACGACGCCGGGGAATTCGAGCATTTCTTCCTTGGCCATGGTCACTCCGTTCTTGTCATCCCGTCAGATTCGGGACCGACGTTACATGCGACCAGAATGCGGGGAATTCAAGGAAAAAGCGCCCGGTCAGCCGCGCAGCGCCGTCAGGTCGGTGCCCGTGGCAAGCCCCAGGTCGTCAATCGACAGGCCCTGGGCGCGAAACGGGTCGGGCCGGGACAGGTCGCTCGGGGCATGCGCGGCCATCATCGCGGCTGCCTGGCCCATCACCGGGACCATGCCGTCATCTGTCGCCGCCGACGCGGGGTCGCGCAGACGGATCGCGTGGCATCCCTCGGCCTCGCCGAATTTTCCGGTGGCCAGGACCTGGCCGTCCTGCGTCTCCAGCGTGGCCTGTGTCAGACAGGTGCGCGGCAGGCTCAGCAGCCGCCCGTCCAGAAATCCCCGCAGCTCGGCCAGCGACACGCGCTTGCGGCACAGCACGCCGGTCACCGAGACGGGGGCGTCCTGCATCGCCGCGGCCAGGCTGACCCGAACGGGGGCGGCGACCGGCGGCGCCGGGGCCGCGACAGGGGCGGCATCGGGGC
>NZ_VDDD01000203.1 GCF_006151785.1 Paracoccus marcusii
CGCCGCAGCTGGGCACCGGCATCCGCGTCCGCGACGCCGCAGCCCCCGTGCCCGCGCAGGGGCCCGATCAGCGGGCGCAGGGCCGGGGCCCCACCCGTGGATAGGCGCCCGGGCCTGATCGGCACCTTCGTGCGCCATGCCACGCTGGCCAACCTGCTGCTGGCGGTGATGGTGGTGGCGGGCCTTTATTCCGCGCCGCGCCTCAGGGCGCAATTCTTTCCCGACACGGTCGTCCAGCAGATCCAGGTGGCCGTCCGCTGGGACGGGGCCGGGGCGGATGATTTGGACCGGTCGGTGGTCGGCGTGCTGGAACCCGCGCTGATCGCGGTCGAGGGCGTGTCCCTGACCGAAAGCCAGTCCAGCCAAGGCAGCGCCCGCATCACCCTGGAGTTCGAGCCGGGCTGGGACATGTCCCGCGCCACCGGCGAGGTCGAGGCCGCCATCGCCGCCGCGGGCGACCTGCCCGAGGGCGCCGAGGACCCCGAGGTCACGCGCCGCGCCTGGCGCGACGCGGTCACCGACGTGGTGATCTCGGGACCCGTGGGCCTGGACCAGCTGGGCCGCATCGCGGACGACCTGACCAACCGCCTGTACGCCCGCGGGGTGACGCGGCTGTCCGTCACCGGCCTGTCCGCCCCCGAAACCCTGGTCGAGCTGCGCATGGCCGACCTGGTGCAGCACGACATCACGTTGGACCAGATCGCGGCGACCATCGCCGCCGCCGCCGCGCCCACGCCTGCGGGCGACGTGGCATCGGGCATATCGCGCGTGCGCACGGGGGCCGAGACGCGCACCCCCGAACAGGTCTCGGCTCTGGTCCTGACCGCGCTGCCCGACGGGACGCAGCTGACCATAGGCGACGTGGCGCAGGTGCGCGACACGGGCATCGACCGGGGCGTGGCCTATTTCGTCGACGGCAACCCGGCGGTCACGGTGTCCGTCCAGCGCAGCGCATCGGGCGACGCGATCGGCATGCAGCAGGACGTGCAGGCGGCCGTCGACGCGCTGGCGCCGACCCTGCCGCAGGGGGTCGCGGTGGAACTGGTGCGGGCGCGGGCCGAACAGATCTCGGCCCGGCTGTCGCTGCTTTTGGACAATGCGCTGATGGGGCTGGGGCTGGTCCTGGGCCTGCTGTTCCTGTTTCTGAACGCCCGCACCGCGATCTGGGTCGCGGCGGGCATCCCGGCGGCGCTGCTGGCGGCGGTGGCGATGATGTACGCGGTCGGCATGACGATCAACATGATCTCTCTGTTCGCGCTGATCCTGACGCTGGGCATCATCGTGGACGACGCCATCGTGGTGGGCGAACATGCCGACTATCGCGCCCGCAAGCTGGGCGAGCCGCCGCTGATCGCCGCCGAACGGGCGGCGGGCGCGATGGGCGCGCCAGTGATCGCATCGACCCTGACCACGATCATCGCCTTTGCCGGGCTGGTGCTGATCGGCGGACAGTTCGGGTCGCTGGTGTCGGACATTCCTCTGACCGTCATTCTGGTGCTGGCGGCATCGCTGATCGAATGTTTCCTGATCCTGCCCAACCACATGGCGCATGCGCTGGCCCATCACGGCAAGGACCGCTGGTACGACCGGCCGTCGGTCGTCGTGAACCGCTGGCTGGACCGGTTCGTGGCGGGCGTTCTGCGCCCGCTGGCGCGTCTGGTGCTTGTCGCCCGCTATCCGGTGCTGGCGCTGGTCATGGTGGGCTTTTCCTGGTCCACGGCGGCGCTGATCAGCGGGTCGGTGCCGTGGCGGTTCTTCGATTCGCCCGAACAGGGCAGCGTGTCGGGCAATTTCGCCATGCTGGAGGGGGCCACCCGCGACGACACCCTGCGCGTCATGGAACTGGTGCAGGACGCGGTGGACCGGGTCGCGGCCGAATATGAGGCAGAATACGGCATCAGCCCGCTGACCCATGTGATGACCCAGGTCGGCGGCAATGCGGGCCGTCCCCTGCCGGGGGCCGAGACCAAGGACGCCGACCTGCTGGGCGCCGTCCAGATGGAGCTGATCGACCCCGATTTCCGCCCCTATTCCAGCTTCGAGCTGGTCGCCGCCTTGCAGGAGGCCATGCCCACCGACCCCCAGCTGGAGACGATCAGCTTTCGCGGCGGGCGGTCGGGGCCGGGGGGCGATGCCATCTCGGTGCTGATGACCGGTGCGGATGCCGCAACGCTGAAGGCCGCCGCCGAGGCGCTGAAGGCGCGGCTGGCCGAGGCGCCCGAGGTCTCGGCGCTGGAGGACAGCCTGGATTACGACAAGGACGAGCTGGCGCTGCGCCTGACGCCCCAAGGCGAGGCCCTGGGCTTCACCACCGACGGGCTTGCGCGCGAGCTGCGCCAGCGCCTTGGCGGGATCGAGGCCGCAACCTGGCCCGAGGGCACCCGCACCGGCGCCATCACCGTGGAACTGGCCGAAGACGACCGCCGCGCCGATTTCCTGGACCGGATGCAGATGCGCACCGCGTCCGGGGCTTGGGTGCCCCTGGGCGACATCGTGTCGGTCAGCACCGAGGCGGGCTTCTCGGTCGTCCGCCGCGAGAACGGCGAGCGGATGATCGAGGTCACCGGCGACATCTCGGGCGACGATCCGGCGCGGGCGGCGGCGATCACCGCCGACCTGCAGACGCGCCTGCTGCCCGACATCGCCGCGCAGTTCGGTGTGACCTATGACGTCACCGGCCTGGCCCAGCAGGAGCGCGCGTTCCTGTCAGAAGCTCTGATCGGATTCGCGCTGGCGCTGACCGGCATCTACATGGTGCTGGCGTGGATCTTTGCCAGCTGGACGCGGCCCCTGGTGGTGATGTCGGTCATCCCCTTCGGACTGATCGGCGCGGTCTGGGGGCACGCGGCCTGGGGCCTGCCGCTGAGCCTGTTTTCCGTGGTGGGCCTGATCGGCATGTCGGGGATCATCATCAACGATTCCATCGTGCTGATCTCGACCATCGACGAATACCGGGCCACCCGGGCCCTGCGGCCCGCGATCGTCGATGCGGTCGCCGACCGGTTCCGCCCCGTGCTGCTGACCACGGCCACCACGGTTCTGGGCCTGGCCCCGCTGTTGTACGAACGCTCGTCGCAGGCGTTGTTTCTCAAGCCCACGGTGGTCACGCTGGCCTATGGGCTGGGATTCGGGATGGTGATGGTGCTGCTGGTGGTGCCGGCCGTGCTGGTCGCGGGCGACGATCTGGCCCGCGCCCGCCGGGCCTTTCGCCGCAGCCTGCGGGCCGGTCCGGTGCGCGGCGTGATGCGCGGCGCGGTGATCGC
>NZ_VDDD01000204.1 GCF_006151785.1 Paracoccus marcusii
TGCCGCGACGCGCCCCCTGGCGCGGGCGCTGGCGCCGCTGATCCCGCCGGATGCCGTGCTGCATGTCAGCGGCTGCGCCAAGGGCTGCGGCTGGCCGCGTGCCGCCGACCTTACGCTGACCGCGACGCCCGAGGGGTTCGACCTGATCCGCCATGGCCGCGCCCATGACCCCGCCGCCCTGCGCGGCCTGCACCCCGATCAACTGCCGAAGGTTCTGTGATGCCCCATGACTACGAAAGGGACGGCGCCGCGATCTATCGCCAGTCCTTCGCCACCATCCGGGCCGAGGCCGATCTGGCGCGTTTCGACGCGGACGAGGAACCCGTCGTCGTCCGCATGATCCATGCCGCGGGCCTGGTGGGGCTGGAACGCGACGTGACCTTCACCCCCGGCATGGCCACCGCCGCCCGCGCGGCGCTGGCCGCCGGCGCGCCGATTCTCTGCGACGCGCATATGGTCAGCGAGGGCGTGACCCGCGCCCGCCTGCCTGCGGACAACGCGGTGATCTGCACCCTGCGCGACCCGCGTGTGCCGGACATGGCGCGCGACATGGGCAACACCCGCAGCGCCGCCGCGCTGGAGCTGTGGCGGCCGCATCTGGCGCGCGCGGTCGTGGCCATCGGCAATGCGCCCACCGCGCTGTTTCACCTGCTGAACATGCTGGAGGACCCCGCCTGCCCCCGCCCCGCCGCAATCATCGGCTGCCCCGTGGGCTTTGTCGGCGCGGCGGAGTCGAAGGACGCGCTGATGGCCGCGCCGCCCGCGCCGTCGGTCGTCGTCCGCGGCAGGCTGGGCGGGTCGGCCATCACCGTCGCCGCGATCAACGCGCTGGCCAGCCGGAGGGAATGATGGGACGCATCATCTGCGCAGGTCTGGGGCCGGGCGATCCAGACCTGATCTCGGTCCGGGCCGACCGGGCGGTGCGCGCCGCGCGCCACGTCGCCTATTTCCGCAAACCCGGCCGCCCCGGTCAGGCGCGGCGCATCGTCCAGGGGATGCTGACCGCCGATGCGGTCGAATATCCGATGGAATACCCAGTCACGACGGAAATTCCCTTCGATCATCCCGACTACAACGACGCGCTGGCGGGGTTCTATGACTTCTGGGCCGCGCGTCTGGCGCAGCTGGCCCAGACCGACGACGTGGTGGTCCTGTGCGAGGGCGATCCGTTCCTCTATGGCAGCTTCATGCATCTGCAGATCCGTCTGCAGGGGCTGGCCGAGGTCGAGGTGATCCCCGGCATTCCCGGCATGGTCGGCTGCTGGAACGCGGTGGGCCAGCCGATGACATGGGGCGACGACGTGCTGACCGTGCTGATGGGCACCCTGCCCGAGGCGGACCTGATCCGCCACATGCAGGGCAGCGACGCGCTGGTGGTGATGAAGACCGGCCGCAACCTGCCCAAGCTGCGCCGCGCGCTGGCGGCATCCGGGCGGCTGGCGGATGCCTGGCTGATCGAACGCGGCACCATGCCCGGCCAGCGCATCCAGCCGCTGCGCGAGGTGGCCGATGACGACTGCCCCTATTTCGCGATCCTGCTGGTTCATGGCCACGGGCGGCGCCCCATGGCGCGGGTGGCGGAATGAGCGGCTGGATCACCGTCGCGGGGCTGGGACCGGGGTCGGACGCCATGGTGACCCCCGAGGTCGCCGCCGCGCTGGATCAGGCGACGGACGTGATCGGCTACATCCCCTATGTCGCGCGGGTGGCGGCGCGGCCCGGCCTGACCCTGCATGCATCCGACAACCGAGCGGAGCTGGAACGCGCCCGCCATGCCCTGTCGCTGGCGGCGCAGGGCGGGCGGGTGGTCATCGTCTCCTCGGGTGATCCGGGCGTCTTCGCCATGGCCTCCGCCCTGTTCGAGGCGTTGGAGGCCGACGGTGGCGATCCCGAGATCCGCATCCTGCCCGGCATCACCGCGATGCTGGCAGCGGCGGCGCGGGCGGGCGCGCCCTTGGGCCATGATTTCTGCGCCATCAACCTGTCGGACAACCTCAAGCCCATGGCGCTGATCGAACACCGCCTGCGCCACGCGGCGCGGGGCGATTTCGCGATGGCCTTCTACAACCCGCGCTCGGCCAGCCGGCCCGCAGGCTTTGCGCGCGTGCTGGAGGTGCTGCGCGAGGAATGCGAACCCGGACGCCTGATGATCTTTGCCCGCGCCGTCACCACGCCGGAGGAGGCGCTGCGCGTGGTGACCCTGGAGGAGGCCACGCCCGAGATGGCCGACATGCGCACCGTCGTGCTGGTCGGCAACCGCGCCACGCGGCGGGTGGGGCGGTGGGTCTATAGCCCGCGGGGGGCCGCCTGATGCAGCCAGTCCAGCGCCTGTTCCGGCGTGGCGACCTGCGGCCGGTCCGGTGCTGTGGGCCGGTCGATCAGCACGACCCGAACGCCCAGATCGCGCGCCGCGTCCAGCTTCGCGCGGGCCCCGGCCCCGCCGCTGTTCTTGGCGACCAGATGGGTGATGCCATGCGCCGCCATCAGCGCCCGGTCGCCCGCCACGGTGAAGGGGCCGCGGGCCAGAACGACCTGCGCGCCGGGCAAGGGGAGCGCATCCGGCGCATCGACCAGCCGCAACAGCCAGCGATGCGGCAGGAGGGCGAAGGGCGCCAGGGTCTGCTTGCCGATGGCCAGGAACACCCCGGTCGGCGCGCAAGGCAGCGCCGCGACCGCGCCCGCAATGTCCGGGACGCGGCTCCAGCCCGGATCGACCGGCCAGGCGGGGCGGCGCAGCATCAGCATCGGCACGCCGCCCGCGCGGCAGGCCAAATCCGTGTTGCGGCTGATCTGCGCGGCAAAGGGATGGGTCGCATCAATGACCGCGCCGATGTCCTGGTCCCGCAGGTAACGCGCCATCCCCTCGGCCCCGCCGAAGCCGCCGATCCGCGTGGGCAGGGGCTGGGCTGCGGGCGCCTCGGTCCGTCCGGCATAGGAGAAGACCGCCGCGACACCGGCGCGGGCAAGCAGGGCGGCCAGGCGGCTGGCCTCGGTCGTGCCGCCCAGCAGCAGGATGCGTCGCATGTCTGACCCTTGGCTGACGATCATCGGGATCACCGAAGATGGACCGGACGGCCTGCCCGGCGCAAGCCTGCGCGCGCTGGCGGCCGCCGAGATCGTCTTCGGCGGCCCGCGCCACCTGGCCCTGGCGGGGGTGGGCGCGCGGGGG
>NZ_VDDD01000205.1 GCF_006151785.1 Paracoccus marcusii
GCGACGTCGGTCCCGGCCCACCTGATCGGGGCCAAGGCCGGGCGCATCGCGCCGGGCCGGGCCGCGGACCTGATCCTGCTGGACGCGGACCTGCACCTGACCGGCATCCGCGACGGCGCGGGCTGGCGCGCGCCCCGGGCCTAGCTGCCGCGCAGCCGGCTTTCGATCAGCAGCCCTTCGTCCTGCAGGATCGGATGGGCGACCGAGACCGCATGGGCATTGATCCGCTTGAGGTCGCGCAGCAGGTCCAGATGCAGGGACGAGGTTTCGCGGCTTTCGGTCTGGCCTTCGCGCAGGCGGATCAGGTGGCGCTGCGCGGACTGGCGTTCCAGGTTGCGGATGGTGACCTTCTGCTCCATCAGGCGGCGGGCCATGTCGCGGTCACGCGTCATGAACACCGTCTGCGCCATGCGCAGGTTCTCCTGCGTCAGCAGGAACAGCGCGTCCAGTTCGCGGAACCCCTCGCCCGAAAAGCGCAGGCCCAGGCCGATCTTCTTGGCCACCTCGGGGGACAGGCCCCGGTCGATGATGTCGCCGAAATGTTCCAGGTTGATGACGTAATCCAGGATGTCGATGGCCTGCCGACGCTCGGCCTCGGTCGCGTCGCCGGTCAGGCGCGACAGATAGTTCTTGACCTGCTGCTGTCGCCGGTCGACCTGATCCTCGATCGCGCGGACCTCGGCCAGGGGGGCGGGATCGTGCTTGCGGAACGCCGCGCGGGTCTGGGCCAGCATCCGCTCGACGCTGTCGCCGATGTCCAGAACCTCGCGCCGGGCGCCGGTCAGGGCCAGGGGCGGCGCGTCCAGAACCTGCGCATCCAGCCAGCGCGGCGCGGTCGAGGCCGCATGCGCGTCCTGCGGCATCAGCACCGCCACCAGACGGCAGACCAGCGCGTTGAAGGGCCAGATCAGCGCCGCCAGCGCCAGGTTGAACGCCAGGTGGGCGCTGACCGCCAAGGGCCCCACGGCCAGGGGCATGGCATTCAGCGCGCCCGCCGCCAATCCCGCCAGCGGCAGCGCGATCAGGCAGCCGATGGCGCGCACCGTCAGGTTGCCCAGCAGCACCCGCCGCGCGGCGATATCCAGCGTGGCCCCCGCCAGCACCGGCGCCATCGCGCCGCCCAGGTTCGCGCCCAGCACCATGACCACCGTCAGGTCGGGCGGCAGAACCAGCGACCCGATCAGCAGCACCGCCGCCAACGATGACGAACACAAAAGCGCGATCCCCGCCGCGAAGGCCAGCGCCACGGGCCAGGCCTGATCCAGCATCGGCAGGAAGGCGGCCATCTGCGGCGAGGCGCGCAGCGGCGCGGTCGCCTGGTCCAGCAACGTCAGCGACACCAGCATCAGCCCTACGCCGATCAGGGCCGTGCCCACCCCCGACGTCACCGTCGTGCCCCGGCGGCGCAGGCCGTAACCCAGCAGCACCAGGACCGGCGCGACCGCGGTGATGTCGGTCGACACGATCACCGCCGTCATCGCCGTGCCGACATTCGCGCCCAGCAGCACGATCTGCGCGCGGCGGGTGGCGATCATCTCTCGCTGGACGAAGGACGCGGTCAGCAGGGCGGTGGCCGTCGACGATTGCAGACCCAAGGTGGCGGCAAGCCCCGATGCGAAGGCCCGCAGCCCCGTGCGCGTGCCCGCGCCCAGGATCAGCTTCATTCGCAGGCCGAAGGCCTCGACCATGCCGTCGCGCACCAGTCCCAGACCGAACAGCAGCAGCGCCACCGCGCCTGCCAGCTGCAGGAAACCCAGAATCGATGCCATGTGCCTTTACCATCCCTTTCCGGGCTGCCCGCGCGGGCCGTCACAGATCCGACTTGAAGCCGCCCCTTGCATCCTGTGAAGGGGATAACGACGCAGCGGGCGCCGCTGTTGCACAAAGCGCACAGGATTTGGGCCGATGCCATGCCGCGCGGCAGGCGGGCACGCCATGGGGCAGGCCGGGCGCGCGCCGACAACCGCAGGGCGGCATATCCCTTTGAGGAAGCCGCGCCGCTCTGATATGGACGGGGTCACGACACAGGAAACCCGTGCGGCCATGAACAGCCTGTCCCCCGATCTTTCGTTCCGCTGGAAATCGAACGCGACGCGGACCATCGTCACGACCGTCAAGAACGAGGGGCCGTTCCTGCTGGAATGGCTGTGCTATCACCGGCTGATCGGGTTCAACCGCTTCGTCATCTATTCCAACGACTGCACCGACGGCACGCACCAGATGCTGCAGCTGCTGGACCAGGCGGGGATTGTCATCCACTTCGACAACAGCGACCTGATCGCCGGCCAGCCCGACGACCCGCAGCGCCGCGCCTATGCCCGCGCCATGGCCCTGCCCGAAGTGACGGGCAGCGACTGGATCGCGGTGCTGGACGGGGACGAATTCTTTCACGTCAACACCGGGGACGGCACCTTGGACGCGCTGTTCGCGGCCCTGCCCGACCGCACCGACGCGGTCGCCGCGCAGTGGCGCATCTTCGGCAACGGCGGCGTGATCCCGTTTAGGGACGAGCTGCAGATCCGCCAGTTCACCATGGCCTCGCCCACGGACATTCCGTTCACGCACAGCCAGTTCGCCATCAAGACCATCTTTCGACCGCTGCCGGTGCAGCACCTGGGCGTCCATCGACCGGTCTTCAAGAACTTCTACGGCCTTCCCGCGCATCCGCTGCTGATCGTGAACGGCTCGGGAGAGGACGTGACCCGCGACCTTCTGCGGCAGCGGTGGACCACCTCCCCGAAGATGGCGGGGTACGATCTGTGCCACGTCAACCACTACATGATCCGTGCCAGCGAGGTCTTCCTGATGAAGCGCTGGCGCGGCACCGCCAACAGCGCGGATGCCGACCGGATCAACTTCGACTACTATGACCAGCACAATCTGAATGTGGTCGAGGAGACCGGCATCACCGCATGGGCCGACCGCGTGGCGCAGGCGCGGGCAGAGCTGGTCGGGCTGATTCCCGCCCTTGGCGCGCTGCATGCCGAGGCGGTGGGCCGGTTCCGCCGCCAGATCGATGTCCTCTCTGCACAGCTGCTGGCCGAGGCGCCGGACCAGCACGCCCGCCTGTTCGACCCCGCGGTCCTGCAGGCCGAGACCGAACGCCGCCAGGCCGAACTGGCCGCGCGCCGCGCGCGGCAGGCGTCGATCGCGGCCACCCCGCCC
>NZ_VDDD01000206.1 GCF_006151785.1 Paracoccus marcusii
CCGGCCAGCAGTTCGGCCGCGGCGCCGTGGGGGTCGCGGCTCGGCGCAACCAGAGCCGCGCCGTTCACGCGGTGCGGGCGGCCGGTTCGGCGGTCGATCAGCGTCACGGCGCACAGCGCCGGGCGGCCATGGGTCAGGGGGTGGGTCGAGGTCATCGGGTCATCCCTTTCAGTTCGGGCCAAGTGCGGCGCTACGATACCTTAATAACGACAGGGATACTCGTGTTTAGCAAAGGAAGAATCACGCCTATTTCGGCCGTGAAAAGAGATGATTATTCTCCGAAACCGCTGGATCGCGGTCGGCTCAGGCGGTCGCGCCGTCCTGCAGCACAGCCTGCGCCACGTCGGGCGTGCCCAGCATGTCGGCCAGGCTGAGGGATTCGATCAAGATAAGATAGGACCAGAACACCTCCGAGAATACGCGACGCAGGCGGCAGCTGGCCTCGTCGGTGCAGTCCTCGCAGCGCTGATAGGCACGCCGCGACAGGCACGGCAGGGGCGCGATCGGCCCGTCGATCAGCCGCAGCAGCTCCGAGATCGACACGTCCTCGGGGCGCTTGATCAGCGTGTACCCCCCCGACCGTCCACGGATCGAGGCCACGACACCGGCATTGCGCACCTCCAGCAGGATCTGCTCCAAGAACCGCTTGGGGGTGCCCGACCGCCTGGCAATGACTTCGATCGTCAGCGGCTCGGGACGCGGGCTGCGCGCCTCGTCGCCCAGAACCAGCAGGGCCTTCAGCGCGTATTTCATCTTTTGCGTGATCATGACCCTGCCCCGGACTGCGTTGCTGTCCACCGGATATAAGGCGGATCGCGCCCTGCGAAAAGAAAAGACGACCTGGCAGCGGGGTTTTTATTGGACATGTCTGCGCCGGGATCACCCGGTCATCGATAATAACGACAAACACGCTAGACTTTATATTCTATTGCGGCATGCTGACGGCGAAAGGAATCGCACGATGACCCAGATCCCTCCCCTGGACCTGATCGACCGCAAGATCGTCGCCACGCTGATGGCAGACGCCACCACGCCCATCGCGCAGATCGCCGACAGGGTGGGCCTGTCCCAGACCCCCTGCTGGAAGCGCATCCAGAAGCTGGAGGCGAACGGCGTGCTGACCGGGCGCGTGGCGCTGGCCGATCCGGCGATGCTGGGATTCGGCCTGACCGTCTTCGTCGGCATCGAGGCGCCAGACCACGGCACGGAATGGCGCGCGGCCTTTGCCCGCGCCATCGACGCCCTGCCCGAGGTCATGGAAGCCTGGCGGATGGCCGGCGACATCGACTATCTGCTGCGCATCGCGGTGCCGGACATGGCCGCCTATGACCGCTTCTACAGGGCGCTGACCGACGCCGTGGCGATCAAGAACGTCACATCGCAATTCGCAATGGAACGGCTGCGCCACACCACCGCCTATCCCGTCAACACCCGCGACCGATAGAACCCTGTTCCCTTTTCGGGGTGATCTTTGGAATCGCAATACACGACCATCCTTGTAGTCTTATGCGAGATAAAGGAGACATCCGATGACCAAGACCCTGATCGTCCCCGGCCTCGACGGCTCTCCTGCGCCGCACTGGCAGGACTGGTGGGCGCGCACCGACCCCAATGCGATGCTGCTGGACATGGGTGACACGGGCCGTCCCGTCCGCGAGGTCTGGGAGGCCACGCTGGCCGTCCACATCATGGCCCATCCCGACAGCATCCTGGTCGGCCATTCGCTTGGCGCGGTGACCATCGCGCATCTGCTGGCCCGCTGGCCGGGGCTGCGGGTGCGGGCCGCGCTGCTGGTCGCGCCTGCCGATCCGGCCACCTCGGACCGCACCCGCGGTTTCGGTGCCCTGCCGCGCGAACGGTTCGACGTGCCCGCGACGCTGGTGGCAAGCCGCAACGACCCGTGGATGGCTTTCGACCACAGCCGACAGCTGGCGGCGCATTGGGGCGCGGACCTGCACGACATCGGCCATGCGGGCCATGTCAATGCGGCATCGGGCTTTGGCCCCTGGCCCGCGGGCAAGGCGCTGCGCGACGACCTGCTGGCGCGCACCGCGCGACCCGGGGTCCTGCGGCGCCTGTTCGGCGCGCGCCCCGCCCCCCTGTCCCTGCCCGCCCGACGGCTGGCCTGACCCCCATCACCGGACCCGAGATTGCCATGTTCGACATCCAGACCGAGGCCTATCTGCGCCGCACCCATCCCCGCGACACCGACCGTCCCGACCGCATCGTCCCCACGCTGGTCGGTGCCAGCCTGGCCCTGTGGACAGGACTGATGATCGCCGCCCTCTAGGACCGCCCCCGCAGCCAAGCGAAGGAGCCCGCCATGAAGACCATCCCCCTGGCCGACACGTCTGCGCCCCATGCGGCCCATCTGCCCCATGTCGTCATCATCGGTGGCGGCGCCAGCGGCGTCCTGTTGGCCGCCCATCTGCTGCGCGACCCGGCCACGCCCCTGCGTGTCACCGTGATCGAGGGGCGGCACATGCTGGGCTGTGGCGTCGCCTACTCGACTATCGATCCGGGCCATCTGCTGAACACCCGCGTCGCCAACATGAGCGCCTTTCCCGACGATCCCGACCATTTCCGCCGCTGGCTGGCCGCGCGCGGAGACGGCGCGACAGGCGCCTGCTTCGTGGGCCGTGCGACCTATGGCGCCTACATGACCGACCTGCTGGCGCCGCTGTCGGCCGACGGACGGCTGCGCTGTATGCGCGCGACATGCATCCGGCTGGTCACCACGCGGGCCAGGGTCGCGGCGCATCTGGACGACGGCCAGGTCGTTCCCGCCGACCGGGCCGTGCTGGCCACCGGCCATGCCCTGCCCGAACCGGACCCGACAGGCCTGGTCCACGGCGCCTGGCAGCAGGCCGACCCCCCGCCCCAGGGCGGGCGCGTGGTCATCATCGGGTCCGGCCTGTCGATGGTGGACCAGGCCATCAGCCTGCTGTCCCACGGCCACCGCGGGGAAATCGTGGCCCTGTCACGTCGCGCCCAGCTGCCGCGCGTCCACGCCACGGGCGCGCCCCTGTCGATCACCCGCGCCGAGGTGCCCCTGGGCGCGCCCGTCAGCTCTGTCCTGTCCTGGCTGCGCGATCTTGCCGCCAGGGCCGAGGCGCAGGGCGGCACCTGGCGCGACGCGGTCGACGGCGCCCGCCCGCAC
>NZ_VDDD01000207.1 GCF_006151785.1 Paracoccus marcusii
CAGCCGGTCCAGATGCGCGTCGGCCCGCGCCCGCGCCCGACCGCCCGCGGCAGGATCGCCGATCTGCCGCGCAAGCGCGTCCAGCGCGTCCATCGCCTTGGGCAGCGGCGCCGCGCCCGGCTGATAGAAGGGAAGGGACAGGACCGGGGCGATCGCCTCCATCCGCGCCTGATAGCGGGTGTAATAGGGAGAGCTGAGGATCAGCGTGGGGCGGACCAGCTGCAGCAGTTCGAAGTTCGGCGCGCCGCGCAGGCCAAGGTCGGTGACCGTGTCGGGGATGGCGGGGACGCCCACATCGGCGCGAAAGCGGATCAGCTCGGCCGCGGCGACCGGCATGTGGCCCAGGGCGGTCGCGGTCTCCAGCATCGCCCAGTCAATCGCGGCCAGGCGCGGGCCCGCCTCTGCGCGCAAAGGCAGGCCCGCCGCCAGCATCATGCCGGCGGCGGTCAGAAAGGCGCGGCGGTCGGGCCGGGGCGATATGGCCCCGCGCCCTACCACGTGTAGGCGACCTTGGCGGCGACGCTGCGCCCTTCGCCGTAGTAGCAGCCGAAGGAGCCGCAATTGGCGAGATAGACCTCGTCGGTGACGTTGTTCAGGGTCACGCTGGCCTCGATGTTGCCGCGGGTATAGGTCGCGGCCAGATCGACCAGGGTGACGCTGTCCAGGTCGAACGTGTTCCCGAAATCGCCCTTGCGTTCGCCGATATGGCGGATGCCGCCCCCGGCGCGCAGCCCGTTCCCGAAATCGCGGTCCAGCCACAGGCTGGCCAGATGGCGCGGCGCGTTGGGCATTTCCAGCCCGTCCTCTGGGCCGCCCTTCTGTTCGGTCTCGTTGAAGGCATAGCTGGCGCGCAGGTCCCATGCGGCGTTCAGCGCGGCGGTGGCCTCCAGCTCCAACCCCTTGGAGCGAACCTCGCCCACCTGGCGGCGGCGCCCCTGGCCCAGGTTGCGCACCAGGTTCTGTTGGGTCAGGTCATAGACGGCGGCGCTGAACAGCCCGTCAAAGCCCGCGGGCTGATACTTGACCCCAACTTCCCACTGCTTGCCCTCGGTCGGGTCCAGCGTCTCTCCGGTGGTGTCGTCGATGCCAATGGTCGGGTCGAACGAGGTCGAATAACTGGCATAGGGCATCACGCCGTTCGCCAGGACATAGCCCAGGCCAACCCGGCCCGTGGTCGCGCTGTCGGACTGGTCGATGGGGGTGTCGCCGTCAAAGTTTGTGAACTTCGTCCCCGTCTGTTCGGTCCAATCCTGACGGATGGCCAGGCTGCCGCGCCAGTTGCCGACGGTGATCTCGTCCTGGGCATAGAGGCCGACCTGCTTTTGGCTGATGTCGGAGATGCTGGTGTACCAGGCCGACGTCACAGGCAGCCCGCCATAGACCGGGTCGGAAGCGTCGATGGGCTGGCCGAAGAAGAACTGCGTTGTCGTGTCGGCATCGTACTGCCGGATGTCCAACCCCAAGAGCAGGTCATGGGTCACGCTGCCGGTGGTGATGCTATTCGACAGGCGGGTGTCCAGGTTCAGGCCTGTCGTGGATTCGTCCTGAAAGTTCGCGCCCCGCGTGACCGACAGGCCGTCGTCGGTCAGGCCGCTGACATAATGTCCGGTATAGGTCCAGTCGAACCGTTCGGCCCGGAAGCCCTGCGACAGGGTCCAGCCGTTGTCCATCTGGTGACTGATCTCGATGCCCAGGTTCGCCATATCGCGGTCGCTGTCGTCGAAGCCCGGTTCTCCGAAATAGGTGTCGCGCAGGGCCTTGCCGTCGCCGGTCTGCGTCAGCGCAAAGGGTACGCCGGGGGGCGAGATGGGCGCGTCCTTGGTATAGGACGCGATCACGTCCACGGTCGTCGCGTCGTCGGGCGCATAACGCAGCGCCGCGCCCAGATAGCCGCGTTCGTTGGTCAGTTCGCGGATCTGCGTCTTGCTGTCGCGCAGGATGCCGGTCAGGCGCCAGGACAGGGTCGGGCTTGCCACGCGGTTCAGGTCGAAGAAGGTCTGCGCGCTGTCATTGCTGTCATATCCCAGACCCGCTTCCGAAAAATCGAAATCCTGTGCGCGCTTCTGAACCTGGTTGATGATCCCGGCGGGCGACCCGGCCCCGTAAAGGGACGAATTCGGGCCCTTAAGAACCTCGACCTGCTGCAGGCCATAGACCTCGAAGGCGGGCGATCCGAAATCGCGCAACTGGCGCAGGCCGTTGACGTATTGCGAACCGCGCGCTTCGAAGCCGCGCACGGTGGGGCTGTCGAAACGGGGGTCCGCGCCGAAGGGCTGGCCCACGACGCCCGCGGTGTAGTTCAGCGCCTGGCCCAAGGTCTGCGCGCCCTGATCCTCGATCTGCTGGCTGGTCACGACCGAGATCGACTGCTGCGTCTCGGCCACGGGGGTGTTCGATTTCGTGGCGACCTGCGCCTGTCCGCCGACATAGCCGTCCGCCTGGACGGACGCGTCCGAGGACGCTGTCAGCACGATCTCGTCTAGCAGGATCGGCTCCGCGGCCTGCTGGGACCAGGCCACGCCGGACGACAGGGCAAGAAGGCTGGCACCGGCCAGAAGGAAGATACGGGGCTCTACGGACATGATGGCCTGCTGGATTGACACGTTTGGGCGTATCTGATCTTTTCTGTCAGATTCGTCAATCTGCCAATCCGGCTGTCGAATTCATATTTCCGACTTTTTGACTTTCCAGCCACGGACCCTGCCCATGTCGCATCTGCGCAGTCATCACGGAACCGGCCTGATCCCCCGTGCCAGCGGGGCCGCGGTCGCGGCGCTGAAGGCGCGGGCCGCGATGTGGGAGGCCCCGCTGGTCGAGGACGAGGCGGGTCTCAGCCTGCTGATCTGGGGGTCCGAGCTGCGCCTGACGCGCCAGGCCGATGCGTTGCGCATCGACCTTCTGGCGCCCGAGGACCGGCTGGTCGGCATCCTGCGCGACAGCGCGACCGAGATCCTGGCCGAGGCGGGGGTCGAGGTCGCGTGGGACGATGTCGATGCGGGCGCGCTGGCGCCGGGGCTTGCGCTGCTGCGGGTGGCGGGGGTGTCCCGCCCCGTGCCGGGGTTCCTGCGCGTGCGGCTGGCGGGACCGCAGGCCGGGCAGTTCGCGCAGGGCGGTTATCACTTTCGCCTGCTGCTGCCGCCGGC
>NZ_VDDD01000208.1 GCF_006151785.1 Paracoccus marcusii
CTCGGCGCGGCTGACCCGCTCGGTCACAAGCCGCGACATGCCGCTGCCCGGATCGAACCGGGCACGCCGCGCGCGCCCCGCATCCACGACCACCCGCACACCGGGGATCGTCAGCGACGTCTCGGCAATGGCCGTCGCCAGAACGATCCGCCGCACGGCTCCCGGCAGGGCCAGCGCCGCGCGCTGCGCCGCCGCCGGCAGCGCGCCATACAGAGGCAGCACCTCGCAGCCCGTCCCCGACAGGGCCGCCGTCACGCGGCGGATCTCTCCCTCTCCGGGCAGAAAGGCCAGGATCGTGCCGCCCGTCTCGCGCGTCTCGTCATGGGCCCTTGCGATCAGACGCGCGGCATCGTCCGCCAACCGCCCGCCCGCGGGCAGGGGCCGGTCCAGCCAGCGCGTCTCGACCGGAAAGGCCCGCCCCTCGGACGTCACCACAGGCGCGTCGTCCAGCATTGCCGCCACCGGCCCCGCGTCCAAGGTGGCGGACATCACCAGCACCGCCAGATCCTCGCGCAGGGCACCCCGCGCCTCCCAGACCAGGGCCAGCCCCAGATCGGCGTTCAGGCTGCGCTCGTGGAACTCGTCAAAGATCACGCAGCCCACGCCCTCCAGCGCGGGATCGGTCTGGATCATCCGCGTCAGGATGCCCTCGGTCACCACCTCGATGCGGCTGCCCTGAACCGATTCCCCGCGCATTCGGTATCCAACCCGCCCGCCCACGGCCTCGCCCAGGGAATGCGCCAGGCGCTCGGCCGCAGCGCGCGCGGCCAGGCGGCGCGGCTCCAGCATCAGGATGCGGCCCGCGACCTGATCCATCAGCGCCAGCGGCACCCGCGTCGTCTTGCCCGCGCCGGGCGGGGCCACCAGCACCGCGCGGCCATGGCTGCGGATCGCCGCGCACAGCGCAGGCAGGGCGTCGTCGATGGGCAGGGCATCCGTCATGCCCGCCTTCTAGCGCCGCCGGGGCACCGGGCACAATCGCGCCGCTACACATCGCGCCTCCGCGGACCTATCTTGCACCCGCGGCGTTGGGTGTCGCGAAACGAACAGGGGCAGACATGGGTATCCGCAGCGACGTGATGGAGGGGCTGGGCCTGTCCGATCCGGTGATCCGCATCGGCGTGACGGGCCTGTCGCGGGCCGGCAAGACGGTGTTCATCACCTCGCTGGTGGCGAACCTCCTGGAACGCGGGCGCATGTCGTCGCTGCGCGCCGCCGCCGACGGGCGGCTCAAGGCGGTGTGGTTGCAGCCCCAGCCCGACGACACCATCCCCCGCTTCGACTTCGAACGCCACCTGGCCGCGCTGACCGGCCCCGATCCGCACTGGCCCGACGGCACGCGTCACGTCAGCCAGCTGCGCCTGTCGCTGCGCCTGCAGGGCGGCGGCATGTTCGGGGGGCTGCGCGGCGCGCGCAACCTGCATGTGGACATCGTCGATTATCCCGGCGAATGGCTGCTGGACCTGCGCCTGATGGAACGCGACTTTGCGCAATGGTCGACCGAGGTGCTGGACCGCATCGCGGGCCGCCCCGGCGCCGACCGGTTCCTGACCGCGCTGCAGGCGCTGCCCCGCGATGACGGCTTCACCGAACCGCAGGCCCAGCAGCTGGCCGACATCTATACCGCGCATCTGAACGCGGCGCGCGACGCGGGCTGGTCGGACTGCACGCCCGGCCGGTTCCTGATCCCCGGAGAGCTGGCTGGATCGCCCGCCCTGACCTTTGCGCCCCTGCCGCCCGACCTGCAGGCCACGCGGCTTGGCCGAGAATTCCGCCGCCGGTTCGATGCCTACAAGTCGCGGGTGATCCGGCCCTTCTTTCGCGACCACTTTGCCCGCATCGACCGCCAGGTAGTGCTGGTCGACATCCTGGGCGCGATCCATCAGGGCCCCCAGGCGGTCGAGGACATGCGCCGCGCCATGGCCGACATCCTGTCGGCCTTCCGCCCCGGCCGCGCAGGCTGGCTGGGCCAGCTTCTGGGCACGCGGCGGGTTGAACGCATCCTGTTCGCCGCGACCAAGGCCGACCACCTGCACCACACCCAGCATAACCGCCTGACCGCGATCCTGTCCGCCATGCTGCGCGAGGCCCGCGACCGCGCCGATTTCCAGGGCGCCCGGACCGAGGCGATGGCCATCGCCGCCCTGCGCGCCACGACCGAGGACATGATCGCCCAGCCCGACGGCGACCTGCCCGCCGTGCGCGGACGCCTGCTGGACGGGCGGCAGGCCGCGTTCTTTCCGGGCGAACTGCCCACCGACCCCGCGGTGCTGCTGCATCCCGCGCGGCAGGGCGCGCAGGCGTGGCTGGATGCCGATTACGCGATCATGAACTTTGCCCCCGCCCCCCTGACCACGCGTCCGGGCGACGGCCCGCCCCACATCCGGCTGGACCGCGCCGCCGAATTCCTGATCGGAGACCGCCTGTGACCGACGCCCCCAAACGCCCGCGCGGTCCGGTCCTGATGCCCCTGGACGACGATACCGGCACCCGGCCGCGGCCGCCCCGCACGGAAACCCGCGCGGACGACGCCCCAAGCCCCGCCGATGCCCCTGTCATCGACATCAGCGACGCCCCGCTGCCCCAGCCGCGCACCATGCAGATGGTGGCCCGGCTGGTCGGGCGCCCACCATCGCGTCTGACGCGGTTGTTCATCAATGCCGGGGCGGCGCTGTTCACCTTCCTTCTGGGCGTGATGGCGCTGGATTTCATTGACGGGCTGATGACCCGCTATCCGCTGCTGGGCTGGATCGCCGTCACGCTGTTCGCGGTCTTCACCATCGCGGCCCTGGGGATGGCGCTGCGGGAATGGCGGGCATGGCGGCGGATGGCCAGGATCGACGCGCTGCAGCGGCAGGCCGGCGCCGCCTTGGCCGCCGAGAGCCTGGATCAGGCCAAGGCGGTTGCCGACGGCCTGGTCGCCCTCTATGCCAAGCGCCCCGAGATGGAGTGGCAGCGTCAGCGCCTGGCCGACCGCCGGGCCGAAACCTTTGACGCCCAGGCCCTGCTGACCCTGGCCGAGACAGAGCTGCTGGCCGGGCTGGACCAGCAGGCGCGCCGCGAGATCGAGGCCGCCGCCCGGACGGTCGCCGCGACGACCGCGCTGGTCCCGCTGGCCCTGGCCGACGTGGCGGCCGCC
>NZ_VDDD01000209.1 GCF_006151785.1 Paracoccus marcusii
CGGGCCGCCTGCCCCACGAGGTCCGCGCCAAGGCGGATGGCCCGCGCGGCGTCCAGCCCGTGACGCACCCCGCCCGACCCGACCAGAACCCGGTCCGGCCCCATCATCGGCGCGATGGCGCGCAGCGACGCGGTCGTGGGGATGCCCCAGTCGTGGAACGGCTCCGCCAGCGCCTGTAGGCGGTCGGGACCGCGTTCGGCCTCGACACGCGCCCAGCTGGTGCCGCCGGCGCCGGCGACGTCCAGGATCGTCACGCCCGCATCGATCAGACGACGTGCCACGGGCGCCGACAGCCCCGCACCGACCTCCTTGACGCCCAGGGGGACCGGCAGGCTGGTGGCCAGCTCCTCGATCCGTGGCAGCAGGGCCGCAAAATTGCGGTCGCCCCCCTCCTGGATCGCCTCCTGCAGCGGGTTCAGGTGCAGGATCAGCGCGTCGGCCTGGATCATGTCCACCGCACGCTGCGCCTGCGCCACGCCAAAGCCATAGTTCAGCTGGACCGCGCCGATATTGCCCAGGATCGGAATCTGGGGCGCACGCGCCCGCAGGCTGGCGCCAAGGCCGCCATTGCCGCCCGCCTCGACCGCGATGCGCTGCGATCCGACGGACAGGGCGATGCGGTGATGGGCACAGGCCTCGGCGATGTGCAGGTTGATGCGTTCCGCCTCCTCCGGACCGCCGGTCATGGCCGAGATCAGCAGCGGCGCCCCCAGGCTGCGCCCCAGGAACCGCGTTCCCGTGTCGACGGCATCCATGTCCAGATCGGGCAGCGCCTGATGCAGGAACCGGACCTGGTCGAACCCGCTGTCCAGCCGGTCCTGCGCCCCGCGGCCTTCGGTGACGATGCGCAGGTGATCCGACTTGCGACGAGAGATTTCGGTCATGTCCTGCCATCCGGTTGCGTCATCCGACTATCGCGTCAATGCCTTCCGGGTTCCAGCCCCAGTTCCAAGAGGACGAACTGTCGCGTGCCACGTCCCGGCGCCGTCGAACCCTTGGAAGGCGCCGCGCGGCGATCTGCAAAAAGGGGCCAGAAAGCCCCTTGCCCCCCCTTGGCGACATCCATATACGGGTCGGCGGAGACGTGGCCGAGTGGTCGAAGGCACACCCCTGCTAAGGGTGCAGGCCCGAAAGGGTCTCGAGGGTTCGAATCCCTTCGTCTCCGCCATCACCTTACTGTCAAGATATGATCAACTGACCAGACGTGGTTCTGTGGTCGTCGTGAGTGTCGTCAGGCGCCCCGTCGCATGACCAAAGCATTGTCGGCCATGGGCCAGGCGAACCATCATTCCGTCCGCGGCGATGAGGGTGCCGGTCGCCCGACATCCTCACCGCAGCAGATGCACGTCTTTGGACGGTCAGCGGCGGGGGATGATCCGGTCCGCCTCCAGCTGTTCGAACAGGTCGAAGAACGCCTCGTCCGTCGCCTGATAGGCGGTGAAGCCCAGCTTGCGGCTTTTGGACATGTCGGTCACGACCTCGATCGGCCGACCCAGGTCGGCGTCGGTGTGCCACGGCGACACCAGGCGGGTGATATCCGGCTCGGCCAGCCCTTCGCGTTCGGCGATGCGTGCCCAGATCGCGGCGTCGTCCGCCATCTGGTCGGCCAAGGGGCGTTCGGTGCCGTCGAAATCCTCGGCTTTGACGCCGAACCAGTCGGCCAGACGGTGCCACATCCAGTTCCAGCGGAAGACGTCGCCGTTGACGATATTGAAGGCCTGGTCATGCGCGGCGGGCGTGGTCGCTGCCCAGATGACCTGGGCGGCCAGCTGGCGGGCGTCGGTCATGTCCGTCAGGCCGTTCCACTGCACGGCCGATCCGGGAAAGCGGAACGGGCGCCCGGTCTCGCGGCAGATGGCGGCATAGACGGCCAAGGTGGTGCCCATGTTCATGGCGTTCCCGACCGCCTTGCCGATGACGGTGTGGGGGCGGTGGATGCTGTAGGTGAAGCCGTCGCGGCGCGCGGCCTCGAACAGTTCATCCTCCTGCGCGTAATAGAAGTTCGGGACGTCCAGCCGCCCCTGATCCTCGCGGAACGGGGTCTTGGGCAGGCTGCCCTTGCCATAGGCCTCGAACGGTCCAAGGTAATGCTTCAGCCCGGTCACCAGCGCCGCGTGACGCACGGTGCCAAGCGGACGCAGACCGTCGAACAGGTTGCGCAGCATCAGGGCGTTGACGCGGATGTTCTCGGCCTCGGTCGGCTGGCGCAGCCAGGTGGTCAGGAACACATGCGTCGGGGCCAGACCGTCCAGGGCGGCGGCGACGGATGCGGGGTCCAGCAGGTCGGCGGCCACGGGCGTCACGCCCTCCTGCGGCTGCGGATTGCGGCTGAGGCCCAGGACGGCCCATCCGTCGCGGACCAGTTGGGCGGCGATGGCCTGGCCCTGAATGCCGGTGGCGCCGACAACCAATGCGGTGCGGGTCATGAATCTCTCCTGTCTTTGTGCTGTCAGGGGATCTAGTCAGCGCGGCGCGGTCGTGCCAGACGGCACCAAATTGGGACATAGCCACCGAAAGGTAACCACCATGGAACCCGGCAGCATCGACACCGACTGGCGCGAGGATTGCGCCCCCCGACGCACGATGGAGATCTTTGCCACGAAATGGACCAGCATGATCCTGCACACGCTGCATGCCCAGCACGGGGGTGCGGCGCGCAACGGGGTGCTGCTGCGCAGCCTGCCTGGGATCTCCAAGAAGATGCTGGTGCAGACGCTGCGCGAGATGGAGGACAGCGGCCTGATCGACCGCCATGTCGAAAGCACGGTCCCGCCGGCGGTCGAATACAGCCTGACGCCGCTTGGCAGGCGCTTCGTCGACCTGGTCGAGACGGTCTATGCCTGGGGCCGGGCCAATGCCGACGCTCTGGATCAGCTGCAGGCCCGCGCGACGTCCCGGCGGAACCGCTAGGCCCGCGACCAGTCGCGCAACCAGCGCATCGCGTCGAATCCCGGCGCGCCGGCGGGTGCATAGATCTGGTGGTCCAGCTGGCGCAGCAGGGCTTTCCTGCGCGGCCCGCCGCCCCCGCGCCACGTCAGGTGTGCCGCCGCGGCCGCACGCAGCCCGGTCAGATCGCCGCTGGCCGCCGCCC
>NZ_VDDD01000210.1 GCF_006151785.1 Paracoccus marcusii
CGCTCATGTCACCGCTCCGTTTTCAAAGCCGTGAATCATGCTGTTCCCGCGAAATCAATGCATCCTGACCCTAAGAGCCTTTGGTTGCACCCAGAGTAAAGAATGCGAGTTTTGACGAACGATAATCTTAGGTTGAAATCTGCGATGTGGGACGCCGCGAGTACTCTTCGCGGCTCCGCTGTCGATCGGACGGATTGGAAGGGCTACATTCTTCCTTTGCTGTTCTTCAAGCGCATTTCCGACGTCTGGGACGAAGAAACGGCCGAGGCTCGAGAGGTCTATGGCGAAGCCGACCCTTCCTTGTTTCCCGAAGTGCATCGCTTCGTGCTGCCTGAGGGCTGCCACTGGAACGACATCAGGGAAGTCGCGGCCAACGTCGGTGCGGCCCTCCAGAGGGCTATGCAGGAGATCGAGCGGGCCAATCCGGACACGCTGTTCCGCGTCTTTGGTTCGGCCGACTGGGGAAACAAAGAGAAGTTCTCCGACGAGTTGCTGAAGGATCTGATCGAGGGTTTCTCGGAGATCGGGCTCGGCAACACCACCGTCAGCACCGACGTGCTGGGCGACGCCTACGAATATCTGGTGGGCAAGTTTGCCGACGTCACCCGCCGCAACAAGGCGGGCGAGTTCTACACGCCACGCAGCGTCGTGCGCATGATGGTCGAAATCCTCGACCCTCAGGAGAGCGAAAGCATCTACGACCCCGCCTGCGGCACGGGCGGTATGCTGCTAGGGGCTATCGAGCATGTGATGCGCAAGGGCGGCGATCCGCGCACCTTCTACGGCAAGATCTATGGCCAAGAGAAGAACCTGACCACCGCTGCGATCGCGCGGATGAACCTCGTCCTGCACGGGATCGAGGATTTCCAGGTTGCCCGCGAGGACACCCTGCGCAATCCGGCCTTCACGGATTCCAGCACGGGCGGCCTTGCCACCTTCGACTGTGTCATCGCGAACCCACCTTTCTCGCTCAAGGAATGGGGGCGTGACCTGTGGGAGGCCGACCCCTGGGGACGGGCCCAGTACGGCATCCCGCCGGAAAGCTATGGCGACTACGCCTTTGTCCAGCACATGATCGCATCCATGGCGCCGACCGGAAACAGCCGCATGGCCGTCGTGCTGCCGCAGGGCGCGCTGTTTCGGAAGTCGGCCGAAGGCTCGATCCGGCAGGCCCTGCTGGAAAAGGACATGGTCGAGGCGGTCGTCGGCCTTGCGCCGAACCTGTTTTACGGGACGCAGCTGGCTGGGTGTGTCGTCATCCTGCGCCGCAAGAAGCCCGAGGCCCGCAAGAACAAGGTCCTGATCATCGACGCCTCGAGCCTGTTCCGCAAAGGCCGGGCGCAGAACTTCCTCGATCAGGAGCACAGCAACCAGATCGTCGACTGGTACCGCGCCTTCGAGGATGTCGAGGATCGCGCCAAGGTGGCGACGCTGGACGAGATCAAGAAGGAAGGCTGGACCCTGAACATCTCGCGCTACGTCCTGCCGCCCATTGGCCAGGACATCCCGCCGCTGCCCGAAGCCGTCGATGCGTTCAAGACCGCGCTGGCCGACGCTCGGGCGGCCGAGGACCACCTGCGCAAGGTGCTGGTCGAAGGAGGGTGGCTGCAATGAGCGGGCTGACCCAGCGCGAACTCGAAAGCTATCTCTGGGGTGCCGCCACCCTGCTGCGCGGCCTCATCGATGCCAGCGACTACAAGCAGTACATCTTTCCGCTGTTGTTCTTCAAACGACTGTCCGACGTCTGGGACGGTGATTACCAGCAGGCACTCGATGAAACCGACGACGAGGGCTATGCCACCGACACCGCCAACGACCGCTTCGTGATCCCCGAAGGCGCGCATTGGAACGACGTGCGCGCAGCACCGCGCGATGTGGGGCGGGCGCTGCTGTCGGCCTTCCTCGCCATCGAGGCCGCCAATCCCGAACGCCTGCAGGGCGTCTTCGGCAACGCAAACTGGACCGACAAGGCCCAGACGCCGGACAGCACGCTGAAGAACCTGATCGAGCATTTTTCCAAGCACGATCTGACCCTCGCCGCCGTGCCCGAGGACGAGCTTGGCAATGGCTACGAATACCTGATCAAGAAGTTCGCCGATGACAGCGGCCACACCGCGCAGGAGTTCTACACCAGCGCCGCCAGAGGTTGCGCCCTGCATGGCCTTGGTCGGCTCAGCATCGGCCTTGCCAGCGCCATCCGGGTGGAGATAGGTCCGATGGATCGCCGCGCGGGGTAGCCCTTCAACCAGCGCTACCATCGCAGGATACCGCTTCGCCGTCGGATGCCAGCATTCGGGATGGAAGCGCAGTGTGTCCGGCAAGGCGCAGGTGAACCGAGACCTTGTTCGCGCATCCTCGATCGCAGGCGTGGGCGCAGGCGCTACAGAACGAGTTCGTCACGCTTTACAATCGAACCGGCCGTCTGAATCGGGGGCTGAAGGATCAAAGTGCTGGCGGGCGCGGACATCTCAGTCTCACACAGATACATCCGTCGGCACTAATTGAGCCCTTCTTTGGCGATGAGCCTTCGGACGCTCAGCTAGGTGAGCAAAGAAAAAGACAACTGGCAGACGCGATCATTGCAGCTTTCAATTCAGCACGGGCAAGGCCTATCGCTTGATGGCTTTCTAGCGCACGCACTCTTCCGAGGCACTGGGCTGCGGAGTTTGGAATCCAATGGGCTCGTCGTGCCGGCGACAAAGCTGTTTCAGGGGGAACTATGCCTCATCAGTTCATACACTTCGTCCCTCGGAAACTGGTTGTCTCTGCGCAGCCCCCGTCTGCAGCGACCCCGTTCTATTAGGAGCGGGAGCTGCAGGCTGATCTCGATGCCCTTTGGAGGCCATTGTACCACACCACCCGCTCAACGTACGGACCTGCAACCCGTGCATGCGCCGGCGATACGATCTGGATTGTAGGACAGCTAAAGACCCCTTGGGGAACCCTGCAGGCGGGGCTCTTGGAGGGCCAGCGCGAAATGAAGCGCATCGAGCTACAAGGTGGCCAAGCGACACAGAAAGTGCGGCTGACCCACGAAAGGCAGCTGACCGACATCCGCGCTGACCTGGTCACGCATCGCCGATCGATCCA
>NZ_VDDD01000211.1 GCF_006151785.1 Paracoccus marcusii
CGTGGCGGCGCTGCTGCCGGTGACCGCCGCCGATTTCGCGCGCCGCCATGGCCCGCCGCCGGGCCGCGGCGCGGTCGTGGTGGGCATGGGTTCCCTGGGCGCGCGGGTGCTGAACGCCGGGTCGGACCTGGATCTGATCGTGATCTATGACGCGGACGGGGTCGATGCCTCGGACGGGCCGCGCCCGCTGGCCGCGCGCCCCTATTACGCCCGGTTGACGCAGGCGATGGTCACCGCCCTGTCTGCGCCCACCGCCGAAGGCCGGCTGTACGAGGTCGACATGCGGCTGCGCCCGTCGGGGCGGCAGGGGCCGGTGGCGACCTCGATCGACAGCTTCGGCACCTACCAGATGACCGAGGCCTGGACATGGGAGCATCTGGCCCTGACCCGCGCGCGCTGCGTCGCGCAGATCGGGCCCGATGCGGATATGCTGTGCCAGCAGATCGAGACCCTGCGCCTGAAGGTGCTGGCCGAACGCGGCATCGATCCGCGTGTTTTGCCCGACACAGGCCAGATGCGTGACCGCCTGTTCGCCGCAAAGCCGCCGGGCGGGGCCTTCGACGTGCGACAGGGGGCCGGGCGGCTGCAGGACATCGACCTGCTGGCGCAGAGCTGCGCCTTGCGGGCGGGCGATCCGGCGCGGTCGACGCTGGCGCAGTTGCGGGCGGGTCGCCGGGCGGGGCTGCTGACGACGGAACAGGCGGACCGCCTGTCGTCGATCTGGCGGGGATTGTGGCGCGTGCATGCCGCCGCCCGCCTGTTGACGGACAGGGCGCTGGACATGGACGTGATCGGGCGCGGAGGCCAGGATTTCCTGCTGCGCGAGGTCGAGGCCGACAGCCCCGATACCCTGCGTGATCGGCTGTCCGACGATTTCGCCACGGTGCAGGCCCTCGTCGAGGGACATCTGTCGGACGAAAGTCCGCCCGACTAGCCGCTGGCGGCGCGGTCCTGAGGATAGCGCATGGCATCCGGTTCGACTGCCGGCGCATCGATCTGGACCAGGTTGGGCTGTCCCGCGGTGGCCTGTCCGGCGCTGCTCTGCAGGTCCGCCGCCACCTCTGCCAGGGACCGGCCGCCGATCTGGCCCAGGACCGGGATCGAGACCATGCCCGGTGCCAGGGGGATGACGGGGGCATCCGCCGCCTCGACGAACAGGCCGTGGGCGGTCTTGTCCCAGTAGAAGGGCTTGGCCACGACCTCGTAGATGGCCTTCCACCCGGCCAGGCATCCAAGCGGAAAATAGAGATGGAGCGTCGGCACCCAAGGCATCAGATGGCGGTGCTTTGCCCCACTGACCGCACGCATGCCGACGAAGATGCTCAGCGCCTCGGACGCGACGAACAATCCGAACAGGCCCACGATCGCCCAAGAGCCTACCCCGGTTTCCAGCGGTGCGCGCAGCGGATGCGGCAGGCCGAAGGTCAGCAGCCAGAAGCTCCACAGGATCGGTGCCAGAAGGTATTGCGACAGCGCCCCCAGGAACTGGACCTGAAAGCCCCAGAAGCGCCACGCCCCCAGATCGCGGTAGAGCGCCGCAGGATCGCGCATGTGCACCGCCCAGGTCATCGCGTATCCCTTGAGCCAGCGCGACCGCTGCTTGACCCATGGCAGGGCGCGGCAGTTCGCCTCCTCATCGGTGGTGGTCTCGATGATCTCTGTCCGGTATCCGCGCCGGGCCAGGCGGACGCCCAGATCGGCGTCCTCGGTCACGTTCCATGCATCCCATGCGCCGACCCGTTCCAGCAGGTGGCGGCGAAAGAACAGGGTGGTGCCGCCCAGGGGCACGATCAGCCCTAGACGCGCGACCCCCGGCAGCAGGATGCGGAACCAGCTTGCGTATTCGATGGTAAAGCACCGCGCCAGCCAGTTGGTGCGCGGGTTGTAGTAGTCCAACGCTCCCTGCAGGCATGCGACGTCCGCAGGCGCGACATGAAAGCGGCGCGCGACCTTGTGCAGTTGATCGGGATCGGGTCGGTCCTCGGCGTCCCAGATGCCCACGATCTGGCCGCGGCAGAAGTTCAGCGCATAATTCAGCGCCCGGGGCTTGGTCTTGATCGGCCCGTCGGGCACCCGCACGACGCGGATCCAATGCGGCAGGCGCACGCCGTCCAGCGCGGCCTCGGTGATCTCGTCGCTGGCCTCGATCACCAACAGGATGTCGGTCAGTTCCCGCGGATAGTCCAGCCGCGCCAGCCGTGCGACCAGCTTGCCCGCGACGTCCTTTTCGTGAAACAGCGGCACCATGACCGAGATCAGCGGCAGCGCAGCCTCCATCAGCGGGGGGACAGGATGACCCTGTCGGACGGCCAGCGCATGGGCATCCTGCTCGCGCAGCGCCCGCCGCGCCGCCAGGAACGACGCCAGCTTCAGCCCGCTCTGCGTCACCAGGGTCAGCACCGCCCAGAACGTCAGCAGCCCCACGATCAACGTCGGGACCAGGATCAGGCCGGCCGCGGTCAGGGCCAGCGCCGCGATCGCCAGGCGTGCCGTCCGGGCCTGATCCTGCGTGCGACAGCTTTCGATGGCGGGGACGCGCGTCTCCGCCTCGCGGATCAGGCGGGTCCGGCGGGAGTTCAGCACCCCGCCCTGGGCCTGGTCCGCACTGCACAGCAACATGCGGACCTGGCCGAACTGGCGCGGCAGCAGGGGCAGCACGGCCGCGAAATCATCGGGCCGCGCCGTCGCGATCCAGGTCACCCCGCCGATTCGCCGCCAAGGCAGCAGCCCGTGCGTCAGGCAGAACCCGGCCCCTGCGTCGTCGATCAGCCGCGGGTCGGCGGGCGTCACGTCGGGGTCGATGGCGGTGGTGCGCCACTGCCGCGACAGCGCGCGGGCCAGGGCGGCGGGCTGGACCATCCCTTGGGCCAGCAATACCTGGTCCAGCCGCAGGCTCAGCTTTTGCTGGATCACCGTCGCCTTGAGCAGGTCCCCCGCATCGACCACCCCGTCTTCCAGCAGGATCTGCCCAAGCGACGTAAGCGTCCGGTCTGACTGCCCTGCCGCGTGGTGAGCGTGGGAGATAGTGTCCGCTATAGATGGTGGAC
>NZ_VDDD01000020.1 GCF_006151785.1 Paracoccus marcusii
TCGCTTCATTGTCCGTCCTCAAGTTGGATCGGACTCTAATCGATGGTGGAGGAAAAATCCCGTAGCAGGTCACCCGCGCACCGGGGACTTGGCATCGGTCGCGACTTTCATCTCGTGGCAGATGAGAATGGCATGATCCTGTTCCAGCCTGAATACTTCTCCAGGGCAGGATACGCCGCCCGTTTGGCAGCCCATAAAGCCGCCGTTGTTCAGGCGATCAGAGAGGGTCGCGTTGTCCATCCGGAAAACTGTATGCGCTATCGCAATGCCTGGTAGTGGGCCGCTTCCCAAGGCATTGCCCTGTATCTTGTAAAACTGACCCCGCTACAAAAATAACGTTAGACAGCGCGCCCTGTTAACCTTAAGCAGAAAATAATAATAAGAACTACCTCAGTAGTTGAGCGCACTTCGGCGGCAGAGATCGAGGGCACGAGCAGTACGACAAAGACGCACTGTCGATGACATGCGTGGGCTCCCGGGTAAGCTCCGGGAGCTGCTTCTTTTCTACAAAGAGGTTTGACGCGTTGAACCGTCGGCTGCCCGACGCCCGCGTCATGCTGCATACCGTTATGCTTCCTCAACAGGTGAAGGTGACCCTGTATTCAGGCCCATCATGGTGTAAGGCCTGTATCGTCGTGGCTTTTGCCCGGCAGATGTTCATAACGCGAAGAGTTCATGCGCCTTCAGTCGAAACTCGCCTTAGGGCTGTCATGTCTGATCGCGACGGCGATTGCGGTCCTGACGCTAACGCCGGTACCAGCGCCGCCTTTGGGGGCAGTCGCGGAATCTGACAAGATCTACCACATGGTCGCGTTCGGGGTGCTTGCCTTTCCGATGGCCTATCTTCGGCCGCGTTGGCTGATGCTGGCTTTACCCGCCTATCTGGCGTTTGGTGGTTTGATTGAGATCCTTCAGCCATTCGTCGGGCGTGACCGCAGTCTTGGGGACTGGGTTGCGGACCTGATCGGTCTCGGGATCGGTGTGGTCATCGGCTTGGCTGCCGGGCGGTTTGTACCCTTTGCACGGCCGCGCATGCGCCGGTAACCACGACAGGTGCTTGGCGGAAAGGCCACATTGTCACGCTACGCCAACGCGCCAGCAGATCAAGGCATTTGGGAACCATGGCGGTGCTGTCGTGCTTGCAACCACATGAACGATGATTTGCACAAGGCGCGCTTTGAACGGCTGGAACAGCTTTCCGGCAAACTGGATTCGGTGTTTCGAATCCCCGGTACACGGTTTCGGGTCGGATACGACGCGATCGCAGGTTTGGTGCCGGGGCTCGGCGACGCTGCGGCAATGCTGCCGGCGGCATGGATCGTCTTGGAAAGTTATCGCATGGGGCTGCCTAGGCATAAGCTTGTAAGGCAGGGGATCAACGTTGCCGTGGATACGACATTCGGCAGCATCCCTCTTGTCGGAAGCGTCTTTGATGCCTGGTTCAAGTCCAACCTGCGCAACGTCGACATTCTGCGCTCGCATCTCAATCGCGATAGGCTTGCTGGGGTTGGGGCACCTTATGGCGACGAAAGATCATCCTAGAATCTTTCATGGGAGATCTATCGGGATCCTGCTTGGTCGCCTCACGGAATGGAGGCCCGTCGCAATCAATGCGACCGGTTCCCCGGGACCGCTTTTCCGATGCTATGTTCACCGCAGCTGTTTTGTTTTGGCTCTGATACTGAATCAATCTGGAGCCTCATTGGGACGCAGGTCGGGAATGGCCGGTCGTTTTTCTTTCCCGTTTTCATTCAGAAGCCATTTCCAGCCGCTTGATCCCCAACTGATAGCCACTAGTGCCCCAGCACCGTGACCTTGATCAGCATCCAGACAGCCATGGCGATCATCATCAGGTTCTCGGTCAGGGAGACGAACCCCAGGGGGACGTTGCTGTCGCCGCCGACGCAGGCGCATTTGATGTCTCGCTTGTCGACATAGACGGCCTTCCAGACCGACACGGCGCCGATCGTGCCGATGAACAGGGCGACCGGAATGGACAGCCACATCAGCGCGCCCGCGACCATCAGGACGCCCGCCAGTCCCTCGGCGAAGGGATAGACGTAGCCGTAACGGACCCACCGCTGCGCCAGCAGGTCATAGTTCAGGAACATCGTGGCAAAGCTGTCGACGTCCTTCAGCTTCTGCAGGGCCAGCAGACACATGGCAAAGGCCACGAACCACTCGGCCGCGGCGATGGTGATCAGCTGGCCGAACGCGGCCCAGCTGGTCGCAAGGGCCATCTCGGCGGCCATCGCGAACAGCGCGATCACGGGGCGGTAGGTGGTCGCGGACTTGTCGCGGACGGCCTTGCCGAAATGCCGCCTGAGGTCGTCATAGCCGCCGATCCGCCGACCGTCGATGAAGGTCTGCGGGGTGGTCCCGACGTCGTGTTGTTCCTTGAAGGCATCGACCTCGGCACGGGTGGTCAGGTGGTGGTCCTCGACGCGAAAGCCCTGGCGCCGCAGCAGGTCCAGCGATTTGAGGCCATAGGGGCACATGTGCTTGGCCATCACCATGCGGTGAAGGGTGGCGGTTCTGGGGGTCGTCAGGGCCATGGTCAACCTCGATGGCTTGCAAAGATGCGGGTTTCGGACCTGGTCCACAGGATGACGTCATAGGGATCGCGCCGCCCGCCCATCTCCATGCCGGGCGATCCGGCGGGCATGCCGGGCACTGCCAGACCTGCGGCCGGCGGACGCTGCGCGAGCAGGGCGCTGATGTCGGTGGCGGGCACATGCCCCTCGATCACATAACCGTCGATCAGGGCCGTATGGCAGGAGCGCAGCGGCGCAGGCACGGCGTGGCGATCCTTGACCCCCTGCATGTCATCGGTCGTGACCACCTCCACGGCAAAGCCGTGATCCCGCAGATGCGCGACCCACGCGCCGCAGCATCCGCAATCGGGCGCGCGAAAGACTCGCGTGCGGACCGGCGCCTGACCGGACCATGCCATCGCCGGGCCGGCCAGAATGCCCGCCGCCAGCGCCGTCATGAACATGCGTCGATCCGTCATCAGCCGATCCTTTCCTTGAATCCCCGTTCGGGCCGCCTGCGGGACAACGGATCGTCATCCGTGTCCAAGGTCTCCAGCCGCTGCAGGATCGGACAGTTCGGACGCTCGTTTCCGGCGCAGGCATTCGCCAGTTCCTCCAGCGTGTCGGCCATGTCCTGCAGGTGCGCGATCTTGTGGCGCAGGTCCCGGACCCGCGCCTGCGCCAGCGCCTTGACGTCGGCGCTGCGCCGGTCCTTGTCGCGCCACAGGTCCAGCAGCTCGGTGATCTCGGCAACCGAGAAGCCCAGGTCACGCGCGCGGGCGATAAAACGCAGCATATGGACGTCGCGCGGTTCGTATTCGCGATAGCCCGAGGCCGTCCGGCTGGCTGTCGGGATCAGGCCGATCCGTTCATAGTATCGGATCATCTTGGCCGATACGCCCGAGCGGTTGGCGGCGTCTCCGATGTTCATGGCAGGGCTCCGTCATTGCGATGACAGGGATATGGAGCTTCCTATCATGGGAAGGTCAAGGGCGTGATGACGTCGTCTGCGCGGCATTGACCTTGCAACGATGGGAAGGATTATCTGAGATCGGGAAGAAGGAGAGCACTGCCATGAAAACGTTCGTCCCCATCCTGCTGACCGCCCTTGCCGTCGCCGCGCCGGGTCTTGCCCAACAGACGATGGACCATTCCGCCCATGGCGACATGGCGCAGATGGATCATTCCGCGCATGGCGACATGGCGATGTCCGGTGCACGACCCGACGACACGCCGGCGACGACGGCCTATCGCGCAGCGATGGCCGAGATGCACGCGAACATGGACGTCGAATACACCAATGACGCGGACGTGGACTTCATGCGGGGAATGATCCCCCACCACCAGGGCGCCATCGACATGGCGCGCATCGTCCTTGAACACGGCCAGGACCCCCAGGTGCGCGCCTTGGCCGAGGAGGTCATCGCGGCGCAGGAGGCCGAGATCAAGATGATGGAGGCCTGGCTGGCCGAACACGACAGCTGAACGATGACAGACAGCGCCGGAAGGTGGTGCATGGCGCTGCGTCAGGCGGGCAGGGCGCCCGCCGCGGGGCGCAGCAATCGCGCCGCGGGCCGGTCGAAGCTCTGGCGACCGGCCTTGAAGCCCATCAGTGGTGCCGCGATGGTGGCCAGTCCATCCTCGGCCGTCGCGGCATCCAGCACGATCAGGTCGGCGCGATCACCCACCGACAGCCCGTAATCGGCCACGCGCAGGATGCGGGCCGGACCGTCGGTGATCATCCGTAGGCAGGCCGCGAACTCGCCAGCGCCAAGGTGCATCACGTTGGCATAGAGATTGGCCATCCGCAGCAGCGAGCAGTCGCCATAAGGCGTGAACGGGTTCATCACGTTGTTCGTCGCCACCGCGACCGTCACCCCTTCCAGCAGGTGCAAGGGGGCCACGCCGCGGGGCGCACGGTGGCCCTGGTCCATGCCGTTCAGGTACAGGTCGGTGGCGGGCAGGGCGGTCACGGCGACCCGGGCCTGGGCCAGCATCGCGGCGTGATCGCGCAGGGCACCGTCGGTCATCACCGCCAGCTTGGTCACATGGCCCAGGTTCACGCGGCCCTGCCAGCCGTGGCGGATCGTCCGGTCGCAGATCGCCTTGATCTGGGACCCGTCGGGGTCCAGGTCGAAGTCCAGATGAAAGTCCAGATCGACGTCGTGCCGCACGGCCATCGCGAACAGGATGTTAATCTGCGCCAGCGGGTCGCTGTCGGTATAGGGGCAGCCGCCCAGAAGGTCGGCCCCCTGCGCCAGCGCCTGTTCCAAAAGCGCCTCGGTGCCGGGATCGTTGGTCAGGCCCTCCTGGGCAAAGGCGCAGACCTGCAGGTTCAGCGCAAAGGCATAGTCGTCCTTCAGGGCCAGCACTGCCGTCAGGCTGCGCAATCCGGCACGGGGGTCGACCTCGACATGGGTGCGCATGTGCATGGTGCCCTGCCGGATCGCGGCCTCGATCACCTGCGCGCCGCGGCTGCGAACATCGTCGATGGTAAAGTCGCGCTTCAGCGCGCTGACCGCAGCCACGGCGGCCTGCACGCTGTCCGCCTGACCGCAGCGGCACAGCAAGCCGGCCTTGTCCAGGTGGATATGCGCCTCGACCAGCCCCGGCAGGACGGCGCGGTGTTCGATGTCGCGGACCTCGCGCGACGGGCCAAGGTCACGGCCAAGGGCGGCGATGCGACCGCCGGCGATGCCGATATCTGCGGCACCCTGCGGCAGGCGGGCATTCTTCAGGATCAGATCCAGCATCGTTCTTGTGTCCCCGGCGACCTTCTGTATTCTGCTAGTGTATGCACTTCACCCCGCCACAGACAAGCAGAGAGCGCGATGAACCAGAACACCGAAAAAGACCTGCAGGCGGTCAAGGACTATCTTGCGGCGTCGATGGCGCCCGATCCGGTGCTGGCCGCGACCTTCGTCGCGCCGGGCTTTACCTGCCGGTTCACGGGCGGGCGCGTCTTCGACACGCCGTCGGGGCCGACCGGTTTCAACGCCGCCCGCTATGCCTGGGTCAAGAAGCGGATCGAGCGGTACGACGTCGTGCCGGCGGGCGAGCAGACGATCGTCTATAGCCTGGGCTATCTGCATGGCGCCTGGCCGGACGGCACGCCTTTCGACGGGAACCGCTATATCGACCGGTTCACGGTGCAGGATGGGCTGATCCTGGACACGGACGTTTGGAACGACAGCGCCGAATGGATCCTTGATCCCAGCATCGCCAAGGGCTGATCAGCCCTTGGCATAGGGCTGCAGGATGTTGACCAGATCGCGGCGGCGGCTGCGATCGCCCGACAGCAGGGCGCGGGCGGCCACGGCCTCCAGATGCTCGGCCATCAGGTCGGCGGCCTTGTCGGCGGGCCCCTTGGCGATCAGGTCGATCAGGGCCAGATGCTCGCTGATGGCGCAGTCCGACGAATGCGGGCGGGCCAGCGCAGACAGGGACAGGCCCGCGCGATAACAGATTTCAGTGACATAGCGGACCAGGATCGGCTTGCCGGTCATCTCGGCCAGGCGGATATGGAACTCTGTTGCCAGCCGGATCGACGCGCCGTCGGGCCCATGGCGCGCATCATGTTCCTGGCGGACGATCTCCTTCAGGGCGGCGATCTGGTCGGGCGACAGGTGACCGGCCAGATGCTGCACGACCTGACGTTCCAGGGCCACGCGGATGTCGAAGATGTCGCGCGCATCGGCCGGCGTGGGCGCGGTCACGGTCGCGATGCGGTTGCGGCGCAGATCGACCAGGCCTTCGGCGGCCAGTTGCCCCAGGGCATGGCGCGCGATGGTGCGGCTGACGCCGAAGCTTTCGCCAAGGGCATCCTCGGGCAGGCGGTCGCCGGGTATCAGCGCCCCTTCGATGATGGCCCGACGTATGCCCTGGCAGATCGCGGCCATGCGGTCGCCGCCGACGGAACGCGCCCCCGCAGTCATGCGACCGCCTGCAGATCGGGCATGTGGCCCGAAACTGGCGAAAGTTTCGGCATCGACCATCCGGCCACCATTTTCCAGCGCCCCGCGGTTTGCGCGGTTAGGCACCGGCGGGCTACGAAATCGGTATAAAGTGTATGCACTTTTGTCATGCACCTTTGACAGGGGAACCTCATGAACCCGGATCTTGCACAGATCGCGCCGGAACGAAAGCGACCAGCGGTTCAGCTGTCGCGGGCGTCGGTCGCCTTCGGACAGGGCGCAGAGCGCGTCCAGGCGCTGCAACCGACAGACCTGCACCTGGACGAGGGCGAATTCCTGGCGCTTGTCGGGCCGTCCGGCTGCGGCAAGTCGACGATCCTCAAGCTGGTCGGCGGCCTGACCCGCCCGTCCGGCGGAGAGATCATCGTGGGCGGACGCGAGGTCGCGGCCCGCGCCCTGCGCGTCGGCATGGCGTTCCAGAATCCGACCTTGCTGCCATGGCTGACGATCGAGCAGAACGTCATGCTGCCGCTGAAGATCGTGCGCCCGTTCCGACAGGATTACGCCCGCAAGAAGCGGGGCGAGTACCGCGACAGGGTCCACGCGCTGCTGGCCGATGTGGGTCTGGAAAAGTTCGCCGGTCATTACCCCTGGCAGCTGTCGGGCGGCATGCTGCAGCGTGCCAACCTGTGCCGCGCGTTGATCCACGAACCCAGCCTGCTGCTGCTGGATGAACCCTTCGGCGCGCTGGACCAGTTCACCCGAGAGGAGCTGTGGGGCACGATGCAGGATCTGTGGATCAAGCGTCGCCCCACCGTGATCCTGGTCACGCATGACCTCAAGGAGGCCGGCTTTCTGGGCACGCGGATCTGCGTGATGAGCGCGCGCCCCGGCCGCATCATCGACGACAGCCCCGTCACCTTTCCCCGCCCTCGCACGGTCGAGATGACCTTTCAGCCCGATTTCGTGGCCCTGAACCAGCGCCTGCGCGAACGCATCATCGATGCCCGCGGCGAATCCGCCCGAAAGGTCGCGTCATGAACTATGCCATCCGTCGCCGCATGTGGTCCGCCGCGCTGATCGTCGCCTTCTTCCTGGGGTGGGAGGTTCTGTGCCTGGCCCTGAACGTGTCCGACCTGGTCGTGCCGCGCCCGTCGCAGGTGATGGCGACGTTGGTCGCGCGCTTTCCGGTCCTGTGGCCGCACATCATCCAGACGCTGTGGACGACCATGATCGGCTTTGGCCTTGGCGTGGCGGTCGGCGTCGTGATCGGCGCGCTGATCGGCACGTCGCGGGTGGCCTATGACACGGCCTATCCGCTGCTGATCGGGTTCTCGTCCATCCCGAAGGTCGCGGTCGTCCCGATCTTCGTGCTGTGGTTCGGGGCGGGGCCGGTGCCTGCGGTCCTGACCGCGCTGGCCATGTGCTTCTTTCCCATCGTGGTCAACATCGCCACCGGCCTTGCCACGACCGAGCCCGAGATGGAGGACGTGCTGAAATCCCTGGGCGCCGGCAAGATGGACCTGCTGCTGAACGTGGGCCTGCCGCGCACCATGCCGTTCTTCTTCGCCTCGCTGAAGATCGCGGCGACCTATGCCTTTGTCGGCACCGTGCTGGCCGAGACCGTCGCCTCGAACAAGGGCATCGGCAACGTGATGATGAGCGCATCGTCGAACTTCGACGTGCCGCTGGTCTTAGCCGGCCTGTTCATCCTGGCCTTCCTGGGGGTCGCCCTCTACGTCCTGTTCTCGGTCATCGAAGGCCGCGTCGTGGGCTGGGCGAACCGCCGCACCGACCTGTCCCCCTCCTGATCCGAAAGGTATCCCGATGCTGAAATCGCTGCTTGCCGCCGCATCCCTGATCGCGATGGCCGCCCCCGCGCTGGCCCAGACCGACATCCGCTTCACCCTGGGCTGGAAGACGCAGGGGTCGGATGCGCCCATCCTGCTGGCCCAGCAGAAGGGCTATTTCGAGGAGGAGGGCCTGAACGTCACCATCGACCAGGGCGAGGGGTCCGCCGCCACCGTCACCCGGATCATGTCGGGCACCTATGACGCGGGCTTCGGCGACATCAACGCCATCATCCAGAACGCCGCCGAACGCCCCGACCAGACCCCGGTCATGGTCTATCAGCTGTGGAACGATCCGCCCTTCACGGTCGTGACCCGCAAGGAAAGCGGCATTACGACCCCTGCCGATCTGACGGGCAAGACCCTGGGCGGCGCACCCGGGACGCCCACGACCAAGCTGCTTCCGGTCTTTGCGCGCATGAACGACGTCGACCTGGACAGCATCACCATCGAAAGCCTAGCGCCGAACCTGACCGAGCCCATGCTGATCCGCGGCGACATCGACGGGGCGATGGTGTTCAACATCACGGCCTGGTTCAACCTGATCAACAACCGCCAGGACCCCGCCGCCGATTTCAACTGGCTGAACTTCGGCGATCACGGGCTGGACCTCTATGCCAACGGGGTCATGGTCTCTCAGGCGATGATCGCCGACAACCCCGAGGCCGTGACCGGCCTGGTCCGTGCGATCAACCGCGCCGCGGTCGAGATCGCCCAGGACCACGAGGCAGGCGTCGATGCCGTCCTGGCCTTCGACAACCTGGCCAATCGCGACCTCGAGATGGCGCGGATGATGTTCTCGTACGAGAACCTGATCGCTTCGGACGAGGTGACGCGGATCGGTCTGGGCGATCTGGATGACGACCGCCTGTCGCGCGCCATCGACATCGTCGCCGAGGGCTATCAGTTGCAGACCACGCCCGCAGCCGGGCAGGTCTTCGACCGCAGCTTCCTGCCGCCGCTGAACGACCGCCAGCTGGTCCTGGCCGACTGATGGCGGCCGCCGCGATGCAGCCGATGGCCACCAGCCCGCACCCGCTGGCGACACGGGCCGGGGCGGACGTCCTGCAGCGTGGCGGCACCGCGGCCGAGGCCGCTGTGGCGATGGGCGCGGTTCTGGCCGTGGTCATGCCGCATTTCTGCGGCTTGGGCGGCGACGCGGTCTGGCTCATGGCCGACCGCGACGGTTGGGCGACGACGCTGATGGGCATCGGCCAGGCGCCGGGCGTCCTGCCGGACCTGCCCGACGCCTTGCCCCTGCGGGGGCCGGGGTCGATGCTGACGACCGCCTGCGCCGTCGACAGCTGGGACCATGCCCTGCGCCTGTCTGCGTCCCGATGGAGCGGGGCGATGACGCCGGAGGCGCTGCTGGCGCCCGCACTGACCCTTGCGCGCGACGGGTTTCGGCCCAGCGACAGCCAACGGTTCTGGCTGGATTTCCGCGCCGCGGACTGGCCGGACTGGCCGGGCTTTGCGGCCCAGTTCGCCGCTGCCGAAAACGACCTGCTGCGCCAGCCGCAACTGGCCGAGATCCTGTCCCTGATGGTCCGGGACGGGTTTCGCAGCTTCTATCAGGGACCGGCGGCGCAGCGGATCGCCCAGGGCCTGGCCCAGGCGGGCGCGCCGCTGACCGCCGCCGACCTTGCCGCGACGCACAGCCGGGCGGCGCAACCGCTGTCCCAGCCCTATCGCGACCTGACGCTGCTGGCGCCGCCGCCGCCCACGCAGGGGATAACGACGCTGGCCATCATGGGCATCCTCGACCGGCTGCGGATCCCCCGCGACCCTGCAATGCGGACCCACCTGCTGGTCGAGGCGGTCAAGCAGGCCTTCCTGGACCGCGGGCGTATCGCCGACCCGGACCACGCGGGGGACGACATATCGGCGCTGCTGTACCCGGATCGGCTGGACGCCAAGGCGGGCGCGATCCGCGCGGATCGTGCACTGGCCTGGCCGCACAGGGTCCGGCATGGGGATACGGTGTTCTTCGCCGCGACGGACGGGCAGGGGCGCTGCGCATCGGTCCTGCAGAGCACCTATTTCGACTGGGGCAGCGGTTGCGTCATCGGTGATACCGGGATCATCTGGCACAATCGTGGCGCAAGCTTTGCTACCGATCCGACCCACCCGAATGTCATCGCCCCCGGAAAGCGGCCCTTCTATACGCTGAACCCCGGCATCGCGCTGAAGGATGGTCGGCCGCATCTTCTCTATGGAACGCAGGGCGCGGATGGCCAGCCGCAGACACTGGCCGTCCTGCTGAGCGGCCTGATCGACCTGGGGCTGTCGCCCGAGGCAGCCTTGGCGCAGCCGCGCTTTCTTCTGGGGCGAACCTTTTCGGACAGCCGCGACAGCCTCAAGGTCGAGGCCTCCCTGGGCGACGCGGCGATCGCCTCTCTGGCCGCAATGGGGCATGAGACGGCCGAACTGCCGACCCTGTCCCCGATCTTCGGCTGCGCAGGCGCGATCCGCATCGACGCGACGGGCTGTTCTGGCGCGCATGATCCCCGGGGCGAGGGGCTGGCCCTCTGACGCCGCCATCGGCCGCGTCGTGGGGGATCAGCCGCCGCCGATGTGGGGTGCCCGGTATCGGTGGAACGCCGTGCCGGTCCCGGCCATGGGCCGTGCACCATGTCCGCATGACGGATCACCCTCGCCAAGATGACGATGCTGTGCCAGCCTTGCCCGAATGAGACCTGCCTTCGCCCTTCTTGTCAGACGCACCCTGCGCCGGTGGCGTCGCGACTTGTATCCCGTCCTGCGCATTGCGGCCGACAGGGCCCTGCGACAGGTGCAGTTCTGGGTGCTGGCGCTGCTGATCGGCATCGCGGCGGGATTTGCGGCGCTTGGGTTCAGGCTGGGTATCTCGGGGGTTCAGACGGCCCTCTACGGCGCCGACGACCTGACGCTGGCCAGCGTCGCGCGCGACCTGCCTTGGGCCTGGGTGCTGGTGGTGCCGGTCTTGGGCGGACTTGTCGTCGGGCTGATCCTGGACCGCTTCACCCCCGACGGGCGCGTGCGCGCGGTGGCCGACGTGATCGAGGGCGCGGCGCTGGACGGAGGCCGGGTCGAGGTCCGCGAGGGTCTGGCATCGGCCGCGGCCTCGCTGATCACGCTGGGCACCGGCGGCAGTTCCGGGCGCGAGGGGCCAGTCGTGCATCTGGCCGGCGTCGTCTCGACCGCGGTCGCGCGGCGCATCAAGGCCAGCCCTATGACCGGCAGGGAGCTGTTGGGATGCGCCGTCGCGGGTGCGGTCGCCGCCAGCTTCAACGCGCCCATCGCCGGGGCGCTTTTCGCGCATGAGGTCGTGCTGCGGCATTTCGCGACGCGCGCCTTTGCCCCGATCGCGATCGCCGCGGTGGCGGGCACGGTCATCAACCGGCTGCAGTTCGGCGGCCTGACCGAATTCATGCTGCCGGTCGAGCCTGACCTGGCCTTCCATATCGAATTGCCCGCCTTCATGGTGCTGGGCCTTGTCTGCGCGCTGGTCGCGGCGGCGATGATGGGCGGGATCTTTCGCGCCGACAGCCTGGCGACGCGGGCGATGGCGCGGATCGGCTGGCCGCGCTGGTCCCGGCCCGCGCTGGCGGGGCTTGCCCTTGGTGTGATCGCCATTCCCTTTCCGCACATCATCGGCGTGGGCTATGAAACCACCGCCGCGGCGCTGTCCGGCCAGATCGGCCTGGGGCAGGCGGTCATGTTCGCGGTCGTCAAGGCGGTGGCGGTCGCGATCACGCTGGGCGGGCGCATGGGGGGCGGGGTGTTCTCGCCCGCGCTGGTCATGGGGTCGCTGACCGGCCTGGCGTTCGGGATCATCGCCACGACCCTTGCGCCCGGCTATTCCGGCAGCGTCAATGTCTATGCCTTTGCCGGCATGGCCGCGGTGGGCGCGGCGGTCCTGGGCGCCCCCATCTCGACCGCGCTGATCGTGTTCGAGATGACCGGAGACTGGCAGACGGGCATCGCGGTGATGACCTCGGTCTCGCTCAGTTCGGCCCTGGCGTCGACCCTGGTCAGGCGGTCGTTCTTTCTGACCCAGCTGGAGCGGCGGGGCATCCACCTCTCCGAAGGGCCGCAGGCCTGGCTGCCCCATCAGCTGCGCGTCACGCCGGTCATCCGCGCGCTGGACGCCCCGGATGCCCCGGCCGAGGATCTGGTCCGTGCCATGGCGGAACGCGGTCCGACCGTGGCCCCGACCACCACCTTGGCCGAGGCCCTGCCGCTGTTCGAACGAAGCGGCGCGGTGTTTCTGGCCGTGACGGCCTGCGACGGCCCGGACGACCCCCTGCGCCTGATCGGCAGCGTCCATCACATCGACGTCCTGCGCGCCCTGAACCAGGCCCTGGAACAGACCGCCGCCGAAGAGCACGGCTGACACAGCGGCGGCCCCATGCCCGCGATGCCTGTCACAGTGGCCGGCGGGTCATTGACGCCGGTCCGGGGCGGGCCCAGAAATGGACGCGAACCAGCGGAGGGCGGGGCGATCTGCAACCTTTACAACCACACGACGCCGCAGGAGGCGCTGGTCCGGTTGATCGACGGGCTGACGGACCGGTCGGGAAATCTGGCGCCGGGCAGCGTCTATCCCGACCAGTTGGCGCCGATCATCCGGAACGGCGCGGACGGGCCGGAACTGGTCAAGGCGCGGTGGGGCATGCCGTCGCCGCGCTTTGCGCTGAAGACGGAGCGCGACCCGGGCGTCACGAATGTCCGCAACCTGGAGTCGCCCCATTGGCGGCGCTGGCTTGGCCGCGAGCATCGCTGTCTGGTGCCGCTGACCAGCTTTTCCGAACCGCGCGGCAAGGGCAAGGGCGTGCAGTGGTTCGCACCCGCCGATCCAGGCGCGACCCTGTTCTTTGCCGGGATCGAGACGCGCGGCTGGCGATCGGTCCGCAAGGTCAAGGACGGAGAGACGGTCGACGACCTCTATGCCTTTCTGACCTGTCCTCCGAACGCCGAGGTCGCGCCGATCCATCCCAAGGCGATGCCGGTGATCCTGACGCGCCCCCAGGAATGGCACGCCTGGCTGGACGGCATACCGGCGACTGAGCTGCAGCGGCCGCTGCCCGACGGGGCATTGACGCTGGTCGAGGCGCCGGTGTGATGCCCAGGGGCCATCCCGAGTCACGCGTCGCGCGGGTCCGTCCGTGGCGCAACGGACCGCCAGCCTTGGAAAGGAGCGATGGGACATGCATGTGGACCTGACCCGCTGGTCACCGCCCCCGGCCCCAGCGCGGGCGGTGATCGCTGGACGATACGTGCGGCTGGAACCGCTTCAGGCCGGTCATGCAGGGACGCTGTACGCGGCCGCATCCGCAGGTGGGGCCGATGACCGCTTTCGCTGGCTTTTCGAGCATCCGCCCCAGGATCGTGACACTTTTGCGGATTGGGTCGAGCATGCATCGACATCGGCAGACCCGATGTTCTTTGCGGTGGTCGATGCCGCCACGGGCCGCGCCGAGGGTCGTCAGGCGCTGATGCGGATCGACCGCACCCATGGCGTGATCGAGATCGGCAGCATCATGTGGGGCCCCGCCCTGCAGCGCAGCCGCATGGCGACCGAGGCGCTGTTCCTGTTCGCCGACCACGTCTTTGCGTTGGGCTATCGGCGGTTCGAATGGAAATGCAACGACCTGAACACGCCTTCGAAACGGGCCGCCCTGCGTTTCGGTTTTCGGCCCGAGGGGGTCTTTCGCCAGCACATGGTCGTCAAGGGGACCAACCGCGACACGGCCTGGTTCGCGATGACCGATCAAGACTGGCAGGAACTGCGGCCCGGCTATCTGGTGTGGCTGGCGCCCGACAATTTCGACGCCGATGGTGGGCAGCGGCGCACGCTTGGGGCCTGTCTGCGCGGCGGCGCATGACGGGTGCATCCCGCGCCGCCGGGCGCGGGGTGCAAAGATCACCGGTCGGCGATCAGATCTTGTCGCGCCCCGTGGCCACGATGCAGATCAACGAGATCACGGCGGCGCCCAGCAGATAGTATCCGACCTGCGCCATGCCATAGTTCATCTGCAGCCAGGTCGCCGCATAAGGCGCCAGCGACGCGCCGAAGATGCCGGCAAAGTTGAACGTCAGCGACGACCCGGTATAGCGGACCTGGGCCGGGAAGGGCGCGGCCAGCGCCGCCCCGATGACGCCATAGGTCAGGCCCATCAGCATCAGGCTGATCGTGACGAACAGATAGACGCTGGACTCGTTCTGGGCACTGCCCTGCATCAGCGACCCGAAGGACAGGGCAAAGGCCCCGATCAGGATGGTCACGATGATCAGGAAGCCATAGCGCCCGGTGCGATCCGCGATCTTGCCGGCAAAGGGGATCGTCAGGCCGAAGACGACCGATCCATAGATCTGGATCAGCAAGGCATCCTTGAACGGGATCCCCAGGACCTTAACGTTGTAGGACAACAGCCACGCCGTCGCCAGATAGAACAGCACGAAGGTCGCCAGCGCCGCGAAGGTGCCCAGGAAGACGCTCAGCTTGTGATGGCGGAACAGTTCGGCCAGGGGGACGGACACGCGCTTGTCCTTCTTCACGGCTTCGGCGAATTCGGGGGTCTCGGTGATGGACAGGCGGATCCACAGGCCGATCCCGACCAGCAGGATCGACGACAGGAACGGCAGCCGCCAGCCCCAGGCCAGCAGCTCGTCCTGGGTGATGAAGTGCAGCAGCACCCAGAAGAACCCCGACGACAGCAGAAGACCGACGGGCGCGCCCAGTTGCGGGAACATCCCGTACCAGCTGCGCTTGCCCTCGGGTGCGTTCTCGGTCGCCAGCAGCACGGCCCCGCCCCATTCGCCGCCCAGGCCGAAGCCCTGTCCGAACCGGCACAGCGCCAGCAGCAGCGGCGCCCAGACGCCGATCTGGTCATAGGTCGGCAGCAGGCCGATGGTGACGGTAGACACCCCCATCGTCAGAAGCGCGGCGACAAGCGTGGCCTTGCGCCCGATGCGGTCGCCGTAATGGCCAAAGACGATGGCCCCCAACGGCCGCGCAAAGAATGCGATCGAGAAGGTCGCAAAGGACGCCAGCAGCGCCGTGGTTGGGTCCGATCCCGGAAAGAACAGCGACGGAAAGATCAGCACCGCGGCCGTCGCATAGATGTAGAAGTCGAAGAATTCGATCGTCGTGCCGATGAGGCTGGCCGTCAGGACCTGGGCGGGCGAATTGGCGGGAACCGCGCCGGCGGGCGGGGCGGATGGTCGGGTGGATGTCATGGCGGGTCCATAGGGCGCATGATTTCAGAGGATCTCGGCCCGTGCGCTGCGACCGGCGCTGATGATGCAGCCCTGATGCGTCGGCCTGTACGGAGGAGGATCGTCGGATGGCCGTTCCGTCGTGAACGACCGGTGCCGACTTAACCGGACGACCGGCGGTGTCAAGTTTGCACATGTCGGGCGGCCCGCCCTTGCATGACGCTGCCCGGCGCGCTCAGGTGGGGCGGGGCGTCCCCCCGCAGGCGATGTCGATCACGGAAGGCCAGGCCATGTCGAATTTCTCCAGAACGCAACGCATCCGCAAGGAGGTCGTCTGGACCGATGGCGGCGTCGTCGCCGCGCAGCATCGCAAGGCGGCCGAGGTCGGCGCCGCGGTCCTGGCCGCCGGGGGCGACGCGATGGACGCGGCGGTCGCGATATCCTTCGCGGTGGGCGTGGTCGAGCCGTGGATGTCGGGTCCGATGGGCGGTGGCATGATGACCCTGTGGCGCGCGGGTGAACAGCGGGCCGAGACGATCGAGTTCGGGATGCGCGCACCCGCGGGCCTTGACGCAGCCGACTATCCGCTGGAGCCGGGGCGGCAGGCGGCGGACCTGTTTCCCTGGACGCGCGTCAGGGACGACCGCAACATCTATGGCGCGACCTCTGTCGCGGTGCCGGGCACGGTCGCCGGGATGGCGCTGGCCCATCGGCAGTACGGGACCCGCGACTGGGGCGATCTGCTGGCCCCCGCCGTGGCCTTGGCAGAGGAGGGGATGCTGCTCGACTGGTATTCGTCGCTGTTGATCGCGTCCGCGGCGCGCCAGCTGGCGCAGGACCCCGATGCGGCGGCGCTGTTCCTGGCGGACGGGCAATGGCCCGACATCGCCGGTTGGACCACGGCCTCGGCCGCGCGACTGGATCAGCGCGTCCATGCGGACACCCTGCGCCGGCTGGCCGAACATGGTGCCCGGGATTTTTATCACGGCGACATCGGCCGGATGCTGGTCGACGACGTCCGCGCCAAGGGCGGCTGCCTGTCGATGGAGGATCTGCGCAGCTATCAGGCAGAGGCCCGTGCGCCCCGGACGGTCCGCTATCGCGATGCCGTCATCCATGCGCCGTCGGGTCTGTCCGCGGGGGCGGAACTGGTCACGGCCCTGCAGCAGATGCAGGCGGCCTTCGATCCCGGTGATGCGCCGTCGGCGGCCAGCTATGCCGCGCTGGCGTCAGGCCTGGGCGATGCCTATCGCGACCGGCTGGCCCATGCGGGCGACACGGGGGAAAGCCCGCGCGCCCCGGCCTGCACCACCAGCTTCAGCGTCGTGGACCGGCACGGCAACATGGTGAACGTCACCCAGACCCTGCTGTCGATGTTCGGCAGCCATGTCGTGTCCGGGCAGACCGGGATGCTGTTGAACAACGGCATCATGTGGTTCGACCCCGAGCAGGGTCGACCGAATTCGCTGGCGCCGGGCAAGCGGTGCCTGATGAACGTCTGTCCCACCGTCGGGCAGGTGGGCGACCGGATGTTCGCCATCGGCGCGTCGGGCGGCCGCAAGATCCTGCCTGCGGTGGCCAACCTGGTCAGCTTCATGGCGGATTTTGGGATGGACCTGGAACAGGCGTTCCACACGCCGCGGATCGACGCCTCCGCCGCGACAGGCACGGTCATGGACGAGGATCTGCCGCAGGACGTGGCGCAGGCGCTGGCCGCCCTAGGCCCCGTGACGACCGCCCGGCGAACGGTCCATCCCTATGCCTTCGCCGTGCCCGCGGGCGTCATGCGCCAGGCGGGCCGGAACTGCGGCGCGACCGAGATCATGAGCCCCTGGGGCGACGCCGTCTGCGAAGCGGACGTGTGATCGCCAAGCGTCATCCGCAGGATCTGCGGGTGACGCAACAACCCTGCGGCGCGGGATCTGGGTGCATCTGTGGGTGAATGGTGCTGTGAAAGAGGATTGAACTCGGCGCATTTCGTTGCAGTATACTGTATTTGTTAATGAATTTAAGGGCGCTGACAAGCCTTGTATACCACCTCCGTGCCCTACCCGCCAGACTGAAGGAAACCAAGCAGCGCGCTGAAGGCATATGGTAGGAAGGCTTCGGAGGTGCAACGGAGGGCTTGTGCGGGTGACGTGAACTTACTCTAAATGTCCTGCTGTTGAGTTGGCGCGGCAGGGTCAACCAGGGACCTTACATCGACGGGCACATTCCGATGACCATAAAGGACCTGCAAGGCCGCGCGGCGCAGTTCGCGCATTTCGGTTTCATCAGTTGCCCATTGCTCTGGTGCATATGCTCCACGCAAGATGTCTAGTTGGCTGATGTTCGTTCCGACCACCTTGGACATGTCTGACAGGAGGAGGCCGATTGCGCTTTGAAATCGCTCAAATGTCAGACCCATAGTCTCTGGGTTTTTCCACCCTGCGTCTTCTGTCATGCGCATCACCTCACGGTAGCTTTCGCGAACCGCTTTGCTCTTGTGAAAGTAGATCGGAACCATGTTTAATGCGCCGACAAACTCCGGATTCAGTGGGTGACGACGAAGACGCATCATGCATCCGTAAACAGTCTGCCGCGCTTGCCTTTTTTCGCTGCGGCCTTGGTGCCAAAGGGTTACGGCCACCGCAAAGATCGGGCCGAAAAAAGTTGCAATCACTACTGCCCAGTCCACTGACGCCCAGTCCATGCGGCTCTCCTGCAATCCATTCTCGACTATTCTCTGCACATGAGCCTTTCAGCGCAAGGACGCTTGAAAAAAGACGACTTAAAGGCCGGAGCATCCACCCGCACGGAAACCGCCGTGAGACCATTCGGCTTTCCCGTTGGCGAGATGATCGCGTTCCCAGAGTTTGAACGCATCGGTGATTGAGAAGTCAGCTGGGGAGGGCGGCTGTTCGGGGAATGTGGGGGGGACCCAAGCGGGAAACCTCTCGGCCAGCGGGTCAGGGCGGAAGTCGCCTTCAGACCGGCGATGTTGGAAGTCAGCCCATTCTTTCGCAACCATATGCACCTGCCCGATGAACCGATGGCGGCTGTAATCGTCTGCGTTCAGCGCGGCCCGAAGAAGCAACCTGTCCGCGTCGTCGCCATACCACTTTGCCAATCCCTCGGGGGTGGCATCTGGCACAGCCGTCTTCTCCCGAAGGATCGCCCAAAGCTGGGTCTCTCCCGGCTCTTGTTCGACCATCGCGTCCAACTCACGCCGCCACTCGCCAGCAAGGGCTACAAGCTGGGCGAAGGGGATCATCGCCGGGCCGGAGCGCATTGCCTGCCACTCCCGTTGCAATTCTTCATAGCGAAGGGAAAATCGACGCTTGGCTTCTGCCGGGTCTTTCGTGCGGAGGGATTCTTTCAGGACCGGGCGGGCGCCAGCGCGCACCAGATCGGAAGGTGACCGGACTGTCAGATAGTAGATGCCGGTCTTCGGATGCTTAGTCGGACTGGGCATTCGGAGGGCCATGTATGCCACCTCTGTATACCACTGAGGGGGCTTCAAGCCTCTGAACTACCACAAGTTCTTGCATATACTCAAGAAAAATGGTGCTGTGAGAGAGGATTGAACTCTCGACCTCACCCTTACCAAGGGTGTGCTCTACCACTGAGCTACCACAGCAACGTGAGGGGGCGTTTAGACAAAGGTTTCGACCCCTGCAAGGGGGTCCGAACGATTTTTCGGGATTTTGGCGATTGATCGCGCGCGGCGTGTGCGTTTGCTGGACGTGCGGCCCGCGCGGCGCTAACAGGACTGCCATGACCGACCGACGCAATGACAAGCCAAGCCCCGACAGCCGCGAGGAACGCCTGCGACAGGCGCTGCGCGCGAATCTGACACGGCGCAAGGAACAGGCGCGGGCGCGGGCGGATCGGGACGACAACAAGACTGCCCCGGATGCGGGCGGCGAGACAGGCAAGGACAGCTGATGGACCAGATCATCGTCACGGGGAACGGCCCCCTTCACGGGGAAATCCCCATCGCGGGTGCCAAGAACGCCTGCCTGACGCTGATGCCCGCGACGCTGCTGACCGATCAGCCGCTGACGCTGACCAATGCGCCGCGCCTGTCCGACATTCGCACCATGACCGCACTGCTGGGCTCGCTTGGGGCCGAGGTCGCCAGCCTTCAGGAAGGCCAGGTTCTGGCGCTGTCCAGCCATGCGATGGCCAGCCACCGGGCGGAATACGACATCGTGCGCAAGATGCGTGCCTCGATCCTGGTGCTGGGGCCGATGCTGGCGCGGGACGGCGTGGCCGAGGTGTCGCTGCCCGGCGGCTGCGCGATCGGCGCGCGGCCCGTGGACCTGCACCTGCGCGCGCTGGAGGCGATGGGCGCGACGCTGGACCTGTGCGAGGGCTATGTCCACGCCAAGGCACCGGCGGGGGGCCTGAAGGGCGCGGTCTTCGAGTTCCCGGTCGTGTCGGTGGGCGCGACGGAAAACGCGCTGATGGCCGCCACGCTGGCGCGCGGCACGACCGTCTTGAAGAACGCCGCGCGCGAGCCCGAGATCGTCGATCTGGCCCGCTGCCTGCGCGCGATGGGCGCACAGATCGAGGGCGAGGGGACCGGGACCATCACCATCCAGGGTGTGCAGGCCCTGCATGGCGCGACGCATCCGGTGGTGACCGACCGGATCGAACTGGGCACCTATATGCTGGCGCCCGCCATGTGCGGTGGCGAAGTCGAGCTGCTGGGTGGCCGGATCGAGCTGCTGGCGGCCTTCTGCGAGAAGCTGGACGAGGCCGGGATCAGCGTCGAGGAGACCGAGCGCGGGCTCAAGGTCGCGCGCAGGAACGGCCGCGTGCGCGCTGTCGATGTTCGGACCGAGCCCTTCCCCGGTTTCCCCACCGACCTGCAGGCGCAGTTCATGGCCCTGATGTGCCTGGCCGAGGGCACGTCGGTGCTGGAGGAGACAATCTTCGAGAACCGCTTCATGCACGCGCCCGAACTGGCCCGCATGGGCGCGCAGATCGAGGTTCATGGCGGCCATGCGACCGTCACCGGGGTCGAGAAGCTGCGCGGGGCGCCGGTGATGGCCACCGACCTGCGCGCCTCGGTCAGCCTGATCCTGGCCGGGATGGCCGCGCAGGGGCAGACGACCGTCAGCCGCGTCTATCACCTGGATCGCGGTTACGAACATGTCGTGCGCAAGCTGCGCGGCGTGGGTGCCCATATCGAACGCGTCAAGGAGGAGTGATCCATGGCAGAGGATGCCCGTTTCGCCGATGCCGACCCCCGGCCGCTGGCCCTGAGGGCCGAGGACGAGGCCGACCTGCGCATCCTGTCTTCGCTGGTCCAGGATGCGGTGCTGACAGGCGCCGACATCAGTCATGATGCCAAGGCGCGGCGGCTGTCGCTGCTGATCACGCGCTTTCGGTGGGAGGATGCCGCGGACGCCCGGTTGCAGAACCGCGAATTCGAACGCGTGCGTTCGGTGCTGGTCATCAGCGACGTGATGCGCGTCGTCAGCGACGGCGTCGGGCACGACGGGGACACCGTCCTGTCGCTGCTGGCGATCCGCTGGCAGGCTGGAGAGGACGGGACAGGTCGCCTGTCGCTGGATTTCGCGGGGGACGGGACCATCCTGGCCGATGTGGAATGCATCAATCTGGACCTGCGCGACGTGACGCGCCCGCATCGGGCGGTGTCGGGCAAGGCACCGCGGCATCCTGACTAGGGCCGCTTCCGGGTCTTTGGGCAAGAACGAAGCCCGCGGCATCCTGTCCGCCCCCTGACGCTTGAGCCGGACGGGGGCGCAGGATAGGGGCGCGCGGGAACACGAAGGGAATGATGATGCCGGTCTTTCTGAACAGCACCGATGCCGATTTCGAACAGGGCTTCCGCGCGATGCTGGGTGCCAAGCGCGAGGATTCGTCGGACGTGAACGACGCGGTCACCGCCATCATCCGCGATGTCCGCGACCGCGGCGACGCGGCCCTGTGCGATCTGACGACCCGGTTCGACCGGCTGGACCTGACGCCTGCGACGCTGCGCTTCTCGCCCAAGGAGATCGCGGAGCAGGTGGCCCGCGTGACGCCCGAGGACCGCGCCGCCCTGGCCTTGGCGGCCGAGCGCATCCGCGCCTATCACGCCCGCCAGATGCCCGAGGATGCCAGTTGGACCGACCCCGAGGGTGCGACCCTTGGCTGGCGGTGGAGTGCCGTGTCGGCGGCAGGCCTCTATGTGCCGGGCGGGCAGGCGGCCTATCCCTCCAGCGTGCTGATGAACGCGATCCCGGCGCGTGTCGCGGGGGTGGAACGGCTGGTTATCTGCGTGCCGACGCCGGACGGGGTGATCAACCCGCTGGTCCTGCTGGCGGCGCAGCTGTCGGGGGTGGATGAGATCTATCGCATCGGGGGCGCGCAGGCGGTGGCGGCGATGGCTTACGGCACGGACACCATCGCGCCGGTCGACAAGATCACCGGTCCCGGCAACGCCTATGTCGCCGCGGCCAAGCGGCAGGTGTTCGGCCGCGTGGGCATCGACATGATTGCGGGCCCGTCCGAGGTTCTGGTCATCACGGACGCGGACCAGAACCCCGAATGGCTGGCTTGGGACCTGCTGGCGCAGGCCGAGCATGACGCGGATGCGCAGTCGATCCTGATCACCACCGACCCCGCCATGGCCCGAGCGGTCGCGACCGAGGTCGAGCGGATCATACCGACGCTGGATCGCGCGGCCATTGCGGGGGCCAGCTGGCGTGATTACGGCACGCTGATCGTCGTGGATGACCTGGATCAGGCCGCAGCCCTGTCGAACCGCATCGCGCCCGAGCATCTGGAACTGTGCGTGGCCGACCCCGAGGGGCTGGCGGCCAAATGCATCCACGCCGGCGCGATCTTTCTGGGCGCGCATACGCCCGAGGCGGTGGGCGACTATGTCAGCGGCCCGAATCACGTCCTGCCCACGGCACGGTCGGCGCGGTTCAGTTCCGGCCTGTCGGTGATGGATTTCCTCAAGCGCACGACCATGGCGCGGCTGACGCCGGGGGCATTGGCCGCGATCGGTCCCGCCGCGGTGCGTCTGGCCGCATCCGAGGGCTTGCAGGCGCATGGCGCTTCGGTTCAGGCTCGGCTCGGGACACTGAACGAAAGACCGCTGGAATGAGCCGCATCACCCGGATCGAGATTGACGACAGCGCCATCGCCCCGGCCACGCCGGAAATGGAGCAGGAGCGGCGCGTCGCCATCTTCGATCTGATCGAGGACAACAGCTTTGCCGTTCCCGGCCGCGACGGGGGTGCCGCGCCAGACGGGCCTTTCGTGCTGGAGCTGTGCATCCGCGAAGGGCGGCTGGTCTTCGACGTCACCGCCGAGGATGCGACCAAGGTGGCCGAGTTCCACCTGTCCCTTGGGCCGTTCCGGCAGGTGGTCAAGGACTATTTCCAGATCTGCCAAAGCTATTTCGACGCGGTCAAGCGCCTGCCCCCCGCCCAGATCGAGGTGATCGACATGGCCCGGCGCGGCATCCACAACGAAGGCGCGCGCACCCTGCAGGAGCGGCTGGAGGGCAAGGCCAGCCTGGACATCGACACCGCGCGCCGCCTGTTCACCCTGATCTGTGCGCTGATCCCGCAGGGCTGATCCGATGACGCAGGACAAGATCCCCTCATCGGTTCTGTTCTGCTGCGACCACAATTCCATCCGCTCGCCCATGGCCGAGGGGATGATGAAGAAGTTCTATGGTCGCGCGGCCTATGTCCAGTCGGCGGGCGTGAAGAACGACATGGAGGTCGACGGCTTCGCAATCGCCGTCTGCGACGAGATCGGCGTGCCGCTGGCCAACCACCGCAGCCGCAGCTTCGAGGAGATGCAGGACTGGGGCGACGACCTGGGCCAGTTCGACCTGATCGTGGCCCTGTCGCCGGCCAGCCAGCGGATGGCGCTGGAAATGACGCGTCATGCGCATCTGGACGTGGAATACTGGCCGATCATGGACCCGACCGGCCTTGCCGAAGGGCGCGAGGCGCGGCTGGCGGCCTATCGCCAGACCCGCGACCAGATCGAGACGCGGATGCGCGCCCGCTTCGGCCCGCCGCACGACCCCACCTAGCAGCGGACGTCCCGGTCCTGGCGCCAATGGGCGGGCACGTCCCAGATGGGGCGGGACATTTCGGCGATCACGTCGTCGCGGGTCAGCCCGATGTCGCGCAGCTGGTCGTCGGACAGACGCGACAGGTCGATCCGGGTGCGGCGTACATCGAACATGGTCAATACGCGTTCCACCCACCAAGGGCGGGGCAGGATGCCATGGCCGGTCACCACGCGCAGCAGGGCGTTCTTCTGGGTCATCGTTCAGCCTCCTTGATTGAATACATCATCAGCGATGATGGATATTGTTCCGATCATCTTTCCAGTTGATGAATATCGTCCGGGGGCGTATTTGTGAAACGAATGGTTTTGATGTGATCCATCAGGGAAAATGGATGATGCGCAATCTGGATATCGCGACGCTGCGGTCCTTGCAGGCGGTCGCCGAATACGGTGCCGTCACCCGGGCGGCCGAGGCGCTGAACATGACGCAAAGCGCCCTGTCGATGCAGATGAAGCGGCTGGAGGAGGTGTTCGGCCGTCCCATGCTGGCCAAGGTCGGCCGGGGGGTCATCCTGTCGGATTTCGCGCAGGACCTGTTGGGCGAAAGCCGCAAGCTGGTGGCGCTGAACGATGCGATCCTGTCGCGCTATACCGGGCTGCAGCCCGAACAGAAGCTGCGCGTGGGTCTCAGCAGCGACTGGCTGTTTGCCAAGGTCGCCCAGACCGTGCGCGCCTTTCGCAAGGATTACCCGCGGGTTGAATTGGTCATGCGCGACGCCCGGACCAAGGACCTGCGGGCGCAGATGCGGCGGGGCGAACACGACGTCATCCTGACCACCGAATTCGAGGCACCGGCGGGCGCGATCCATCTGGCCAAGGTCGATCTGGCCTGGGTCGGCGCGGTCGGCGGTAGCGCCTGGCAGGAGCGGCCGCTGGCCCTGGCGACATCGTCGCATTGCGCCTATTACCCGGCGGCCATCGCGGCGCTGGACGCGGCCGGGATCGCCTGGACCCACCCTGCCGGAGAGGGCGGGGACGAGAACTGGCACATCCTGGCCGCCGCCGATCTGGGCGTCACCGTGCGCCCCCGCGGCATTCCGCAGGCGGGGCTGGAGGATGTGGAACATGGCGGCGGGCTGCCGCCGCTGCCGCCGACCTGGTTGAACGTCTATGTGACGGACGGCCCGGCGCGGCGGACGGCCTCGGACTTCGCGGGCTATCTGCGCCGCGTCGTCTGTGAGGTCGCCGCCGCCGCCTGACGGATCAGACCACCACGCCCGCGCCTTCGGTCGCAGGCCCGGCATTGGCGCGGAAGGCCGCGAACAGCTCGCGTCCCAGGCCCTCGCGGCTGCCTTTGGGGTCGAAGACGGCGGCATCGCGGCTGTCGAAATCGGCCTCCAGGCATTCCAGCGTGCCGTTCGCCGCATCCAGCCGCACCCGGTCGCCGTCGCGCAGCCGCGCCAGCGGACCGCCCATCGCCGCTTCGGGCGAGACGTGGATCGCGGCAGGCACCTTGCCCGACGCGCCCGACATGCGCCCGTCGGTGACCAGCGCGACCTTGAGGCCGCGGTCTTGCAGGACCGCCAGCGTCGGGGTCAGCGAATGCAGTTCCGGCATGCCGTTGGCGCGCGGCCCCTGAAAGCGGACGACGACGATCGTGTCCTCGGTGAACTCGCCGGCGCGGAAGGCGGTCTTGACCGATTCCTGGTCCTGGAACACGCGGGCGCGGGCCTCGATCAGGTGGCGTTCGGGGGCGACGGCGCTGATCTTGATGACGCCGCGGCCCAGGTTGCCCTGCAGCTGCTTCAGCCCGCCCGTGGCTGCGAACGGATCGCTGGCGGGGCGCAGGATGCGGTCGTTCAGCGTGGTGCGCGCGCCGTCCTCCCACCGGATGGTGTCGCCGTCCAGCTTGGGTTCGCGGACATAGCTGTCCAGCCCCGACCCGGTGATCGTCTTGACGTCCGGATGCAGCAGGCCCGCCTCCAGCAGCTGCCCGATCATGTAGCCCAGGCCCCCCGCCGCGTGGAAATGGTTCACGTCGGCCAGCCCGTTGGGATAGACCCGCGCCATCAGCGGCACATTCTCCGACAGGTCGTGGAAATCGGCGATGTCGATGATGACGCCCGCAGCCCGCGCCATGGCGGGCAGGTGCAGGACCAGGTTCGTGGACCCGCCCGTGGCCATCAGGCCGACGATGCCGTTCACGAAGGCGCGTTCGTCCAGCACCTGACCGGCGGGAGTGTATTCGTTGCCCAGATTGGTGATCTGCGCCGCGCGCTGGACCGCGGCCACGGTCAGCGCCTCGCGCAGCGGCGTGTTCGGGTTCACGAAGCTTGAGCCAGGCAGGTGCAGGCCCATGAACTCCATCAGCATCTGGTTGGTGTTTGCGGTACCGTAGAAGGTGCAGGTGCCCGCCGAGTGATAGCTGGCCATCTCGGCCTTCATCAGCTCGTCGCGACCGACCTCTCCGGTGGCGAATTGCTGGCGGACCTTGGATTTCTCGTCATTGGGCAGGCCCGAGGGCATCGGACCCGCGGGGACGAAGACCGCCGGAATATGCCCGAAGGTCGCGGCCGAGATGATCAGCCCCGGCACGATCTTGTCGCAGACGCCCAGGTACAGCGCCGAATCAAAGCAGTCATGCGACAGGGCCACCCCGGCGGCCAGGGCGATCACGTCGCGCGAGAACAGCGACAGCTCCATCCCCGGGCGGCCTTGCGTCACGCCGTCGCACATGGCCGGGACGCCGCCCGCGACCTGCACCGTGGCCCCCGCCGCGCGGCCCGCGGCGCGGATCACGTCGGGATAGCGTTCAAAGGGCTGATGCGCTGACAGCATGTCGTTATAGGCCGTCACGATCCCGATATTGGGCTTTCGCGTCGTCGCCATGTCGACCTTGTCGTCCATCGCGGCATAGGCATGGGCCTGGTTGCCGCAGGACAGGTGCGCACGGGCCGGGCCGTCCTGCGCCGCACGGGCGATCTTGGCCAGGTAGGCGCTGCGGCTGTCATGGGACCGCTCGCGGATGCGGTCGGTGACGCGGTCGATCATGGCGTGAAGGGTCATGGGTGCCTCCTCTGGCTTTGCGGCACTATACGCCGTTAGCGTTAACGGTTCAACCATCGGCGGTGGCCAGCCTTGTGCGCGGGGGTGGGAAATGTCAGATCGACCGCAAAAGGAGTTTTGCCATGAGCGAACTGCACAGCGACGACCAGACCGCCGGCCATCCCAACGATCGTGCCGTGATCCGGTTGCGCCCGAAATCCAAGCCGCAGGCGATCCGCCACGGCTTCCCCTGGGTCTTTGCCGACGAGGCGGTGCTGGACCGCCGCACCAAGGCGCTGCCCCCCGGCGGCCTGGCCGTGCTGGAGGATGCCGAACGTCAGCTGCTGGCCCTGGTGACCGTGAACCCGGTCAGCAAGATCATCGCCCGCGTGATGGACACCGACCCGGGCGCGGTGATCGACGGCGCCTGGCTGCGCGCGCGCCTGACCCGCGCCCTGCAGATGCGCGAGCGGATCTATGACGAGCCTTTCTATCGTCTGGTCCATGCCGAGGCCGACGGCCTGCCGGGCCTGGTCATCGACCGCTTCGGCGACGCGGCCGTGATCCAGCCCAACGCGGCCTGGGCCGACGGCATGGCCGAGGACATCGCCGATGCGCTGATCGACGTCGCGGGCGTCTCCACGGTCGTCCTGAACGGGCAGGGCCGGTCGCGGGGCCTGGAAGGTCTGGCCGAGCGGCTGGAGGTCATCCGCGGCACCGCCCCATCCGGCCCGGTCCAGGTCCGCATGAACGGCGCGACCTATCTGGCCGACCTTCTGGGCGGGCAGAAGACGGGCCTGTTCTTCGATCAGCGCCCGAACCACGCCTTCGCACAGCGGCTGGTGGATGGCGGGTCGGTCCTGGACGTGTTCAGCCATGTGGGTGGTTTCGGCCTGGCGGCGCTGGCGGCGGGGGCCGACAGCGCGCTCTGCATCGACGGCAGCGCGCCTGCGCTGGAGCTGGCACGGGGCGGTGCAGCCGCCATGGGTGCCGCGGACCGGCTGGAGACGCAGCAGTCGGATGCCTTCGACGCGCTGGAGGCCCTAGCCGAACAGGGGCGGACCTTCGACGTGGTGGTCTGCGACCCGCCGGCCTTCGCGCCGTCGAAGCCCGCGCTGGAGAAGGGCCTGCGCGCCTATGAGCGGGTGGCCAAGATGGCCGCGCCGTTGGTCGCGCCGGGTGGCTATCTGGTCCTGTGCAGCTGTTCGCACGCCGCCGACCTGACCGCCTTCCGCAACGTCAGCGCGCGCGGCATCGGACGCGGCGGGCGGCGCGGGGTGTTGATCCACACGGGTCAGGCCGGGCCCGACCATCCGACCCTGCCGCAGCTGGCCGAGACGGGCTATCTCAAGGCGCTGTTCTTCCGGCTGGACTGATGCGCGCCGTCCTGGACGCCAATGTGCTGTTCCCCACCATCCTGCGCGAGATCCTGACCGATCTGGCGCAGGCGGGGGTTTACCACGCGCTTTGGTCGGACCGCATCCTGGAGGAATGGCACCGCGCCGCCGCCCGCATCGGTCCCGATGCCGAAAGCGTCGCGGGGGCCCAGATCGCGCTGCTGCGCCTGCGCTTTCCGCAGGCGGTGCAGCCCAATGACGGTCAGGCGGCGATCGACCTAGACTTTCCCGACCCCGGCGACCGCCATGTGGTCGAGGCCGCCCTGGCCGGGTGCGCATCCCTGATCGTCACCGCGAACCTGCGCGATTTTCCGCAGCGGATGATGGCCGTGCTGGGCCTGCGCGCCATCCATCCCGATGCGTTCCTGCTGGATCTACTGGCGCGCGACCGGCCCGCGGTCCTGTCCGCGCTGCAGGCCGCCCGCGACCGTGCGGAGGCGGCGGGCGGTGCCATGAGCATGGCCGAGATGCTGAAGCGCTGTCGGCTTCCGCGGCTGGCGCGTGCAGTGAAAGGTTGAACGGCATTGCTGTTATCGCTAACAAGGGGTAAGGCGAACGCCACCCAACAGGAGGACAGCATGGTCTCTCGTGTCATTCCGGTCGATGACTTCGACCTCGTGATCTTTGGCGCCACGGGCGATCTGGCCCATCGCAAGATCCTGCCCGGTCTCTACCGGCGCTTCAAGGCGGGACAGTTCCCGGCCACCAGCCAGATCATCGGCGCCGCGCGCACCGACCAGGACGACGACGCCTTCCGCGCCGAGGCGTCCAAGGCCATCTGCGAGTTCGCGGGCGCCAAGGCGGACGACCAGCAGCTGACCGAGTTCCTGGGCCTGCTGGGCTATGTCCCCATCGACGCCAAGGGCGAGGGCGGCTGGCAGGCGCTGAAGGACCGGATGCGCAAGGGCGCGGTCCATGCGTTCTATTTCTCGGTCGCGCCGGCGCTGTTCGGCGACATCGCCGAGCGTCTGGCGGGCCACGGCATCGCCGATGACGACAGCCGCATCGTGGTGGAAAAGCCCTTCGGCCGCGATCTGGCCAGCGCCAAGGCGCTGAACGCCACGCTGGCGCAGCATTTCAACGAACAGCAGATCTATCGGATCGACCATTACCTGGGCAAGGAAACCGTCCAGAACCTGATGGCGGTGCGCTTTGCCAACGTGCTGTTCGAACCGCTGTGGAACGCGCAATACGTGGACCACGTCCAGATTACCGTGGCCGAGACCGTGGGCGTGGCCGGACGCGGCAGCTATTACGACAAGTCCGGCGCGATCCGGGACATGGTCCAGAACCACATGATGCAGCTTCTGTGCCTGATCGCGATGGAGCCGCCCTATCACTTCGACCCCGACGCCGTGCGCGACGAAAAGCTGAAGGTGATCCGCGCGCTGGAGCCGTTGGAGCCCAAGGACATCGTCCGCGGCCAGTACCAGGGCGAGGGCAGCGACTATCTGACCGACGCCGAGGACCCCGATTCGCGGACCGAAAGCTATGTCGCGATGAAGGTTCGCATCTCCAACTGGCGCTGGCAGGGCACGCCCTTCTATCTGCGCACCGGAAAGAAGCTGCGCGCGCGGACCAGCGAGATCGCGATCACCTTCAAGGAACCGCCGCATTCGATCTTTGACGACAGCGGCCATCCCAAGGCCAACGAGCTGGTCATCCGCCTGCAGCCGAACGAGGGCATGAACCTCAAGGTGATGATCAAGGAGCCGGGGCCGGGCGGCATGCGCCTGGTGCAGGTGCCGCTGGATATGTCCTTTGCCGATGCCCTGGGGCCGGAGGGCGCGGACATGCCCGACGCCTACGAGCGGCTGATTATGGACGTGATCCGCGGCAACCAGACGCTGTTCATGCGCGGTGACGAGGTCGAGGCGGCCTGGGCCTGGACCGACCCGATCATCAAGTCCTGGGAGGAGGGCAAGCGCCGGCCCGAACCCTATGACAGCGGATCCTCGGGGCCCGAGGAGGCGTTGCGCCTGATGCACCGCGACAACCGTCGCTGGAGGGAGATCAGGGCATGAGCATGGATTTCAAGGAATACCCCGACCGCGAGATGCTGGCCCTGTCGGTCGCGGACCGCATCGCCTCGCAGCTGGCGCAGCATCTGCGTGGCAATGACCGCGCCACTCTGTGCGTGCCGGGCGGCACCTCTCCGGCGCCCGTGTTCGAGACGCTGTCGGGCACCGATCTGGACTGGTCCCGCGTCACCGTCGTCCTGGGCGACGAACGGTGGGTGGACGGCGATCACAAGCGGTCGAACTCTCGCCTGCTGCGGCGCCACCTGCTCAAGGACAAGGCGGCCGCGGCCGAGTATATCGACCTCTATACCGGCGACGCCTCGCCCGATTTGGCGACCGATGGCTTGGCAGAGCAGCTGGCGCCGACGCTGCCGTTGACGGTGGTTCTGCTGGGCATGGGCAACGACATGCACACCGCCAGCCTGTTCCCCGGCGCCGATCACCTGGAGGCCGCGATGGCCGCAGGCGCGCCTCCCGTCATGGCCATCCGCGCCGATGGCGCCGAGGAGCCGCGCATCACCCTGACGCGACCGGTCCTGGCCGACGCGCTGAACATCCACGTCCTGATCATGGGCCCCGAAAAGCGCGAAGCGCTGGAGCGCGCGCAGAAGTCGGACCCGATGCAGGCGCCGATCCGCGCCTTTCTTGACCAGGCCACCGTCCATTGGGCCGAATGAGGAACTGACATGACCGCACTTTGGAACCGCCTCAAGGATCATCGCAAGGCCCAGGGGTCGGGACGGATCGAGGCGCTGTTCAACGCCGACCGCGCCACCGATTACCGGGTGCAGGCGGACGGACTGACCTTCGACTATTCCAAGACGATGATCGACGCGGGCGCGCGTAATCTGCTGCTGGAACTGGCGGCCCCCGTGGCGGCCCGCCGCGACGCGATGTTCGCGGGCGAGAAGATCAACGAAACCGAAGGCCGCGCCGTCCTGCACACCGCGCTGCGCAACCTGCAGGGCAGCGTCACCGTCGACGGCCAGGACGTCATGCCCGCCGTGCGCGAGACGCATCAGCGCATGACCCGCTTTGCGACCCAGGTCCGCGACGGCGGATTTGCGGGGCAGGGCGGTCGCATCACCGACGTGGTCAATATCGGCATCGGCGGGTCGGACCTTGGCCCGGCCATGGCGGTGCTGGCGCTGGCGCCCTATCACGACGGGCCGCGCACGCATTTCGTCAGCAACGTGGACGGTGCCGACATCGCCGACACGCTGAAGGGGCTGGACCCGGCCACGACGCTGGTGATCGTCGCCTCCAAGACCTTCACCACCATCGAGACGATGACCAACGCCCAGACGGCTCGCAACTGGATGGCCGCCTCGGTCACCGATCCGGGCGCACAGTTTGTGGCCTTGTCCACCGCCGCCGCCAAGGCCGCCGATTTCGGAATCGCCGAAGACCGTGTCTTCGGCTTCGAGGATTGGGTCGGCGGACGCTATTCCGTCTGGGGCCCGATCGGGCTGTCCCTGATGCTGGCCGTGGGGCCGCAGGCGTTCGACCAGTTCCTGGCCGGCGGCGCGGCGATGGACGCGCATTTCCGCACGGCCGAACCGGCGCAGAACCTGCCGGTGATGCTGGCCCTGACGGGCATCTGGCATCACCAGATCTGCGGCTATCCGACCCGCGCGGTGCTGCCTTATGACAACCGCCTGATGCGCCTGCCCGCCTATCTGCAGCAACTGGAGATGGAATCGAACGGCAAGCGCGTGGCCATGGACGGCAGCGATCTGGAGGTCGTGTCGGGCCCCGTCGTCTGGGGCGAACCCGGCACGAACGGCCAGCACGCCTTCTATCAGCTGATCCACCAAGGCACGATGCCCGTCCCCTGCGAGTTCATCCTTGCCGCGCGCGGGCACGAGCCGGACCTGACGCATCACCACATCCTGCTGGCCGCCAACTGCCTGGCGCAGTCCGAGGCGCTGATGCGGGGCCGGTCGCTGGATGAGGCGCGCGCCCTGATGCAGGCCAAGGGCCTTGAGGGTGCCGAACTGGACCGTCAGGCCCGCCATCGCGTGTTCCCCGGCAACCGGCCCTCGACCACGCTGCTGATGGAGCAGCTGACCCCCTTCGCCTTGGGCCAGATCGTCGCGCTGTACGAACAGCGTGTCTTCGTCGAGGGCGTGATCCTGGGCATCAACAGCTTTGACCAGTGGGGGGTCGAGCTGGGCAAGGAACTGGCCCTCAAGGTCGAACCGCTGCTGAAGGGAGAGGCCGCGCCCGGCCACGACCCCTCGACCGAGAGGCTGGCGGGGCTGATCCGGCAGATGCGCGGCTGACGCGCGCCCGAACCGTGGGACATCAAAGCCGCCCCGATCCGTCGGGGCGGCTTTTCCTTGGCGCCGCAAGCGGGTAGGGTCCGCCCGGCACAGCGAAAGGTCGGATCATGGCGTTCTTTACCAAACTGCGAGAGCGGCTGACGCGGTCCTCCTCCAAGATCGGGGCGGGGCTGGACGATATCGTCGGAGAGACCGCGACGGCCCCCGTCGCCCCTGCCGCGGCGCCCGAACCGTCGGGGCTGGTCGGACGTCTGTTCGGCCGCGCCGAGGCGCAGGTCGAGGAGCCTCGCCGCGCCCTGGACGACGAGATGCTGGAGGAACTGGAGGACATGCTGGTCCAGGCCGATCTGGGCGTCGAGACGGCCCTGCGCGTCACAGCCAACATCGCCGAGGGGCGCATGGGCCGGCGCATCTCCTCGACCGAGCTGAAGCAGCTTCTTGCGGCCGAGATCGGGCGCATCATGGCTCCGGTCGCGCGCCCCTTGCCGATCTATCCGAAGAAGCCGCAGGTGGTGCTGGTCGTGGGCGTCAACGGCGCGGGCAAGACGACCACCATCGGCAAGCTGGCCAGCCAGTTCCGCGCCGCGGGCAAGTCGGTGGTGATCGCCGCGGGCGACACGTTCCGCGCCGCGGCGGTCGAACAGCTGCAGGTCTGGGGTCAGCGGGCCGGCGTGCCGGTGATGGTCGCGCCGCAGGGCAGCGACCCGGCCAGCCTGGCATGGGACGCGATGGTCCGGGCCGAGGCCGAGGGCGCCGACCTGCTGATGATCGACACCGCCGGCCGCCTGCAGAACCGCCAGGACCTGATGGAGGAGCTGGCCAAGATCGTCCGCGTGATCCGAAAGAAGGACCCCGACGCGCCGCACAACACCCTGCTGGTGCTGGACGCTACCACCGGCCAGAACGCCCTGAGCCAAGTCGAGACCTTCCGCAAGCTGGCCAATATCTCGGGACTGGTGATGACCAAGCTTGACGGCACGGCGCGCGGCGGCGTGCTGGTGGCCTTGGCCGACCGCTTCGGCCTGCCGATCCACGCGATCGGCGTGGGCGAACAGATCGACGACCTGGACGCCTTTGATGCGGACGAATTCGCCCGCGCCCTGGTCGGTCTCTAGGCGTCCAGCAGCGCCTTGCGGTTGCGGTCGTGCCGCTGCACCAGGCGCCGGGCATGGCGACCCGACAGCAGCGGCCGCGCGGGCGTCAGTGCGCGTCCCGCCGTCAGCTGCCTGATCCGCCGGGCGTTCTGCGCCCCAAGGGCGCGCAGGGCGACGGGACCGGGCAGCAGGCTTTCCGCCCATGCGCCCTCGGCCACCAGCACCTGATGATCGGCCAGCAGCACGTGCCAATAGGTGACGTCGCAACGCTCGCCCTGCACCGTGATGCCCGGCAGGCCCACCAGATGACGCGCCGCGACCAGAACCTCCGCCTCGCCGGTCATGCGCTCGGCGATGGGAGAGCGGATCATCAGCCGATGCTGGGGCGACACGACCAGATCGCGCCCGGGCTGGCCGGGGCCCAGGGCATGGGCCGCGATCCGGATTGGCCGATGGTCGGGGCGCTGGTCCAGATCGCGGGCCTGCATCCGGCGATGACCGATCCACAGGACCGGCTGATATCCGTGGTCCATCGTCCGCAAAAGCGTGCCGGGACGCAGGTCCTGGACCCTGCACGGCCCGGATGCCGTCTGGATCAGCGTGTCCTGCGCAAAACAGGCCGAAGCCGTGGGGGCAGGCCAGGGCTGGGCGTCGTCACCCGGCCCGAAGCTGCGAACGCCTGCATAAGTATAGCGCGCCCCTGGGTCGAAGACCGGCTCGATCCCGTTGTCATCGGGAATGGGGAAGATCAGAAGCGACTGGCGGCCCCCGAATTCGATGCCGGCGCCATAATGCTCGTAGCTGCGCGGATACATGACGACATAGCTGTCTTCCGCGTCAGAGGTGATGATCGAGGCGACGAAGTTCGACATCTGCGTTCCCGCAGGGGTGATCTTTGCATTGTCCCCATGACCAAAGACCGCGTCATGAACCAGAAGCTGGTCCGTCTCATCGTATGTATAGGTGCCGCTGCGGAACGCGTCGTCGTCATCGCTGATCACGATCGTGCTGAGGACCGGGTCATTCATCACGATCGGCGCGCCGTTCGACCACGGGGCGTCGGCCAGCAAGCCGATGCCGCCTGCCGGGATGACATTGCTGATCGTCAGGACCGTGATCGTATGTTCCATGGAAAACCCTTGTGCTGCCGGTCGAACGGACCCGGCAGTCACATGTCACCGGGCAGTACCGGACCCTAGGGCGACAATGGTTAACGCTTGGTTAACCGATTCAGGAAAAGTTAACGATTTCCGCAGCTCAGGCCGGGATCGACGCCGAGGTGCCGCGTTCCCGATAGGGCGTGCTGCCATATTGCGCACGATAGCATTTCGAGAAATGCGACGGGCTGGAAAACCCGGACGCCAGGGCGATCTCGATGATCGACATCTCGGTCTGCATCAGCAGGTTGCGGGCGCGGGAAAGTCGGGTTTCCATGTAGTACCGCTTGGGGCTGCGGTTCAGATAGCGGCGGAACAGGCGTTCCAGCTGCCGGGTGGACATGCCCGCGTCCAGCGCCAGCTGGGCAGGGCTGACCGGGTCCTCCAGGTTCGCCTCCATCCGGGCGATGACGGCGGCCAGGCGCGGATGGCGCACGCCGATGCGGGTGGGGATCGACAGGCGCTGGCTGTCCTGGTCGGTTCGGATCGCGGTGTGCAGCATCTGGTCGGCCACGTCCGCGGCCAGCGCGTCCCCCTGCGCCAGCGCGATCAGGTGCAGCATCAGGTCGATCGAACTGGTCCCGCCCGCCGCGGTCAGCCGGTTGCCGTCATGGACGAAGACCGACCGGAACAGGTCGACCTCGGGGAAGGCCTCGGCCAGGCCGTCGTGGTTCTCCCAGTGGATGGTGGCCTTGCGGCCGTCCAGCAACCCGGCCTCGGCCAGGATCCAGGTGCCGGTGCAGACCGCCCCCATCGCCGCGCCGCCGCGCGCCTGCCGGCGCAGCCAGGCCAGCACCGGGCGCGTCGCCTCG
>NZ_VDDD01000212.1 GCF_006151785.1 Paracoccus marcusii
CTACAAGATCACCAAGATCGATGAACTGCTGCCATGGCACTGGAACGGGTAGCGGTTAGACCGGACGCTTACCGATAAACCTCAGTCTGAATTGTAGCGTCATCTACCAGATATAGATCATCGTTCACGCTCATCAGCTTCATGCAGATGAGGTCGTTCCGCACCCGAAGGAAGGCTTGGCGCTTCGACGCGGCGTTGTCGCCGGTATGCTTGGCATAGAAAGCATCCCGCCAATCATCGATATGCACGCCAAGAAATGCCGTGCCTTTCTCATTCCAGATGCCCTTCGAGCATGCTGCAGCTTGATAGGTCGCGAGAGCCAAGACCTGCGCTGGGGATCTGCGAGTTTGTCGTTCAGGGGCCTCCGCACCGCGCAGAACCGCGCTTTGCGCATTCCCGCACAGTTGGACGCTCTCGAGGGTAAAGTGCATATCTGCGGGCGGTTCGGCATCTTTCATCTTGGTGTTGATGAGCTGGACGCAGTTCCCGTCCTTTTCCACGCGATACTCAAAGTCCAATGCGCCTTTCAGCGCCATAGCACCGCGGGCCCTTTGTTTGTCGGCATGACCCGAATGATGGACAAGCATTACGACACAGCCCGGATAGCGCGCCTTGAGGTCGTCCATCGCGGCAATGAAATCGCTCATGTCCTTGGTGTTGTTTTCATCGCCGGCGCCAAAGTTTCGCGCCACGGTGTCGATAATGATAAGGCGGGGTGCGCCGTGTTCTCTGGCTACGAGATCGGCCGCTTGAGACACCGCCGTCGCTGATGCCTGGTCAAGAAATTGCGCGGCACGCTCTGACTTGAATAGCGGAACGCCTGCAAGGGGCGTGCCCCGCTCCGCACTCCAAGCCGCAAAGCGTCTGGCTAGGCCATTGTGACCTTCGCCCGCGATAAACAGGACGGGCCCCTGCATGGTCTTGTGGCCGTGGAATGGTTGACCTGTCGCGACAGAGAGCCCCAGATCAACAGCGACGAAGGACTTGCCGCCACCAGGGTCCCCAAAGATCTCCCCTAAAGTGTCAGTCTCGATCAAGCCCTCAACGATGTATTCCGGCTCGCGCCATTCCAGATCCGACACCGCAACGAAGCGGAATTGTGATGGAGTGATGGGTCTCACAGCCCCAGGTGCGCTATGCGCTGCATCGAGAGCATTCAAAGCCGCAAATTCATTCATGCGGCATGCCCTGCTGCACGTAGGCGAAGAACGCAGCCTTCTCCTGCGGGGTGTAGCGGTTAAAGCAGGCGAGGCCATAGGCTTTCCGCTCAGCTCTGCTCGCCCTATCAGCCCAGAATGCTGCCTCCTCCATGAGGCTTCCGAACAGGACGATCGGCATTCCTGCGCGCAGGAACTCGTGCGCACTTTCCAGAACGGTCAAGCGATCGTCGGGTTCAAATTGGGCCAGCGCATCGCTGAAACGCCTTGCGATAGCTTGAAGCTCTGGCATACTGTAATTGTAATCTGCTGAAGATTGAATTCCAGCCTCGGTCGCGCCCGCCAGCGCACCGGGGCTATTCCATGTCTGATCGTTCATAGCTGGACCTCATGCCGCGCGGCGTGCAGCTTCCCAGGACTCGATCTCATCAAGCCTCCAGCGGGTGCAGCCGGGCGAAAGGGAAATTGGTTTCGGAAAGGTCGGATCAGCTTTTACCCAGCGCCAAACAGTTGGACGGGTGACATTGTAGCGGCTGGCGACCTGCTTATCTGATAGATACACGGTGCATCCTTTCGTTGCGGATGCGAACAAGCTGGACTAGCCAATGCGGACGAAAAATCTGCGGCCGTATTTCTGTCCCAATATTGTTTAGTTCAGGTCTTTGGCGCCGCGATCTGCAGCTTTCCTGATTGCATCGTCTGACATCCCCAAGAATGCTTTGGCCAAGTCTGGATGCTTCTTAAGCGCTGCGTTGCGGGCAGCTTTCCCGGTGATGCCGACGCTGTGCTGATCCTGGATAGCCGCGGCCAGCTTGGCATTCCGGCCTTGAGTCTTGGGTTTGCGGCCACGTCGCTGCGCACTGTTGGACATGAACTCGACGTCCGATGGTTCAATCCTCGACCAGAGGGCATCCATCAGGAAGTCATTCGCTTGCCAAACGTGAATTTCGGCTAGATCCAGATCGTTGCCGTCCAGCGCTTTCAGACCGGCACAAGCTGCCTCGTAAGCGCCCAGCCAGGAGCGGCGCCCCGTGCTGAAGTCGTCTGTAGCTTGCCGTTCTCCTGCGCGATCGCCGACCCAAAACCCAGACGCGTCGACAGACTGAGATGGCGCGGTTGCATGCGCTATCTTCTCAAGCCGTCGCCGCAGCGCCTTTGCATCCACTATCCCGCTCCCAGGAACTGCGCCCAGTCAGCCATCATCTGCCGGCGCTTTTCGATCATATCCCCGCGCCGATAGGCACGCTCGACCTCGGACCCAACGCGATGCGCCAAAGCGATCTCAGCCATGTCGCGGGGATAGTCTGTCCGTTCGGCTGCCCAGTCGCGGAAAGTGCTGCGCAGTCCGTGGGGGACCGCTGGGCGGCCTGAGCGTTGATCGAGCCAACCGGATCGCCCGGCCTTTACTTCATCTGCCTGCATGCGGCGCATGACGGCGCTGATGGTCATGTCGGACAGCTGCCCTGCACGTGGGGCAGCAAAGATGAATGGCGAGGCCTCCATTCGCGGCATCGCCTCGATAATCGCGGCTGCCGGACCTGAAAGGGCCACGCGATGCTCCCGATCTGCCTTCATCCGTTCGGCGCTAATTGTCCAAATCTTTGCCCTCAGGTCGATCTCCGCCCATGTAGCGCCGCGCACTTCGCCCGATCGGCTTGCGCATAGCGTGGCGAACTCCAGCGCACGAGCGGCAACGCCTGCACGTTGACGCAAAGCCGCGAACCAGAGCGCGACGTCGGTCATCGCCACGGCGGGCTGATTGCCCTTTGCAGTGATTTTAGAGCGTGTTGCGGCTTTCCCGATTCAGGATACCCCTGTGGCTTGATCTGTGATTCCCTGCCTGCATGACAG
>NZ_VDDD01000213.1 GCF_006151785.1 Paracoccus marcusii
CGGCGCCTCGGCCGGGCTGGACCCGCTGGCCGCCGCGCTGGCGGGGGCCATGGCGGGGACCGGGGCCGCGGCGGATCCGGCGAACGACCCTTCGGGCCCGCCGGCCGATATGATGCAGCTGACCCCCAGCCCGATCCAGGCGACGCCCCTGCCCGATGCAGCGCAGGGCCTGCCTTTGGGCGACCCGCTGACGCTGTCGGAACGCGACGGGCTGCGCTTTGCGATCCAGGACTGCTGGAACCTGGGCGCGCTGTCGGTCGAGGCGTCGCAGATGACCGTCTCGGTCGGGTTCACGCTGTCGCCGGACGGGGTCCCCGACCAGAACAGCATGCGCATCGCCGGCTATCAGGGCGGCAGCGAATCCGCAGCCCAGCAGGGGTTCGAGGTCGCGCGCCGCGCCATCCTGATGTGCGGACGCGCCGGGTTCGATCTGCCCGCATCGAAATACGGACGCTGGCGCGATGTCGTGGTGGATTTCCGCCCCGACGGCGTCGCGTTCCAATGACTGACCGGCGGGGGCCACCTTCCGCTGTTCGCCGAAAAAAGGTAGTGATGACGCCATGTTCCGCAGATTGATCCTTGCCCCTGCCTTCCTGCTGGCCGCAGCGTTGCTGCCGGCCGGGCCCGTGATGGCGCAGGACACCCCCCTGCGCATCGAGATCACCGACGGCGTGATAGAGCCGATGTCGATCGCCATCCCGGCCTTTCACGGCGATGCCGAGATCGCGGCCCGCATCCGTCAGGTCGTGGCGGACGACCTGACCGGCACCGGCCTGTTCAGCGAGATCCCCGTCGAGACGCATGTCGCCCGCTCCGCCAGCTTTACCGAGGCCGTCAGCTATGACGACTGGCGGGCGGTGAACGCGCAGGCGCTGGTCTCGGCCGAGGTGCGGCAGATGGGCGACAACATCAGCGTGGGCTTTCGGCTGTTCGACGTCGTGTCGGGCCAGCCGCAGGGCGACGGGATGCAGTTCGACGCCCGCGCCGCCGACTGGCGCCGCGCGGCCCACAAGATTGCCGACCAGATCTATGCCCGGCTGACCGGCGAAAAGCCCTATTTCGACAGCCGCGTGGCCTTCGTCCAGGAAACCGGCCCCAAAAGCGCGCGGATCAAGCGGATCGGCGTGATGGATTACGACGGCGCGAACATCCTGTGGATGACCGACAGCTCGTCCCTGGTGCTGGCGCCGAAATTCTCGCCCGACGGGCGCCGCCTGCTGTTCACCAGCTATGACAGCGGCTTTCCCCAGATCCAGCTGATGGACGTGGCGACCGTCAGCGCCCGGCCGCTGACCCGCGATGCCAGCACGATGGCTTTTGCGCCGACCTTCAGCCCGGACGGGCGGTGGGTCGCGTATTCGCGCGAACAGGGCGGCAATACCGACATCTGGCTGATGGACGTGGCCACCGGCGCCCAACGCGCGCTGACCAATTCGCCGGCCATCGACACTTCTCCCGGGTTCAGCCCGGACGGGCAGCGCATCGTGTTCGAAAGCGACCGGTCCGGCGCGCCGCAGCTGTACATCATGGGGCTGGACGGGGCCGAGCCGTCGCGCATCAGCTTTGGGGACGGGCGTTACGGCACGCCCACTTGGTCGCCCAAGGGGGACCTGATCGCGTTCACCAAGCAGATCGGCGAACGCTTTCACATCGGCACCATGCGCACCGACGGATCGTCCGAACGCATGCTGACCGAAAGCTTCCTGGACGAGGGCCCGACCTGGGCCCCGAACGGTCGGGTGGTGATGTTCACGCGCGCCACCCCCGGCGGAAACGGCCAGCCGCGTCTGCATTCGGTGGACATCACCGGGCGCAACATGCGACCGATGAATCTTGACTTTGCCGCCTCGGACCCGTCCTGGGGTCCCCTGTTGCCATGAGGATGAGATGATGAACGCCGCGACCAAGCCTGTCCTGCTGGCCGCCCTTCTGGGGCTGGCGGCCTGTGCCCAGCCCGCGCCGACGGTGGCGCCGCCCGTGGTCGACCCCTATGCCAGCACGGGCGGGGGCGCGGTGTTCCAGGGCGATCTGGCCGGCGGCGTCCTGGGCGCCGAGGCGACGGCCCAGTATTTCCGCGGCACGGTCGGCGACACGGTCCTGTTTCCCGCCGACCAGACGACCCTGACCCCCGAGGCGCGGACCATCCTGGCGGCGCAGGCCGCCTGGCTGACGCGCCACACCGCCTTTACCGCCGTGGTCCAGGGCCATGCCGAGGAGACGGGCACCCGCGAATACAACCTTGCGCTTGGCGCACGGCGGGCCAGTGCGGTGCAGGAATACCTGGTCGCGCAGGGCGTGGCCCCGGGCCGCATCCGTACGCTGTCCTTCGGCAAGGAGCGTCCCGCAGCGACCTGTTCGGACGAGGGCTGCTATGCCCAGAACCGCCGTGCCGTCACCGTCGTGACCGAAGCCGCACCCCCCGCCGTGGCGATGGCCCCCGTGGCAAGCGCCGCCCCTGCCGGGGGCGTTGTCGGGGCAGGCATGTGATGCGGCTGATCCCCGCGCTGATCCTGGCCCTGACGCTTGGGGCGCCTGTTCAGGCCGCCCCCGACGCCGCGACGCTGGCCGACATGCGTCAGCAGGTCACGCAGCTGCGCAGTCAGCTGCAGGGATTGCGGGGCGAACTGGTCGCGTCGGGCGCCGCCGGGTTCCAGGCGGCGGGCGGGGCCAGCGCCATCGACCGCATGAACGCGATGGAGGCGCAGCTGATGCGCCTGACGAACCAGGCCGAACAGCTGCAAAATCGCATCAACCGCATCGCGGGCGACAGCGAACGGCGCCTGTCCGACCTGGAATTCCGCCTGTGCGAGGCCGAACCCGGCTGCGATCTGTCGGCGCTGACCGTGCCGCAGGCGCAGGCGGGGCTCAGCCCGCAGCTGGCGCCCTCGGCCCCGGCGGATGGCGGGGCGGGGCAGCCGGCCTCGACC
>NZ_VDDD01000214.1 GCF_006151785.1 Paracoccus marcusii
CGCGCAAGCTGGCCGGAACGGACGACGCGCCCCGCCCGGCCTATCGCCCGGCAGCCGCCCCCCGGTTCGCCCATCTGGAAGAGGACGAGCGCGAGGCGATGCGCCGCCGCGTCCGTGCCCAGGCCCGCGAGGACAACGCCCATGCCGCCCGTCTGCGCGCCAAGGCGTCGCGCGGCCGCAGCGGCAATTTCGCCAAGGACCTGACGCGCACTGCGACCGACCTGTCGGACGGTCTGAACGGCGTCGCACAGTCGCTGGCAGGGGCGTTCCAGTCGTTCCGCGGCGTTTCCAGCCAGGCGACGACCATCGTGGGCGATTTCGTGGCTGCGGCCGATCAGTTGCGTGCCATCCTGAATGGCGCGCCCGGTCCCAATCCGGGTCCCGTCCAGCAGCGTGCCCCGCGCCCGCAATCCGACGACACCCGGATCTGATCCGCCCATCAGGGACGACGCATGACCCAAGGGACCGGCATTCGCGACGCCCTGTTCGGCCCGCTGGATGACGACACGAAACGGCGTTTCGGCCTGATGGCCGATGACCCCGCCCCGGTGCCCGCCAAGCGGATGCCGGGGCTTCGCGACATGAGGCGCGCCGATCTGCTGGCGGTCGCGAAATCGACGTTTCGCCAGATCGGCGACGATCGCGTCACGTCGGTGTCCGGGGGCGTCACCTTCTTCGGCCTGCTGTCGCTGTTCCCGGCGATCACCGCCTTCGTGTCGCTTTACGGGTTGTGGGCGGACCCCTCGACCATCCAGAGCCATCTGGAACTGATCGAACCGCTGCTTCCCGAAAGCTCGCTTGAGATCATCCGCGCGCAGGTCGTGTCCATTGCCTCAGCCTCGACGGGCGCGCTGTCCCTGGCCGGGGTCGTCGCGCTGCTGGTCGCGTTCTATTCGGCGAATGGCGGGATGAAGGCGCTGCTTTCGGCGCTGAACGTCGCATTCTTTCAGCGCGAGACGCGCGGCATCGTGCGGCTGAACCTGGTGGCGATGTGCTTTACCATCGGCGGGTTGGCGATGATCGCGCTGATGCTGGCGGTGATCGCGGTCGTGCCCATGCTGCTGCGGCTGTTGCCCATCGGCTGGGGGGCCGAGACGATCCTAGCCGTGATCCGCTGGCCGCTGATGCTGGGCCTGCTGATCGCGGCGCTGGCGGCGGTCTATCGCTGGGGGCCTGCGGCGCCCAAGTCGCGCTGGCGCTGGATCTCTCCGGGCGCGGTCTTTGCCGGGCTGGCGCTTGTCGCGACCTCGATGCTGTTTTCCTGGTACGCGGTGAATTTCGGCAATTACAACGAGACCTATGGATCGCTGGGTGCGGTGGTCGCACTGATGACCTGGCTGTGGCTGAACGCGACGATCGTGCTGGTCGGGGCCGAGATCAATTCCGAACTGGAACGCCACCTGAAACATATGGCAGGCTTGCCCGACGACCGTCCCCTGAAGCGCGAGGCCCGATGACCCTGTCCCCTTATATCCCCCTGGGGTTCGCCATCGCGCTGGAGGTTCTGGGCACGACGCTGTTGCAGCGCTCGGAACAGTTCACGCGCTTGGCGCCCACGGTGGGGATGGCCGTCTGCTATCTGGCCAGCTTCTATCTGCTGTCGGTCAGCCTCAAGGTGCTACCCCTGGGCGTGGCCTATGCGATCTGGAGCGCGTTCGGCGTGGCCCTGGTCGCGATGATCGGGCTGGTTGTGTTCGGTCAGCGGCTGGACCTGCCGGCGGTGATCGGGCTGTGCCTGATCGTTGCCGGGGTCGTCGTGATCAACGTGTTCTCCCGTACCGTCGGGCACTAACGCTCGGTCAGCTTCAGTTCGATCCGGCGGTTCAGGGCGCGGGCTTCGGGCGTGTCCTGGGTCGCGATGGGGCGGGTGTCGGCAAAGCCCGTCGGCGCCAGGCGCGCGGCCGGAAAGTCCAGATCGTCGGAAAGATAGCGTACCACGGCCAAGGCGCGGGCCTGGCTCAGTTCCCAGTTGTCGGCATAGCGGCCAGTCCCCGACAGGGGCAGGTTGTCGGTATGCCCGTCGACGCGGATGATCCAGTCGATTTCGGGCGGGATCTCGTCGGCGATGTCGCGCAGCAGGGTGGCAAGCCCGGCGACCTGTTCGCGGCCAGCCTGGGACAGGGTGGCCTCTCCGGGGGCGAACAGCACTTCGGACTGGAACACGAAGCGGTCGCCCACGACCTGCACGCCTTCGCGCCCCGACAGGATCTGCGACAGCCGGCCAAAGAATTCGGACCGATAGCGGGCCAGGTCCTGGGCCTCGGCCTCGGCCGCAAGGCGGGCCTCCTCTTCCAGCGCCAAGCGGGCGCGGGTTTCCTCGGCGGCGCGGACAAGGGCGGCGTTCAGTTGCTGGCCCAGGTCGGACACGCGCAGCTCTGCGTCGGCCTGCTCCTGCCCCGCCGCATCCAGCAGCGCCTGCAACGACCCCAGCTGAGAGCGCAGCTGCGCCACCTGTTCGTTCAGCGCCGCCACCCGGCGCTGGCTGTCCTGCGACAGGTCCTCCTGATCGGCCAGCTCCGCCCGCGCGGTGGCCAGCAGGGCGGCCTGACGCTCTGCCTCGGACAGCTGGGCCTGGGCCTGCGTCTCCGCCGCGTCGCGGGCGGCATTCGCGGCGGCCAGCAGGGTCAGCGTCTCCTCCGCCTCGCGGCGACGCTCCTCCAGGGCCAGGGTCATGGCGGTTAGTTCGGCATCCGCCCCCTCCAGCCGCTCGCGCAGCAGGGCTGCGGCCTCGGCCTCGGCCAGCCGGGTCTGTTCGGCCTCCGTCAGGCTGGCCTGGGTCCGGTCCAGCTGCGCCTGCTGCTGGCCGACCTGAGCGCGCAGGTCCGCGGCCAGCGCCTCCAGCGCGTCGCCGCGGGC
>NZ_VDDD01000215.1 GCF_006151785.1 Paracoccus marcusii
AGCGCGATCCGCCCGCCGGGGGGCGTCAGCGGGCGCGGCGCGGGCGCCTCGGGCAGGGCGCGATGGCCGGCGGCTGCGATGATCGCCTCCAGGTCGCAATGCGCCGCGATGAAATCGCCCGCATGGTCCAGGATGGCCTGCAGGCCCGCGGTCTCCTCGGCCTGGATCAGGCCCAGATGGCGTTCGGGCAGGGTGATGTTGCCCTGCCGCGGCAGGCTGCCCAGCACCCGGATGCCCGCCTGATCCATCCCCTCGCGGATCAGCCGGTCATGGCGCGACGAGGCCACGCGGTTCAGCACCACCCCCGCGAAGGGCAGATCGGGGCGCAGCGTGGCAAAGCCCCGCGCCGTGGCCGCCGCCGATTGTGCCTGTCCGCCCACGTCCAGGATCAGCACCACGGGCCAGCCCATCATCTGGGCGATTTCGGCGCTGGAGCCGATGCCGGTCTCCCCCTTGGTAGCGACCCCGTCGAACAGGCCCATCGACCCCTCGGCCAGGACCAGGTCGGCGGGGGGCTGGCCGGTCGCATGGGCGATCAGCCGCCCCGGCTCCATCGCCCAGGCATCCAGGTTGAAGCTGGCCCGCCCCGAGGCCGCCAGGTGGAACCCCGGATCGATGTAATCCGGCCCCGACTTGAAGGGCTGCACGGTGAGCCCCTGCCGGCGCAAAGCGGTCAGCAGGCCGAGCATCAGCATCGTCTTGCCCGTCCCCGATGCGGGGGCCGAGATCATCAGGCCCGGCGTCGGGGGGCGCGTCATTCCGGGAACCTCGGCGCGTCACCCACGGGGCGATAGCGGCGGTCGTAATCGGCGGCGTAGAGGCGACTGTCCTCGAACCCCTCGCCTGCCAGCGCAGGCCCGACCAGGATCAGCGCGGTGCGGTCGATGCCTTGCGCGTCCACGGTGGCCAAGGTCGCGCGGATCACCCGCTGGTCCGGCCAGCTGGCCCGCCAGACCACCGCCACCGGGCAGTCAGGCCCGTAATGCGGGGTCAGATCGGCCACGACCTGCTCCAGCGCGTGGATCGACAGGTGGATCGCCAGCGTCGCCCCGGTCGCGGCAAAGGCCGCCAGCGTCTCGCCCTCGGGCATGGTCGAGGCGCGCCCCGGCGTGCGGGTCAGCACCACGGATTGCGCAAGGCCCGGCAGGGTCAGTTCGGTCTGCAGCGCGGCGGCGGCGGCGGCAAAGCTGGGCACGCCCGGCGTCACGTCGAAGGGGATGTCCAGCGCCCGCAGGCGGCGGATCTGTTCGCCCATCGCCGACCAGACCGACAGGTCGCCCGAATGCAGCCGCGCCACGTCCTGGCCCGCCGCATGGGCGGTGGCGATCTCCTCCATGATCCGGTCCAGCGACAGGGGCGCGGTGTTCACGATCCGCGCGCCGGGCGGGCAATGGGCCAAGAGCGCGGCAGGCACCAGGGACCCGGCATAGAGGCAGACCGGGCAGGCCGCGATCAGGTCGCGGCCGCGCAGGGTGATCAGGTCGGGCGCGCCGGGGCCTGCGCCGATGAAATGGACGGTCATGGAACCTCTGCGATGGCGATGGTGACGGGACCGAAGGTCCGACGCGGATGGGTCAGGCGGCCGCCCCCATCCAGACTGGCGGCGATGGCGGCGGCCTCGGCCACCGATCCGGTGTCGAAGGCGGCCAGGATGCGGACGGATTGCGTGGGCGTGGCGATGCCCGCCACGGCGACCAGATGCAGTGGCAGGTCGCGCGCATGGGCCAGCGGACGCAGTTCGGGCGCGCGTTCGGGAATGGTGGCCAACGCGTCCGCACCGCCCGCGGCCTCCAGCGCGGCCAGCAGGGCGGGCAGGGGGGTGCCGGGGCGGCAGCCTATTCCGGCGATCCGCATGTAACGCTCCATTGCACGATCGGGCGGGCGGGGGTCCAGCCGCGCATCCCCCCCAGGGGGGCGGCCTCGGCGATGTCGATGCGCAGCAGGCGGCCGCCGTGATCTGCGTGCCAGCGGGTCAGCAGCGATTCCGTCTCCAGCGTCACGGCATTGGCGACCAGCCGCGCGCCGGGGGGCAGGTGGGCCCACAGCGCCTCCAGCAGCGCCTGCGACGCGCCGCCGCCGACAAAGACCGCATCGGGCGTGTCGGGCGGCAGCGCCTCGGGGGCCGAGCCTTCGATCACCGTGACCCGCCCGCCCAGGCCGAAGGCGTCGATATTGGCGCGGATGGTGGCGATGCGGTCCGCGCGCGGCTCGACCGTCACGGCGCGGCCCCCCGCCAGAGCCCATTCCACCGCGACCGAGCCCGAGCCGCCGCCGATATCCCACAGCACCTCTCCCGCGCGCGGGGCAAGGGCCGCGAGGGTCAGCGCGCGGATGGGTGATTTGGTGATCTGCCCGTCATGGGTGAACAGCGCATCCGCCCGGCCCGGCACCGCGGGCAGGCCGAAGCCGCGCGGCAGATCCGCCCCGTCGATGGCCACCGCCACTGGTGCGGCGCAGGTCAGCGCGACCCCATCGGCGCGCGTGCTGCGCACCCGTTCGGACGGCCCGCCAAGTCGCTCCAGCACCGTCAGCCGCGCAGCCCCCGCGCCCTGTTCGACCAGCCATCGGGCCAGCGCGGCAGGCGCGTCGCCATCGCGCAGAGTCGCGATGATCCGGCAGCCGCGCGCCAGATGCGGGCGCAGCTGTGCGAAGGGCGCAGCATGCAGGCCCAGGGTCACCACCTCCTCCAGCCGCCAGCCAAGGCGTGCGGCGGCCAGCGACAGCACCCCCGGCGCGGGCAGGGTGCGCCATTCGTGGCGCTCCAGCACGGCGGCGATGCCGCCCCCCGCGCCGCACCAGAACGGATCGCCCGAGACCAGCGCCGCCACGCG
>NZ_VDDD01000216.1 GCF_006151785.1 Paracoccus marcusii
ACGCGCCTGTCGCAGGCCGCATGGCGCGCCATCGCCAACGTGGCCGAGGCGCTGGCCGCGGCCGATCCGTCCCTGCCGCTGGACAAGGCGCCGACCCTGCCGGCCCATGCCATGGCGACCGTGGCCCGCGACGACCGCGATGCGGGCCCGGACGCGCCTGCGACGATCCAGGACGCGTTCGCCGCACAGGTCGCCCGACGCCCCGATGCGGACGCGCTGATCTTTCGCGGAGAGAGGCTGAGCTATGCCCAGCTGGACCAGCGCGCGTCCCACCTGGCACGACAGTTGGCGGCGATGGGCGTCGGCCCCGGCGTGCCCGTGGGCCTGTTCGCCCCGCGCGGGCTGGGACTGGTCGTCGGTGCGCTGGCGATCCTGAAGGCGGGCGGCGCCTATGTGCCGCTGGATCCGGACTATCCGGCCGACCGGCTGCAGCATTACATCGCCGACAGCGGTGCGCCGGTGGTCTTGGCCGACCCGGCGATCCTGTCGCGCCTGCCAGCGCATCAGGCGCGCGTGCTGCCGCTGGACGCCAACGGACCGGAGGCGGACCCCCGTCCCGCATCGGGCCAGGACCTGGCCTATCTGATCTATACCTCCGGCTCGACCGGGACGCCCAAGGGGGTGATGGTCGAACACCGCAACGTGGTGAACTTCTTCGCCGGCATGGACCGGTCGCTAGATGCCCCCGAACCGGGCACCTGGCTGGCGGTCACCAGCCTGTCCTTCGACATTTCCGTGCTGGAGATCTTCTGGACGCTGACCCGTGGCTGGAAGGTCGTCATCGCAGGCGATCTTCTGGGGGGTGCCACGGCGGAGCCTGCCACCGGCAGCCGCAAGGGCATGCAGATGTCGCTGTACTACTGGGGCAATGACGACGGGGCGGGCCCCAAGAAATACGAACTGCTGCTGGAGGGCGCGAAATTCGCCGACCGCCACGGCTTCGTCGCCGTCTGGACGCCCGAGCGGCACTTCCACGCCTTCGGCGGCCCCTATCCGAACCCCTCGGTCACCGGGGCGGCGGTGGCGGCGGTCACGCAGAACATCGCGGTCCGCGCAGGGTCGTGCGTCGGCCCCCTCCACCACCCTGCCCGCATCGCCGAGGAATGGGCGGTCATCGACAACCTGACCAATGGGCGCTGCGGCATCGCCGTGGCCTCCGGCTGGCAGCCGGACGATTTCGTGCTGCGCCCGCAGAACACGCCGCCCGCCAACAAGCCCGCGATGCTGCAGACCATCGACCAAGTCCGCCGGCTGTGGCGCGGCGAGGCGGTCGAGTTTCCGCGCGCCGACGGCACCCCCTTTGCCGTCGTGTCCCAGCCCCGGCCGGTATCGGCGGAACTGCCCATCTGGGTGACCACCGCGGGCAACCCCGAGACCTGGCGCGAGGCCGGGCGGCTTGGCGCGAACGTGCTGACCCATCTTCTGGGTCAGAGCATGGACGACATCGCCGCCCGCATCCCGGAATATCACGCAGCCCTGCGTGAGGCGGGTCACGATCCGGCGGATTTCACCGTCACGCTGATGCTGCACAGTTATCTGGCCGACACGCGCGAGGCCGCGATGGAGACCGCGCGCGAGCCGATGAAGGAATACCTTCGCGCCGCCGCCGCGCTGGTCAAGCAATATGCCTGGGCCTTCCCGGCCTTCAAGAAGCCCGCGGGCGTCACCGACGCGATGTCCCTGGACCTGTCGAACCTGGACCCGGACGAGATGGAGGGCATCCTCGATTTCGCCTTCCTGCGCTATTTCAATGACAGCGGCCTGTTCGGGACCGTGGACGATGCCGAGGCGCGGATCGCGGCCCTGCGCAAGATCGGCGTGACCGAGATCGCCTGCCTGATCGACTATGGCATCGCCCCGTCGATGGTGCTGGACAGCCTGCGGCATCTGGCGGTGCTGCATGACCGCGTGAATCCGGTCACGACCGAGGTCGCCGATTACGGCATCGCGGCCCAGATCACGCGGCACAAGGTCACGCACCTGCAGGCCACCCCGTCGATGGCGCGCCTGCTGCTGGAGGACGCACCGTCGCGTGCCGCGATGGCGGGGCTGAAGACCATCGCCCTGGGCGGAGAGGCCCTGAGCCAGGGCCTGCTGGCCGATCTGCGACGGAACGGATCTGCGCGCGTCCTGAACATGTACGGCCCGACCGAAACGACGATCTGGTCGGCGGTCGCCGATCTGGGCACGCAGGCCGACGATGTCTGGTTGGGTGACCCCATCGCCGCCACCAGCCTGCACCTGCGCGACCCGCAGGGAGAGGCGGTCGCCGACGGCGTGGCGGGAGAATTGTGGATCGGCGGGGCGGGCGTCACCCGCGGCTACTGGAACCGTCAGGCGCAGACCGATGCGGCGTTTCCGCAGACCGACCAGGGACGTCTGTACCGGACCGGCGATCTGTGCAGTCGCGACAGCACCGGGCGCCTGCGGTTCCTGGGTCGCATCGACCAGCAGGTCAAGCTGCGCGGCTATCGCATCGAACTGGGAGAGATCGAGACCCGGTTGGCCCGCCTGCCCGGCGTCCGCGACGTGGCGGTCGTCGCCAAGGGCCAGGGTCCGGGCGATCGGCAACTGATCGGCTATGCCACCGGAGAAGGGCTGGACGGCGCGGCGCTGCGCGCGGCGCTGTCGCGCGAGCTGCCCGATTTCATGGTGCCGCTGCAGATCCATGTCCTGCCGGAGATGCCGCTGACCCCCAACCGCAAGATCGACCGCAAGGCGCTGGCGGCGGCCGATGCCGCGCCGCCCGCGGCCCGGGTCGCACCGCCGGCACCACCGCCCGTTGC
>NZ_VDDD01000217.1 GCF_006151785.1 Paracoccus marcusii
AGGCCGCCGCGGCCGAGATCGGCGTGGCCGCCGCCGCCGCCGAACGCAACCCGACCCTGTCGGGCACGGCCAGCGTCGGCGTGACCCGCGCGCCCGAAGCCAGCCTGGGCGGCCGCTATGGCAGCCGCAATTCGTCGTCTGTGGGGCTGGAACTGAGCCAGACCCTGTATTCGGGCGGGCGCCTGTCGGCCGCGCATCGCCGCGCGATGGCACAGCGCGACCAGGCGCGTTCGGCGCTGCTGAACACCGCGCGCCAGATCAGCCAGCAGGTCGGAGAGACCTGGGCGAACATCGCCGTCGCCCGCGCGCAGATCACCGCGATCAACCAGCAGATCTCGGCCGCGCAGCAGGCCTATGACGGCGTCCGCGAGGAGGCGCTGCTGGGTGCGCGGACCACGCTGGACGTGCTGGACGCCGAACAATCGCTGCTGGAGGCGCGGGCCGACCGGATTTCCGCGGAATCGAATCTGCAGTTAGCTCATTATCAACTTCTGGCTGCTATGGGTCTGTTGACGGTAGAAAACCTGCAACTGGGGATACCCACCTATGACCCATCGCAATATTACAATGCTGTGCGGGACGCGCCCGCAACCAGCAAGCAGGGCGAAAGCCTGGACCGCGTGCTGCGCGCCATCGGCCGGAACTGATCCGGCCCCGGCGGTGCGCCATGACTGAGGCGCGCCGCATGACCCCCGTCGAGGATTCGGCGACCGACACCCCCGCACCGCGGCGCAGCACCGCCAAGGCCGCTGCGGCGCCCAAGGCACCCCGCAGCCGCAGTGCCAAGGCCGATGCGGCCGCCCCCGCCACCAAGCCTGCCCGTGCCAAGGCCCCCCGCGCTAAGGCCGACCCGGAGGCCAAACCCGCCCGCGCGCGCACCCGCAAGGTCGTGCAGGCGCAGCCCGCTCAGGTCGTCACCCTGCCGGTCCTGACCCAGGATCAGCCGATCGGTCAGGCCGCCCAGGAAATCGCCCGCATCCGTGCCGAAATGCAAAGCATCCGGCACATGATCGACGGCCAGCCCGTGACTCACAGCGACGCGCGCACGATGCTGCACCGCCTGTCTCAGGATCCGACCCCGCGGGGTTTGCTGGCGGGCAGCACGGCTTCGGTCATCCAGCTGGCCCCGCATCTGCGCAGGGCGGTCGCGGATCTGCCGGACGACGGCGTCCCGCCGTCGCGGCCCCGGCGCGCGACAGGCAAGGCCCGCGGCAGGGCGGCAGTGGCGCTGGCCCTGCCTGACGCAATCGTCGAGGCGCCCATCGCCGATGCCCTGACCGAGGAGGTCGTGGTGCCTGCCGTGGCACCGGCGGTCATCCCGGCCGCAGCGGCGCCCCGGTCCCGTATCGCACGGTTGCTCTCTGCGTGGGGCGACTGGCTGCTGTGGCGCCTGCTGCCGCCGGCGATGCCCGCCCAGGCATCCGCACAGGATGCCGCCATCGGTCCTGCGCAGGTCCGCGGATCAGCGACCGCCGATGTCGTCCCTGCGCCGCAGGCCCATGCGCCCGCGGGCGACGGTCCCGACCGTCCGCAGGCGCACGATGCCGCCGCACTGTCGCATCTGCCGGTCGCACAGATCGTCGCCCAGACCGTCGCGCAGATGATGGACGACAAGACCATGCGCGCCCACCTGCAGGAGATGATCCGCGAGGAGCTGGAGGGAGAGATGGGCGCCCGCTTTTCGGGCAACCTGCGTGCCGTGGTGCGACGCGAGATCGCCACGGCACTGGACGAACGGCTGACGCATCTCTGATCCCCGTCCGGGGATCAGTTCAGGTACCGCTCGGGGTCGACGCTTTCGAACCCCCGGCGGATCTCGAAATGGACGAAGCCCGCGTCGCCCGCCTGGCCCAGGGATTGTCCCGCGCTGACGCTGTCGCCCTTGGCGACGGCAACATCGCCCAGGTTGGTATAGACGCTCATCAGGTCGCCCTCGTGGCGGACCACGATGATCGGCGTGCCCGCGCTGTCGCGGGTGATCGCCGCCACCTGGCCGCTGCCTGCCGCTGTGACCGCTGTGCCGCCCGAGGCCGCGATGTCGATCCCGTCGTTCTGGCCCTTTTCATAGACCCGGATGATTGACCCCTGGACCGGCATGCGGAACTGGCCGCCGCCCGATGCCGCGGTCCGCGTGGATCCCAGGTCGGTTTGGGGCGTATCTGGCGCGGGGGCGCCCGCGGGTGGCGTCTCCTCGGCGGGCAGGGGACGCGTGGCCGAGGGCGGGGTCGGGGTCGGGCTGCCCGCGCCGGGGGCGGTCGTGGCCAGCCTGTCGGGTTTCTGGCCGGGCTGCGGCACCAGAAGACGCTGGCCGGTCCGCAGGCTCATGTCGGCCGGCAGGCCGTTCCAGCTTGCCAGATCTTGGACGCTGACGTCATAGCGACGCGCGATGGCCCAGGCCGTCTCTCCGGCGGCGACGACATGTTCGCCCGGGTTTGCAGCGGCGGCAGGGGCCGGGGCGGCGCGTCGCGCCGTGGGGCTGGCCGGGGCGCTGCCGGCAAAGGGGTCGGTCACGATCGCCGTGCCGCCAC
>NZ_VDDD01000218.1 GCF_006151785.1 Paracoccus marcusii
GTAAGCGCGACGCGGCCCCCCTCCTGCCGCTTCTGATCTGACCGGGCCATTTTCTGTACGCATGAGCGTTGGAGGTGTTGGTTTGGAACGAGACGGCAAAGTGGGCGTCCATTTGGACGGCCCAGGGGACGGCAGGGTTTCTCGGCTAGAGGTGATCGAGGGGCCGAGCGGGCGTCGGCGGCGCACGAAGGCGGAGCGGGCGCGGGTCGCTGCGGAGAGCCTGGTGCCGGGGGCCTCGGTAACGGATGTCGCGCGGCAGCACGGGACGACGCGCTGGCAGGTCTACGACTGGCGGAAGAAGTTGCGGACGGGGCAGCTTGTCGTGCCCGAGAGCGTGGCGGCCCTGCCGATGTTTGCAGAGTTGGTCGTCGAGGGTCCCGCAGCGGCGATGCCGGCAGAGACGGAGGTCGCCACCGGCGTGGAGATCGTTGTCGGCGATGTCGTGATCCGCGTCGGGGCCGACGCCGATGAGATCCTGCTGACCAGGTCCATCCGGGCGGCGCGGACGGCGACATCATGATGCTCGGTCAGGGAGGGCCAACAAAGGTCTATGTGGCGACGCGCCCGGTGGACTTCCGCAAGGGGATCGATGGCCTCGCGCTGGCGGTGCAGGAGATGTCCGGGCTCGATCCATTCTGTGGGGCGGTCTTCGTCTTCCGCTCGAAACGGGCGGACAGGATCAAGCTGCTGGTTTGGGATCAGACCGGAATGGTGCTCGTTCACAAGCGCCTTGAGGGAGGCAAGTTCGTCTGGCCGCAGATGCGGGACGGAGTGATGCGGATCTCCTCGGCGCAGCTGGCGGCTCTGTTCGAAGGGTTGGATTGGCGGCTGGTGCGGCCGGAACGGGCGCGGCGTCCGCTGGTCGCAGGGTGAGCGGGCGGACGCACGGGAATTCCCTGTTTTTGCTAGCCAGAACCGCGTTTGCGTGATTCACTCCGAGGCATGGATGCCGATGCCCTCAGCCGTGAGAACGCTCATCTGAAGGCCCGCCTGACCGAGGTCGAGGCGGCGCTCGTGGAGGTGCAGGAGGCCAATCGTCGGCTGGAGGGCATCCTGCGGGCATCGCAGCGCGAGCGCTTCGGCAAGAGTTCCGAGAAGCTGTCACCCGACCAGTTCAATCTGCCGCTCGAGGATGCCGAACTGGCCCAAGGCGTCCTCGCGGCCGCGCAGGAAAAGGCAGAGGCCGCGCTTGCCCAAACGCGCGGGGAAGAACCTCGCAAGCCCGCGCGCAACCGCGGGCATCTGCCGGCGCACCTGCCCAGGGTCGAGCGCGTGATCGAGCCCGCCAGCATCCAATGCCCCTGCGGCTGCGGTGAGATGGCCCGGATCGGGGAAGATATATCCGAGCGGCTCGACGTAATCCCGGCGCAGTTCCAGGTGCTGGTGACGCGGCGCCCGAGATACGCCTGTCGCCGCTGCTCGCAGGCCGTCGTGCAGGCGCATGCCCCTGAGCATGTCGTCCCTGGCGGGCTGCCGACCGAACGGCTGATCGCGTGGATCATCGTCTCGAAGTTCGGCGACCACCTTCCGTTCTACCGCCAAGCGGGGATCTTCGAGCGGCAAGGTCTCCACCTCGACCGTGGCACACTCGGCAACTGGACGGGGCGCGCCTGCTTCCACCTGATGCCTGTCATCGACCACATGAAGGCTCATCTGCGCAGCGCCGACCGGATCTTCGTGGACGAGACCCGCGCGCCGGTGCTCGATCCGGGCCGGAAGGCTACCAAGAGCGGCTACTTCTGGGCCGTCGTGTCCGACGATCGCGGCCATGGCGGTGTCGGTCCGCCCATCGTGCTGTTCCACTACGCCCCCGGCCGAGGACGGGAGCATCCGCTAAAGTTCCTCGCCGGATACCGCGGCCGGTTCCTGCAATGTGACGCCTACCAGTCCTACAACGCGCTGACCGAGATCACGCGCGATGAGGGGCCGTGGCAGTTGGTCAATTGCTGGACCCATGTCCGCCGTCGCTTCGTGAAGCGCTTTGAAAGCGAGGGCTCGCCCATCGCCGAGGAGATGCTGCGCCAGATCGCATTGCTGTATCAGATCGAGAAGACCGTGCGCGGCCAGGCTCCCGCCGACCGTCTCGCCGTCCGGAGCGCCCAGGCCGCCCCGATCATCGCCGCGCTCAAGCCCTGGCTTGGAACTCAGCTGTCGCGCATCCCGCAGAAATCCCTTCTGGCCGAGGATATCCGCTATACCCTCGCGCATTGGCCCGGCCTGATCCGCTTCCTCGACGACGGCACCCTCGAGCTCGACACCAACCCGGTCGAAAACCAGATCCGTCCGATCGCGCTGACCCGCAAGAACGCCCTCTTCGCCGGCAACGAGGTCGGCGCCGAGAACTGGGCCATGCTCGCCTCGCTCGTCGCCACCTGCAAAATGGCCGGCGTGAACCCCGTCGACTATCTCGCCGACACCCTCCGCGCCATCCTCGACGGACACCCCAAATCCCGCATCGAAGACCTCATGCCCTGGCGGCACGCACAGCCGTCAAGCCTCACCGCATAGGGCCGCGACGTCGCGCTTAC
>NZ_VDDD01000219.1 GCF_006151785.1 Paracoccus marcusii
CCAACGCTCATGCGTACAGAAAATGGCCCGGTCAGATCAGAAGCGGCAGGAGGGGGGCCGCGTCGCGCTTACGGCTGAATGACGAACGCTCTTGATCATCTGATACACGACCTCTTGGGGACAGGCCAGGAGACCGGTTTGTCCGTGCATGATCTCCGCAAGTTTCAATCCGAGCTTGCCAGGCACCAGGCGATCAAGACGATGCTCGATGCGAAGGTGAGCTTTGCCATCAGGATGTTCGAGCGGAACGACTGCTTGCCATCATCGGATCAATGACGGCTCAGTCTAACTTAGCGGACCTGTGTGCCTGACTGCGCGTGCATGAAGGCAAGCACAGCCTTTGCATATTCTTGGTGATCGGCAGTTCCAGCTTCATGTGTCGCGATGAAGTTGAAGAGCGAGTTTTCCTCTGACAAACCGAGGGCCATGTCCCAATCAGGAAACTGCCGGGTCGGGACAACATTCCTTCCCAGAACTCTCAGCCCGTGATGGGATTTGCTGCCGTAGATATGGCGCTCAACAATCTGCAGCTCTGCTTCCGGGCCTTCTATCCACTGGTGGAAGATCCCATCCTCCCAGTGCAGATACCCCGTGATGTCCATGTTTCCGTTGCGACGACGCGCTTGGGCCAAGATGGCCTTGAGCTTCGGGTCCTTCGGCTGAAGGGTCGTTTCGCTACGGTACAAAAGATTGGTGATCAAAGCGTCCTACCTCTCGCAGAGGCAAGTTTCATGCCTCGGGCGACCAGCAATAGGAATAGCTTATCATCAAAGGCTAACCTTAGTTAGTCAGTTAGACTGATAGCTGATCACGCGGACAAGCCTCATGGCATACTTAGAAGAGTAGGATATCTTCCGCAATCGCTTCCGCGGTTATGCCTTTACCGATAAGCGTGATGACGTTTCCGTTTCCGAAATCCAAAACCGCCTTCGTCGGAGTTTCCGTGATGATGTCGTAGAACCCTGGAACAGACTGGCGAAGGATAGCATCATCTATCATGAGCCGGTCGATCCCAACCTGATAGTCTGTGATGTTATCAGGGCCGCCGCCTGCGTGGAACACGAACGTGTCGGCACCAGCCCCACCAGTGAGCACGTCGTTACCCTGCGATCCAATCAACGTGTCATTTCCGGCGCCGCCTTTGATTGTATCGGAGCCAATGCCGCCTACCAATTTGTCGTTGCCACCTCCGCCCCACAGAACGTCATTTCCTTTCCCACCGATGAGGGTATCGAAACCAAATCCGCCGTTTAAGGTATCGTTGCCGTCTCTACCCCATAGAAGGTCATTTCCGCCGTGACCCTCAAGTCGGTCATTGCCGTGATTGCCATCGAGGACGTCATTCCCTAGCCCACCAAGCAGTACATCGAAGCCGTAACCGCCAATCAGACGATCATTGCCTTGCCCACCGTCAAGGGTGTCGTTCCCACCTCCGCCATGAATCCAGTCGTCACCTGCCAGCCCTCGAGCGAGATCGGCACGACCACCAAGCTGAAAGTCGTCTGAACGAGCGGTTCCTTGCACCGCGAGGCCGTCTGGCGAGGAGGTTTTAACGACACCGTCGAAGCTATCGTCACGCCATTCGCTGCGGCTCTCTGCACTCGTGTCGATCGTTGGAACAATTCCTCTTCCAAAGACACCGGTATCCAATACTGGCTGTCCTGTCGTCCGGCCAAAATTCTGAGTGACCATCAGAACCGCATGGCCTTGGAAATTGCCCATCTCCAGACCGATCCCAATAAACTCCATATCGGGGTCGACAATGTTCCGGTAGTGACTTGGGCTATTGAGAAGGTTCTGATGCAGCTGTCTGATTTCGTCATTCAGGTCCGCAGCGCCACGAACTGAGACATAAGCCAAGTTCTCTCTCGTGCCCCAGCTTTCCCCGTACATGGGGAACCCAGCCTTCTCCATGCGATCAGAAGCGGATGATCCACCTGCGCCCATATGTGAAAACACGTCCGCAGAGAGCATCCATTGACTATGCCGTTCGGCAGACTCATTTAAGGGCTTTGCAATCGTAAGCGGTGCAAGGCCGTTCTCGAGGCGGGTATTGTTCACCAGCTTGACGAAATAGTGCTCGTAGGCAGTCGCGAAACTCATGGGTCTATCCTCTTCGAGCGCAAATAGCATCACGTATGAGCATTTCGCAAACAATGCAGTAAGATTGCACATGGTAATAAGATAAATCTGTAATTGTTTATCTAGCTACCTCGCCCCCCACAGTCGGCGTGGTCCGTCGCCACTATGCCCTTAAAGAGCGGCCGTTCGAATTCAATGCCTGAGGGGCTGTAGCAGGTTCGGTCACGAGTGTCCGACAAGTGGGGCAGCAAGCCTTAGGGCTGGCCGGACGACAGCAAGTAGCCCCCTGCCCTCGTGACTAAAATTGAGATGTCCGCGCTGACCTGCCCCCCGCGGGTCCCTCAATCATAACGAGAGTTTTCCGGTTTGTGCGCTGCTCCCCAACCTTGGACCGCCGGATGCTGGAGTTTTCCGGCTCGGTCATGGCGACGGGCTGGCTGCG
>NZ_VDDD01000220.1 GCF_006151785.1 Paracoccus marcusii
CCAACCCGTCCAAAACGGCAAAACTCAAACTCGGAGTCTCGCTCACGCTGGATAAAAGTCGGGGGCAACGTCAGAGACCCTGACCAAACGCCGATGTTGCCGGGAAAATGACTCCGGCCGCCGCCAGTCCACGAAGAAAGGTTCTCCGATTACTGGACGTAGGATGATTGACCATTTCCGCCTCTCGTGTTCGACCTTGGCATGTCAGATCAGACAATAGCCAACGACCGGCCATCAACCTAACCCAAGGGGGCGATAATTTACACCGACGTGAGATGTTCGCAACACGCACGACAATATGATCGCCTGGCCTGACTGATAATCTAAATTCATCAGACTTTCGTTAAGATCGAGACCCACCGGGTGAGGCAAATCGGGGACAATTACATCACCAGAACCTTCCGACGCCAAAAATCAGCCGGTGGCACAAGCGAACTTGATCTGGGGGCCTTATTATTTGTGTTGGACCGGTTGCATCAAAGCACATGCTGTGACGATGTCGAATGCAGTACAGGAGCACACAACATGTTGACACGGCGACACTTTATTCAGACCACCACTGCGTTGTTTTCAGCTTCCGTTTCCAGTCCACTGTTTGCGGAATCATGGCCGACCGTTAGTCAGAAGGCAGCATGGGACGCACAGGTTACCCCTCCCGGCTATAATGCAGCAACATCCAACCCGTGGGGCTTGCACCCGCGTTTCTTACCGCAAAGAGTGCAGGCCAACGAGGGCCTGGTGCCGGGTGATATCCATGTGGATGCTGTGGCAAAGTATCTTTACCACATCGAAGCAGGGGGAACCGCGATGCGGTACGGCGTGGCCATCGGGAGGGGCGATTTGTATGAGCCTGGGGTTTATACCATTAAGCGAAAGGTCGAATGGCCACATTGGACACCTACGCAAAGCATGATTGCCCGAGAGCCAGAGATTTACGCTCAATTTGAAGGTGGGGTGGAACCCGGCCCTGAAAATGCACTCGGCTCACGAGCTCTTTACCTCTATGTCGGCGAAAGAGATACCTACTTGCGCATCCATGGAACCCCGTTTCCCAGAAGCATTGGCACGAGTGCCAGTTCTGGCTGCGTCCGGATGGTCATGGCGCATATAAACGATCTTTATTCAAATGTCGAAATCAGCTCCACCGCATTTCTTTATTCGGCTGCGGAGAGCATAGCGACAGGGAGCTAGAGCAGCCTCGGTCGTGAAATCCGACCCCAGCACAACCCGATCAGGTTGAAGGCTGCGATTGCATGCAAATCGGACGACCCTCAACTGTGGTCAGCGGAAGCAGGGTAGTTTCGACTTGTCCGCGATGTTCGTACCAATAGCAGTTATCATCCGGGAGAAGCCGCGCCGTGGCAACGTCCTGCCCCGGCGCGACGAGAGCTATGAGGGTTGGCGGAAGACTTTGGAAATTGGTTTCCGGCGCTGCTGTCCGAGCTGTCATGTTTCCACAACCGGCGGTGATCAAGACAGCTGCCAAGACCATGAAGGATCTATTGTTCATTTCTGCGTCCTCGTGCGCGTTCGCCTTGTCAGCATATCTTTCGCATTCAACATCGCGGCGCACAAGCTTGCCGGGCAGGCTCCTGCAACCCATCGTCTTGATCACGCGACGCGGACTGCGCACCAATAGGACGGGGAAGATCTCATGGGCACGCTGCACGACGCGCGCAGCCTTTGCGGCTCCCGACACAGGGGATGAGAATGTTCGGGTCTGCTACCTGAGCTTCCCAAAGTTGGCCTTTTGATAAGTACTGCTCACTGGAGCGTCTTCGCAGACAGTGAACTTATTAAGTTAAGCATCTCAATTTGTTGTGAGATTTCTGTCTATCCCCGGAAACATCCACGGGAACTGTGGATAACCACTCACACGCCACTCAAGTTTGCCCGTCACTATCTCTGTCGCCAGGCTTCAACGCTCCGGTGACCGCAAAAAATTCCGCCGCAAACTGTCCCATCGCCGATCCCGGCGTGAGCACACATTACCGACAACACGCCTGATGCAGCGCTCGGGCAGGGTGAGATTCGATCCCGAGAGCATGTTCCTTCCTCTGCAAAAGCCAGCAAATCATGGCTTGTCGCACCTCTGAGGAGGACCCACCCTGCCTCACGCCAAAATCGTCTATAAGCTATGTTATGTAACACCGCGCAGTTCTTGGTCATTGTCGTCGCTTCGCCGCAACCCAAAGCTATCCACATATTTCGTGGACATTTCTGGGGATACAAGAAGATATTCCATTTTTCCAAATCAGTTAGCCAGTAAGTCTATCATATCAGCCAAAATGGCATCGTAGCTTTCCTCAGCTACTTAGCGCCGTCAAAAAGTAGCTGCTCGATGGATCAATGATCGCCCTGCCCCATGTTCAAAAAGGATCCAGACCGTGTGAAAACTAGGTGGAATTTAAAGGGCATCGGGCGTTCGGTGATTTTTAGTTTAGAAATCC
>NZ_VDDD01000221.1 GCF_006151785.1 Paracoccus marcusii
CTCATAACCTGAAGGTCACAGGTTCAAATCCTGTCCCCGCAACCAAAAATTACTACATGATATCAAACACATGGGCCGCCCTTCGGGCGGCTTTTGCTTGTCGCGTCGTGTTGCATGGCCCTCCCGAGCACTCCCCAAAGATTCCAAAGGCTTACGACCATCCCCGATTCCTCCGTGCAACACGGATGCGACACCGGATGGGGTGGATGTTCTCGGGGTGTTCGCGGGCGATGGTGCTTGCCCCAGCGGTGCCGCTGCGCTTGGATGGGAGCAATTCCCGAAAGGTTCTAATTGCCCATGCCGATCTACGAGTTTGCCAGCGAAGAAATACGCCCCCTCAGCAAGACCACGTTCGGTCTGATGCAGCTGCAGGAGCGGCGCGACCTGCAGCGGCTGCTGCGGGCGAACATCGCCGTGGTCGCACCCGACACGCTGGTGATCGCGGAGGAGTTCGGGGACTGGGACGAGTCGCGCCGGCGCATCGATCTCCTCGGCATCGACCGCGATGCCAACCTCGTGGTGATCGAGCTCAAGCGGACGGAAGACGGCGGCCATATGGAACTGCAGTCCATCCGCTACGCGGCGATGGTCTCGACCATGACCTTCGCTCAGGCCGCCGATGTGTTCGGACGCTACCTCGCGCAGATCGGCAAGGCCGATACAGATGCGCGGGCCGAGCTGCTCGATTTCCTCGGGTGGGACGAGCCCGACGAGGATGCCTTCGCGCAGGACGTCCGCATCGTCCTGGCGTCGGCCGAGTTCAGCCGCGAGCTGACCACATCTGTTCTCTGGCTTATCGAGCGCGGCATCGACCTCCGCTGCGTTCGCCTCCAGCCCTACGGGCTTGAAGGGCGGGTCCTCGTGGATGTTCAGCAGATCATCCCGCTTCCGGAGGTCGCGGAATACCAGGTCCGCGTCACCGAGAAGAAGCGCAAGGAGCGCGAGGCGCGAACAGACACCCGAGACTGGACCAGCTACGACGTCACCCTCGGTGGGCGCCAATTGACAGGACTCCGGAAGCGACACGCCATCTATCAGGTGTTCCGCCATCTCGTGGAGCGCGGCATCGCACCGGAGAAGGTCGCCCAACACTGCGGCCCGCGGGCCAACCGGGCCCTCGTTTCCGTCGAGGGCGAGGTGGCTGTTGAAGACTTCCATCGCCTGGCGAAGGAGGCCCGAGTGAAGGAAGGACGGAACTTCGATCCGGGCCGATACTTCTGCGGTGAAGACGAAATCCTTCACTTCGAAGGGCGCACCTACGCCTTCTTAAATCAATGGGGTGGCAGGGCCTTTGACGAAGCCATGGCCGACTTGCGTGATGCATTTCCCGACAATGAGATCGCGTTCGCGCCCTCCGAACAATAGCTGATCCCCACTTGCTATCGATGCCGACAAGAGCGTGATGGATCAGGACGCTCTGTCGGAGATGATGATGCCCAAGGCCAACGACGCCGCGCTCGTCGCATTCATCTCGGCCAAGATCGAGATCGACGCCATGCTCGAACGCCTTGCTGCACTCAGCGCCGACCATTTCGAATGCAGCCCCGAGGAGGTGAACTGGGGCCATGTCGGGACGCTGGAGCACTATCGCGCCCGCATCCGCGAAATCACCGACATGGCGTTCCGCGAGGGCGAGCACACCGATTGAGCGAGCCTCACGCTCGCGGGAAAACGCGTTGCGGCCGCCAACGCGTTTTGCGCGTATCAGGATGCCGCCGTCGCGATATCATGTTCAAAGCCCTTTCGAGGATTGGATGCGGACGACGGAGACGCGCCCCGTCGCCCCTGCGATCTGCCGGTTGAGGTCCGCAAGCGCGGCGGCCATCTCGCCATCGCTCGCGTAGGTGATGCGCTTGCCGTCGTATTCGACGGTGCGGACGCCCCGGTAGCGCGCGGCCATCAGCGCGTCCCGCCAGGCGGTGAGCTGGGCGAGGTCGGCCATGCTCACGCGCCCGCATTCATGAACCAGCCGCGGTGGTCGATGAAGCCCGCGCCGAAGTCCAGGATCACCCGGATCTCGACGCCGTCCACGTCCCAGCCCGAGCGGCTCTCGACCTGCGGACCCTCCGCACCCGAGAGATAGGCGAACTCCAGACCGTCGATCTCGCCGGGGTCGGCGGTGACATACCAACGTGTGGCCGAGGACAGCCGTGGCTCGACCACGAGGGAGAGCGACCCGGAGAACGGGTTCACATCGGCGGCGGTCGCGGGCGCGATGGAGGCCAGCCACTTCTCGGCCGTGGTCTCCAGCGCGGGCGGCACCAGCAGGTTGCGGGGCGTCACGCGGATGGTGCGGTCCTCGATGCCCTTCTGGGTGCGCAGTGACCTGCTACGGGATTTTTCCTCCACCATCGATTAGAGTCCGATCCAACTTGAGGACGGACAATGAAGCG
>NZ_VDDD01000021.1 GCF_006151785.1 Paracoccus marcusii
CGGCCGCCGCCGCACGGGCGGGGGCGGCGCTGCCGGGCTGGTCGGACACCGCGCGCGTGGCGGGCGGGGTTCTGGACGCTCTGGACTGACTTGCGGGGCGCGGCCCGCGCGTGCATCACTGCCCCGCAACCACGGAGGCCGCGATGAGATCCCTGTTCCACCTTGCCATCCATGTCACCGACCTGGACGCGGCTCGTTGCTTCTATGGCGACATCCTGGGCTGTGCCGAGGGTCGGTCCACCGACACTTGGGTCGATTTCGACTTTTTCGGCCATCAGCTTTCGCTGCATCTGGGCACGCCCTTTCCCACCACCCGCACCGGTCAGGTGGGCGATCACATGGTGATGATGCCGCATCTGGGGGTCGTGCTGCCGCTGGCGGATTGGCTGGCCTTGTCCGACCGCCTGGCCACGGCGGGCGTGTCCTTCGACATCCCGCCCCAGATCCGCTTCGAGGGCCAGCCCGGGGAGCAGCGGACGATGTTCTTCTTCGATCCCTCGGGCAACCCGATAGAGGTCAAGGGCTTTGCCGATTTCGACGGTCTGTTCGCGTCCTGACAATCAGTCCGGGTGGCGCGGCAGGTGCAGTTCCGCCGCAAGGCCCGGCAGCATGTTGATCAGCTCCAGGCGACCGCCCGCGGCCTCGGCGATGTCGGTGACGATGGCCAGGCCGATCCCCTGACCGTCCCCGCCCTGGTCCAGCCGCACGCCGCGCTGCGCCAACCGCGCCAGCTCGGCGTCCGGCACGCCCGGCCCGTCGTCGCGGATGATGACGGCCGTCCGATCGTCATCCGCACGCATCCCGACCCACACCCGCGACCGCGCATGGCGGGCCGCGTTTTCCAGCAGCGCACCCAGGGCCTCGGTCAGGTCGTCAGGGTCGATGCGCAGCGCCACCGCCTGCGGCAGGTCGACCTGCCAGTCCAGCCCGGCACCCGCGGGCGTGCGCCGCAGCACCTGCACCAGCCGGGCAACGATCGGGGCGGGATGCGCGCGGGCCTGTGCAGCGTCGGTGCGGATGCGGGCGCGCGCCAGTTCCCGGTCGACATGGCGGCGCATCACGGTGACGACATGTTCGATGCTGTCGGCCTGTTCGGTCCGTCCCTGATCGCGCAACGCCTCGGCATCGCCCAGCAGCGCCTGCAGCGGCGTCTTGAACCCGTGCGCCAGATCGCCGGCGCGGTGGCGCGCACGATCCAGCTCTCGGTCGCGGTCGTCCAGCAGATGGTCCAGCTGGCGGGCCAGGGGCGCGACCTCGGAGGGCAGATCGTCGCCCAGGCGCCGCCTGCGCCCCTGCGCCAGCCCGCGCAGATGCGCGCCGACCTGGGCCAGCGGGCGCAGGCCAAGCGTGACCTGGACGAAGGACGCCGCCAGCAGCAGGGCCGCCAATCCCGCCAGCCAGGGGACAAGGTCGCGCAGAAAGGCCGCGCGGGCCTGCGCGGAATCCTCCATGTCCTCGGCCACGATCAGGCGGATGGGGGACGCGGTCGCACCCTGCCCGATCAGCACCTGCTGATCCAGCGCCAGCAGGCGCTGGTCGCCCGGCCCGTCCAGCTGCAGCACCCGCCCCTCGCCCGGCGGCGGCGCGTCCGTGGGCACGGGCAGCGTCACGTCCCACAGCGACCGCGACCGCAGGGGCTGGTCCCCCAGCCACACCTGCCAGTAATGCCCCGAGAATGGCAGCTGCCACGACGGGTTGCGCGGCTGGTCGCGCATCTGCGGCGGCGTGCCGGGTTCGATCACCGACAGCAGAACAAGCGCCCGATCGCGAAGGTCCGACACGGCGACGCGCTGGACATGGCGGTCGAACAACACCGCCAGCATCGTCACCGACAGCGCCATGACCAGCAGGATGGTCGCCCCGCCCAGCAGCATCAGCCGCAGGCGCAGCGACAAAGGCCTCATGCACCGCCTTCCAGCAGATAGCCGAAGCCGCGCCGCGTCGCGACGATGCCCGGACCCAGCTTGCGGCGCATGCGGGTCACCACCGCCTCCAGCGCGTTGGCCTCGCGCGCGTCATCGTCGCCGTAAAGGTGCTCCAGCAGTTCCGTGGGCGACACGACCCGGTCGCGGTGAACGGCCAGATGCGCGATCACGCGGAACTCCAGCGGGGTCAGCGGGACCGGCACGCCATCGACCAGCGCCGTCATGCGGTTCAGATCGACGGTCAGGCGGCCTGCCTCGATCCGCGGTTCGGCCCGGCCGCCTGCCCGGCGCACCAGGGCGCGGGCCCGCGCCACCAGCTCCTCCATGCGGAACGGCTTGGGCAGATAATCGTCGGCACCGGCCTCGATCCCCTCGACCCGCTCGGTCCAGGCGCCCCGTGCGGTCAGGATCAGCACGGGCGAATCGCACCCCTCGGCCCGCCAGCGCTTCAGCACGGTCAGACCGTCCAGGTCGGGCAGCCCCAGGTCTAGCACGATCAGGTCGTACCCCTCGGTCCCGCCCCGGAACCAGGCGTCCTGGCCCGATGCGGTGCCGTCCACGCGGAACCCGGCCGCAGTCAGCGCCCGGCCCAGATCGGCGGCGATCCGGCTGTCATCCTCGACCACAAGGGCGCGCATCAGTCGTCGTCTTCCTCGTATACCAGAATCGCCCCCGTGCGGGCGTCCAGCTCTATCTCGATCAGGCGGCCCTCGGGGGTCAGCACCTCGATCTCATAGAGCCACAGGCCGTCCTCGTCTTCCAGCTCGACCTCGACGATGCGGCCGGGATGGAGCGCCTCGATCCGCGCCAGGATCTGTTCCAGCGGCAGCATGTCGCCGCGGTCCACTGCCTGGCGGGCGGTCTCGTAATCGGGGGCGATCGGCTGCGCCGCAAGGGTCAGCGGCAGCAGGATCAGCATCAGGCTGGACAGGGATCGTTTCATTCCCGCGTCCTAGCACGGCCAAGCTGACAGCCCGCTGACAGCCCCCGTCAGCCGGCTGTCAGCGGGCCCGTGATATCGCGATTCGCACAGGGCCGCCGCATGGGTGGCCGACAACATGAAAGGATCGCTTGAATGGCACGCTATAACGGAACTTCGGGTGCGGACCGGATCAACGGCAGCGCGTTGGCCGACCTGATCTATGGGCGCGACGGCAACGACGTGCTGAATGGCAACCGCGGCTTCGACCGCATCTGGGGCGAGAACGGCAACGACGTGCTGAACGGCGGCGCGGGCAATGACAGCCTGGCAGGCGGTGCGGGCAACGACCTGCTGCGCGGCGATGACGGAAACGACGATCTGTGGGGTGGCTTCGGCTTCGACACCCTGTTCGGCGGCCGGGGCGACGACGAGTTGGAGGGCAATCAGGGCAACGACCTGCTCTATGGCGGTCAGGGCCGGGATGACCTGGAAGGCGACGGCGGCAATGACCGGCTGTTCGGCAACGAGGGCAATGACGAGATCGAGGGCGATGACGGCGCCGACATCCTGCACGGAAACCAGGGCAACGACACGCTGGACGGCGGTCGGGGCAACGACATCCTGGCCGGGGGGATCGGCGCCGACCGGTTCGAATTCGACCTGGGCGACGGACGCGACCGTATCGTCGACTTCCAGAACGGCCTGGACCGGATCGAGATCGACGACCTGGGCCGCGGCCAGGTCCAGCGCGCCATCAATGGCGCCGTGCAGCAGGGCGGCGACACGATCCTGACGGTAAACGCGTCTACCGTGATCGTGCTGGAGGATTTCAACCGCGTGAACCTGGACCTGAACGACTTCACGTTCTGATCCGGACGGGGCGCGTGGTGCGCCCCCGCTCAGCCCCAGACGGCTTGGAACTCGCGCCATTCACGCGCGCCCATGCCGGCATTTTCCTGCGTGACGACCTCTCCGGCCAGGCGCCGCCGCAGCGCATCGGCGGCTTGCGCGGACAGGTTCACGGCATTCATCCGGTAATCCTGGAATGCACCAAAGGCGGCGGGCACCCAGTCGCGGGTGATGTCGCACATGATGTCGGCATAGGCCCGGATCTCGTACTGGGCATGGCTGTCGGCGCGCAGGCGCAGGAAATGCAGCAGGTTGTGCAGGTCCACCTTCCAGTACCACTGGGTATAGATGTTGGCGGGCAGGTTCATGCGCGCCAGTTCCCGCGCCAGACCCTGCTGCCCCTCCTGGCTCAGCATCGCCTCATAGCTGTCATAGCTGCGCATCGCGTCCTCGCGCAGCAGGTCCAGCACGCGCTGCGCCTCGGCGCCCTGCAGCACCTCGCCCCGGCCCTGGTGGTTCTGCGACGACTGCGCGGCCAGATGCTCGGGCGCGGGGATGTAGAACTCCCGGTCCAGAATCGAATAGCGGCCGGAATACTCGTTCACGTTGGCGGTGCGGTGACGGATCCATTGACGAGCCACGAAGACCGGCAGCTTGACGTGGAACTTGACCTCGCACATCTCGAAGGGCGTCGAATGCCAGTGCCGCATCAGATAGCGGATCAGCCCCTCGTCGTTCTGCACCGACTTGGTCCCCTTGCCATAGCTGACGCGCGCCGCCTGACAGATCGCCGCGTCGTCGCCCATGTAGTCGATGACCCGCACCAGCCCGTGATCCAGAACCTGATGCGCCACGTACAGGTGGTTCTCCATCCCCTCGGACACGGCGCGCAGCGTCTGGCGAGGCGTGGCGCGCTGGCTGTCGATCTCGGCCTGCTGTTCGGGCGTGAGGGGCATTGCGGCGGTCCTTTCAGGCGGTGCGGTGACCCTCGTCCTAAGTCAAGAACGCGACTGCGGCAACCGCCCACGCGGGGGTTGCGTTGCGCCGGCGCCAAGACCATGTCTCCTTCAACCCAAACGTCAAAGGATACTCTATGAACATCCGCTATCTGCACACGATGGTCCGCGTAAAGGACCTGGACAACACGATGGATTTCTTCCGCCTTTTGGGCCTGGAGGAAACGCGCCGCATCGACAACGACAAGGGCCGCTTCAGCCTGGTGTTCATGGCGCCTCCGAGCCAGCCGGAATGCCCGGTGGAACTGACCTACAACTGGGACGGCGATGACGGCCTGCCCTCGGACAGCCGCCATTTCGGCCATCTGGCCTACCGCGTCGGCAACATCTACGAGATGTGCCAGAAGCTGCAGGATGCCGGCGTCACGATCAACCGCCCCCCGCGCGACGGCCACATGGCCTTCGTGCGCAGCCCGGACAACGTGTCGATCGAACTGCTGCAAGAAGGCGATCACCTGCCCCCGCAGGAGCCGTGGTCCAGCATGGAGAACACCGGCACCTGGTAAGGCGCCAGGAAAAGGCACACCCGGCCCCGAAGGGCCGGGTTCAATTCAATAGATATAGCGGATCTGCTCGGTCCAGAACCGCTCGATGCGGCGGCATTGCAGGTTCACCTGATCCAGCGGCGGATCCTCCAGCACGCCCGACATGGCCAGCCCTTCGGCGTGGCGGATGAACAGGCGCTGCACCAGGTCGCGCACCGCCTGGCCTTCGGCCGTCAGGCGCACCCGGACCGAGCGTCTGTCCATGTCGCAGCGTTCGTGATGGACATAACCCATCGCGACCAGCTTCTTCAGGTTGTAGCTGACGTTCGATCCCTGATACATGCCGCGCGACCGCAGCTCTCCGGCAGAGACCTCGGCCTCGCCCAGATTGTACAGGATCATGGCCTGGACCGGGGTCAGGTCACCCCGGTGCAGGCGTTCGAATTCGTCCTTGACCAGATCCAGCATCAGCCGGTGCATCCGCTCCAGCAGCTGCAGGGATTCCAGATAGGCGTCGGTCATGTCCGACAGGGGCACGTCCAGGGCCGTGGGATCGACTGTCGGATGCTGTTCGCGGGGTGCAGGTGCAAGCATGGCTTCGGGATGTCCTGTCCTGTTCGTCATGACCTCTCAATGACAGAGAAAAGACAATCTTCGGTTAATTGCCGCCTCTTCCTGCGCCAGGAATGCCGAAATTTTTAGCGATCGGCCGCAATGCGGGTCGCGGCATGTCGCGCGATCCGATCCAGCATCGGGGTCAGCATCTGCGGTGCCTCGCGGGTGGGACCGTCGCCGATCCGCGCGGTGACCCACAGGTACAGATCCTGATCGTTCTCGGCCAGCATGCGTTCGTACAGGTCCAGATCGGGGCCGGACAGCCCGGACAGGCAATCATCGGCGAAGCGGCCCAGAATCAGGTCCATCTCCTTCATGCCGCGCCGCCAGCTGCGCATGTGCAGACGTTTCAGGCGGTTCTCGGGGGTTTCCAGCGTATCAGCCATGCGACAGTGCTTCCTCCAGACGGTCCACGCGGGCGGCGGCCTCGGCCAGCAGGCGGCGCAGATCGGCCAGCTCGGCACGCAGAGCCGCCCCCGCGCTTGCGTCTTGCGGTCCCGCGCCCTGCCCCGTCAACAGCCAAACCGGCGAGACGCCGGTGACCGTGGCGATCCGTCCCATCAGGCTGGCCGTCGGTTCGGCCTGATCGACCTCCCACCCCTCCAGCGTCTCGGGGCGCAGGCCAAGCGCATCGGCCATGGCGGCAATGTCCAGGCCCGCGCCTTCGCGCGCGGCAGTCAGGCGGTCGCCAAGGGTCGCCACCGGTTCGGCATAGCTGTCGATCATGTCTCTCGTCCTTGTGAGGGCGTGCGGCGCAGCGTATGCCATGCGGGCCGACAGTTCAAACCGACAGCAGCAAGGTGTCTCATGGCGTTCATCTCGGACCGGCTGGCCCGCATCAAACCCTCGCCCACCATCGCGATGACCACCCGCGCGGCGGACCTGCGCACACAGGGACGCGACATCATCAGCCTGTCCGCCGGAGAGCCCGATTTCGACACCCCGGAAAACGTCCGAGACGCGGCAAAGGCCGCGATCGACGCAGGCCACACCCGCTATACCGCCGTGGACGGCACGCCGTCCCTGAAACGCGCCATCGCCGACAAGTTCGCGCGTGAGAACGGGCTGGACTATGCGCCTGCCCAGATCACTGTCGGCACCGGCGGCAAGCAGATCCTCTACAATGCGCTGATGGCCACGCTGGACGACGGCGACGAGGTGATCGTGCCGGCACCCTATTGGGTCAGCTATCCCGACATGGTTCTGCTGGCGGGCGGCACGCCGGTCGTCGTGGAATGCGACCAGGCATCCGGGTTCCGCCTGACCCCCGACGCGCTGGAGGCCGCGATCACCCCGCGGGCCAAGTGGCTGATCCTCAACTCGCCCTCGAACCCGTCGGGCGCGGGCTATGACCGGGCGCAGATGGCGGCGCTGTGCGATGTGCTGCTGCGTCACCCGCAGGTCTGGGTGCTGGCCGACGACATCTATGAGCACCTGGTCTTCGACGGCTTCGAGTTCTGCACCCCCGCACAGGTCGAACCCCGGCTGAAGGACCGCGTCCTGACCATGAACGGGGTCAGCAAGTCCTATGCCATGACCGGCTGGCGGATCGGCTATGGGGCGGGCCCCGAGGCGCTGATCAAGGCGATGGCCAAGCTGCAGTCGCAATCGACGTCGAACCCCTGCTCGATCAGCCAGTACGCCGCAGAGGCCGCGCTGACCGGGCCGCAGGATTACATCACCGACAGCCGCGCGGTGTTCCAGCGGCGGCGCGACCTGGTCGTGGCCGGGCTGAACGCCTGTCCGGGGCTGGACTGCCCGGTGCCGCAGGGGGCGTTCTACGTCTATCCGTCGATCGCCGGGCTGATCGGCCTGACCAGCGCCGGCGGCACCCCGATCGACAGCGACGAAGCCTTTGCGAACGCGCTTCTGGACGAAACCGGGGTCGCGGTCGTCTTCGGTGCGGCATTCGGCCTGTCGCCGCATTTCCGCATTTCCTACGCCACCAGCGACGCCGTGCTTCAGGACGCGATGGCACGCATCCGCCGCTTTTGCGAAGGCTGCAACTGACCGGTCCCGGCTTGCGTTGAACCCGTGAAAGCGAACGCAAGAAGGAGCTGACCATGCTGCCCCACAATGCCTTGGTCGTCGTTGCCGACGGCCACTCTGCCACCCTGTTCCGCAACACGGCCAAATCCGGGCTGGAGCTGTCGGAAACGACCAAGGTGACGCAGGAGAGCCTGTCGGGCGACGGAGCGCAGATCGACGAAGGGTCGCCCCGGGATGACGAGGAGGCGACCTTTGCGGCCCAGCTGTCGCGTCACCTGAACGCGATGGTGCTGAAGAACAAGTTTGAGGATATCGCGATCATCGCAGACCCTTCGACCTTGGGCGTCATGCGCAAGCACTATCACAAGGAACTGCAGCTTCGCCTGCGCAAGCAAGTCGCCAAGACGCTGACGAATTCCGACATCCAGACCATCCAGAGCAGCCTGTCCTGAAGACCCCGGACAGACAAAGGGCGTCCCGCATCACGGGGCGCCCTTACGCATCAAAAGATGCCCAGAACGTACAAGATCACGATCACAACGACCGGAACCCCCAGAAACCACGCCACAAGACCCTTCATCACCATCTCCTCACATTGTGTTGATATGGAACGGCAAAGGACGCAGAGCGGTTCCCGTCACAGGGCGGTCCAGCCCCCGTCAACGCTGATCGTGGTCCCGGTGATCTGGGCCGCGGCGTCGCTGCACAGGAAGACCGCCGTGTCGCCCAGCTGGTCGGTCGTCGCGAATTCCTTGGACGGCTGGCGTTCCAACAGGACCTTTTTAATCACCTCGTCCCGGCCCATGCCGTATTTCTCCATCGTGTCCGGGATCTGGCTTTCCACCAGCGGCGTCAGCACATAGCCCGGACAGATGGCGTTGGCGGTGATCGCCTCGCGCGCGGTCTCCAGGCCCGTCACTTTGGTCAGCCCGACGATGCCGTGCTTGGCTGCGACATAGGCCGACTTGTAGGGACTGGCCGTCAGTCCGTGGGCCGAGGCGATGTTGATCACCCTGCCCCATCCCGCCGCACGCATCAGCGGCAGGGCCGCCGCGGTGGTGTGGAAGGCGGACGACAGGTTGATCGCGATGATCGCGTCCCATTTCGCGGCCGGGAAATCGGGGATCGCCGCGACATGCTGGATGCCGGCATTGTTGACCAGGATATCGCAGGCGCCGGCCTTTTCGATCAGCGCACGGCAGTCGTCGCCCTTGGACATGTCGGCCCGGATATAACGGACCTTGACCCCGTGTTCGCCGGACATGCCTTCGGCCAGCGCGTGATCCTCGTCCGTGTCGCTGAAGCTGTTCAGGACCACGTCCGCGCCGGCGCGCGCCAGCCTGTGGGCCACGCCCAGCCCGATGCCAGAGTTGGATCCGGTGACGACGGCGGTCTTGCCCTTGAGGAATTTCTCGAACATCGGCTGCTCCTTGACGGCCCCGAAAGGCGGTTTGCAGGCGCAGCATGGGCAAAAAAAAACGCCCGCACAAGGCGGGCGCAAGTTATGAGGCAGGTTTCATACAGGCAAGAAACCTATCGAGCAGTGCCCTATTTATACGCGAGGAACCGCGCGAGTCCAACAGCGATCTTGCCACCTTGGTTGACGCCCCCCGGTCAAGCCTGTTGATAATGCGGCCAAACAAGAAACGACCGGGCGGCAGGCAATGCGAATCTTCGAAAACCTTAATAAATCCGCGATCAGGGGAGCTGCCCTGGGTCTGCTGACCCTGACGGGCGGTGTTGCATCTATGCCGCTGGCAACCCTTGCCGAACCTGTCCATGGCATTGCAATCTATGGAGAACCTGCCCTGCAACAGGGCTTTGCACATTTGCCCTATGCCAACCCGGAGGCGCCCAAGGGCGGTACGATTCGGCTGGCGGAGCCGGGCGGGTTCGACAGTCTGAAACCTTGGGTGCTGAAGGGCAATGCCGCATGGGGCGTGGGCGTCCACGTGACGGAGTCCCTGATGATGCGGTCGATCGACGAACCGTTCACCCTTTACGGCCTGCTGGCAGAGACGATCGAGGTCGCGCCCGATCGGCACTGGGTCGAGTTCACCCTGCGCGAGGAGGCGCGGTTTTCCGACGGCAGCCCGGTCACCGTCGACGACGTGATCTGGTCCTATGAGACGCTTGGGACGCAGGGCCATCCCCGCTATCTGGCGGCCTGGTCGCGCGTCGACAGGATCGAGGCCACGGGCCCCCGCAGCGTGCGCCTGACCTTCACCGAACCCGACCGAGAACTGCCCCTGCTGATGGGGTTGCGTCCGATCCTGAAGAAGGCCCAGTGGGAGGGGCAGGATTTCGCCGCCTCCTCGCTCGAGGCGCCGATCGGCAGCGGCGCCTATGTCGTCGATCAGGTCGAGCCGGGGCGGTCGATCAGCTTTCGCCGCAATCCCGACTATTGGGGCCGCGATCTGCCCCTGATGGCGGGGGTGAACAATTTCGACGTCATCCGCTATGACTATTTCGCCGATGCCAACGCGATGTTCGAGGCGTTCAAGGCCGGTGCCGTCACCGTCTGGCGCGAACTGTCGGCGCAGAAATGGGCCAGCGAATACGGCTTTCCGCTGATGACGGACGGACGCGCGGTCCAGGCAGAGATCCCGAACGAACGCCCGTCGGGCATCGTCGGCCTGGTCATGAACACGCGCAACCCGGCCTTCGCCGATTGGCGCGTGCGGCAGGCGCTGATCGAGATGTTCAACTTCCGCTTCATCAACCAGACCCTGAACGGCGGTGCCGATCCCCGGATCACGTCCTATTTCTCGAACTCGGTCCTGGCGATGCAGGACGGGCCCGCGACGGGGCGCGTGGCGGAACTGCTGGCGCCCTTCGCGGCCGACCTGCCGCCCGGCACGCTGGACGGCTATACCCTGCCCGAAGGATCGGACCGCGCGATGGACCGCGCCGGTGTCCGCCGCGCGATGGCGCTGATGGCCGAGGCCGGCTGGACGGTTCAGGACGGACAGCTGAAGAACGCGCAGGGCCAGCCCTTCGCCTTCGAGATCCTGCTGAACCAGAACGGCACCGCGATGCGCAGCGGGTCCGAGGTTCAGCAGATCGTGAACATCTATGTCGAGGCGCTGCGTCCCCTGGGGATCACCCCGCGCATCACCCTGCTGGATTCCGCGCAGTACATCGAACGCACGAACAACTATCAGTTCGACATGACATGGTACGAACGCGGCCTGTCGCTGTCGCCGGGCAGCGAACAGCGCCTGTACTGGGGCCGCGACGGCGTATCCACGCCCGGCAGCCGCAACTGGATGGGCATCGACAGCCCCGCGGCCGAGGCGATGATCGACGCCATGACGGCCGCCGACACGGCCGAGGATTTCACCGCCGCGGTCCGGGCGCTGGACCGCGTGCTGACGGCGGGGCGCTATGTGATCCCGGTCAGCTTTTCGCCGATCTCGCGGCTGGCCCATGCCGCGGATCTGAAATACCCAGAGGAAATACCCATGTACGGGGACTGGCCGGGCTTTTTGCCCGAAGTCTGGTGGCAGGAGACGAACTGATGCGAATGTTTTGGGTTACTGTAGCGGCTTGCACGATGCTGGCCGGTTGCAACACCGTCGCCGGTGTCGGCGAGGACATTACAGGGACGGCGCGCTGGTTCCAGGGCAGCCTTCCGACAGGAGGTTATTGATGAAGTGGCACCATGTTCAGGAAAACTGGGCGGCCTTCTATGAGGCGATCATCGACAAGTGGCCCGAGGCCGAGGACACCGAGTTGGACGAGATCGACGGCGACCAGCGCGCCTTCATCGCCTATCTGGTCGAGGTGACCGGCCAGGAGCCCGCCGAGATCCGCGAGGAGCTGCGCGAATGGCTGGTCGGAGAGATCCCGTCGGACGTCGTGATGGACCCCGTCCATGACAACCACTCGATCGCGCTGTCGTCCAAGTTCGTCAACGAGGGCGAGGACGAGTTCTCGGACGATTCGCGCTTTGGCGACGATGACAGCGACAAGGACGACTGAGAGGACGTCCGCCCCCTATCCCGCGGCGGGGCGGCCGATGCCGCCCAGCTTGCCCATGTGCCGCGCCAGCAGCACATAGATCACCCCATACAGCGCCGCGACGATCAGGCCGACCCACTGGATCTCGAATGGGGTGAAGACATAGGCGCCGACCAGACCCAGCTGCAGCAGGAAATGCAGCGGATAATAGCGCCGGTCCCCCAACGTCTCACGCGACCAGTTCAGGTTCGTCGAATACAGCCGGATCAGGCTGTCCAGAGAGTTCACGACGAAGACCACACCGACAGCGATCATGAACCAGTTCAGCCAGCCGGGGATCACGATCCCGCCCTGGTGATAGACGAACAGCACGCTGAACCACAGCCCCAGGGGGATCGCCGGCAGGGCCACCATCGCCAATGCCAGCTGCCAGACCCTCAGCCCACCGACGAAGCGCGCGACGAACTGGCCGATCATGATCGACCACGCGAACCACCAGAACAGATAGAATTCATGGTAATCCGAAATGGGCGTGGCAAAGCGCGGCAGATGCGCGAAGTACCCGCCCAGCAGGCCGACGCTGTCGAAGAAATCGCCCAGACCCACGCGGCTGTAGACAAAGGCGATCATCGCCAGTGCGGTGAAGGCCAGCATGCCAAACCCATAGCTGGAGATGATGGCCAGCCACTTCATCACCGCCATGTTGCCGCTGGACAGGACGGCGGTGGCGATCACCACCACGACCAGCGCCCAGACCGCGCCCTGCGGCAGGTCCGGGGCATAGGTCGGCAGGTTTGACATGAACAGATAGCAGGTGAACGAGCAGGTCGCGATGACCGTCAGGTTGTAGACCCACTTGACCGCCGGGATCTGGAACAGCTGCAGGCTCGGCTCCAGCGCGATGAAATAGAAGGTGGCCACGAAATACATCAGCCAGACCAGCGGCCCCCACATGCCGAATTCCACGGCCAGCGCGTTGGTGAACCCGAAGGCGGGGTCCTCCTCATAGATCGGGAACTCCGCAAGGGGCAGCATGACCAGGCCCATGTCCAGTCCGGCGGTGAACAGCAGGGCGATCAGGGTGAACAGGCCGACGGGCTCTTCGCCCTGCAGCCGCAGGCGGGGCCAGCGGATCAGGACGAACAGCGCGCAGGCCAACACGCTGAGATAGGCGACGGTGATGATTGGCGTCATGGGCGCAATCCTCCTTAGACAGATGAACGATCAGAGACACAGTGCAGCCGGGCATGTGGCCCGCTGCGTGCGTATGATCGCAGCCAAGCGGCCGCATGTTTCTTTGATACTCTAAGGATGCTTTATATTGAGTGACGGGTCAATCAACAAATGCGATGCGTGTCTATCCGGCACCCGAACGCCTATTGTGCGCAAATGGCTGCAACCGTGGCTTGAGATTTCACAAAGCATCTGCGACATGCTGCGCCTCATACCCATCCCGTCCATGGCCAAGGGGACGATCTGATGTCCAGCAGCCTGAAAATCGCCGTCGGCAGCATCTTTGTCGGCTTGATCGTGCTTGGGCTGAAGACCCTGGCCTGGTACCTGACCGGGTCAGTGGCGCTGCTGTCGGACGCGCTGGAAAGCATTGTGAACGTGGCGACCGCGGTCGCGGCGCTGGTCGCGATCTCGGTGGCGCAACGACCGGCGGATCAGTCGCATCCCTATGGCCATCACAAGGCCGAATTCCTCAGCGCCGTGCTGGAAGGGGTGCTGATCATCGTGGCAGCCCTGCTGATCCTGCGCGAGGCGTGGCACGCCTTCCAGAACCCGCGCGAAATCCAAGCCGTCGGCATGGGCATGGCCATCAACGCCAGCGCGGGCGTGCTGAACGCGATCTGGTGCAGCATCCTGATCCGTCAGGGGCGGCGGCTGCGCTCTCCGGCGCTGGTCGCGGACGGCAAGCACCTGCTGACGGACGTGGTGTCGTCGGGGGGCGTCCTGCTGGGCGTGGGGCTGGCGGTGGCGACCGGCTGGTCAATCCTGGACCCGGCGCTGGCGATGCTGGTGGGGGTGAACATCCTGTGGTCGGGATGGAAGGTCATGGCGTCGTCCGTCTCCGGCCTGCTGGACGAGGCCGTGCCCGAAAAGACGCTGGTGACCATCCGCGACATCATCTCGGACAAGGCCAGCGGCGCGCTGGAGGCGCATGACCTGCGCACGCGTCATGCGGGCGCCGTCACCTTCATCGACTTTCACCTGGTCGTGGACGGCCAGACCACCGTGTCCGACGCCCATGACATCTGCGACCGGGTCGAGGCCAGCCTGAAGGCCAAGCTGCCCGACGCCCAGATCACCATCCATGTCGAACCGGAACACAAGGCCAAGCATTCCGGCGTTCTGGTGATCTGACCCGCCGCCGGGCGCCGCCTGCCGTCAGGCGGCCAGGCGCACCCAGACCGGGACGTGGTCGCTTGGCTTTTCACCGGCCCGCGCATCGCGGTCGACGCCCGTTTCGATCATCAGGTCGGCCGCCTGGGGCGACAGCAGCAGATGGTCGATGCGGATGCCGTTGTCACGCTCCCACGCGCTGCCCTGATAGTCCCAGAAGGTGAACGGCCCGCGCGTGGCCCAGGGGTCGCGGATGCGCACCGCATCGGTCCAGCCCTGGTTCACGATGGCACGGAACGCCGCCCGGCTTTGCGGCAGGAACAGCGCATCCTCGGTCCAGCGGTCGGGATGGGCGGCGTCGCGCGGCTCGGGAATGATGTTGTAGTCGCCCAGCATCACCACCGGCAACTCCGACGCCAGCAATTCCGCCGCGCGCAGGCGCAGGCGTTCCATCCATGCCAGCTTGTAGTCGTATTTCGGCCCCGGTGCGGGGTTGCCGTTGGGCAGGTACAGCCCGGCGATGCGTACCGCATGGGTGCCGACCACGGTCGCCTCGATATAGCGGGCCTGCTCATCGGCATCGTCGCCGGGCAGGCCGCGGGTCACGTCCTCCAGCGGCAGCCGCGACAGGATCGCCACGCCGTTGAAGCCCTTCTGGCCGTGGGTTTCCACCTGCCATCCCAGGTCCTGGAAATGCTCGCGCGGGAACCCCTCGTCCACGGACTTGATTTCCTGCAGCACGACCAGATCGGCATCGGTCGAGGCCAGCCAGTCGGTCAGGGCCTGCACGCGGGCCTTGACGCCATTGATGTTGAAGCTTGCGATTTTCATGGGCGGCATCTTTAGCGCCGCCTGCGCGTTTGGCAACACGAACCGGAAAGGGGCCGCGATGATCCGACTGCTGATCCTGCTGATGGTCCTGCCCGTGGCGGCCGCCGCGCGCCCGGTCACCGGGCTGTTGGAAAAGGCCAGCCCCCTGCCCGCGACGATCCCCCTGCAGGTCCGCGCCCCGGCCGACATGGATCACGCGATCATTCTGACGGATGACCAAGGCACGCCCGTCATCAGCGGCTATCTGCGCGGCGGCGCGGTCCTGCGGCTGCTGGTGCCGCCGGGAGATCACCGCCTGACGGTGGCCAGCGGGCCCGCGCAGGACTGGCAGGGTCTGCCCGACATGTTCGGCGTGCCTGCCATCGCGTTGCCGCAGCCCTTGCCCTTTTTCATCGATGGCACGCGGCGCGAGGGGCAATCCATCATGCTGTCGAAAGACGGTGACGGCCTGCGGATCACCGACCGGCAGAACCGTGTCATTTGTCAGAACGCCGGATGGGACAGCACGCGCATCGTCAAGACGCTGCCCTCGGGGACGCAGTTCCGTTATGTCGAACAGCGGCTGGACCCGCGCAGCATCCCCTGCGACTAGATCGAGAAGCTGGTCCCGCAGCCGCAGCTTGCCGTGGCGTTCGGGTTTTCGATCACGAAGCGCGCACCGATCAGCTCGTCGGTGAAATCGATGACCGCCCCCGCCAGATAGGGCAGTGACACCGGATCGACGACGACCTTCTGTCCCGATTTCTCCAGGATCAGATCGTCGGTCTCGGGCGCGTCCAGGCGGATGTCGTACTGGAACCCGGAACATCCCCCGCCCAGCACCGCGATGCGCAGCGGTACCGGGTCCTTGCCCGCATTGATCTGGGACAGGCGGTCAAAGGCGCGGTCGGTCACTTTGGGCGGCAGGTTCATGGGGCGTTCCCGTTTTCGTCTGGTCGCATCAAATATAGGGTCCGCCGGGTGAACCCGCAAGGAAGGCTGACCCCGTGACCGCACTCGCGCCCTATGCCTGCCATCCGCAAGACAGCCGCGGGCGATTGCAGGACGAAAGTCTGTCCACCTTCCGGTCACCCTGGCAACGCGACCGCGATCGCATCATCCATTCCAGCGCCTTCCGCCGGCTGAAACACAAGACCCAGGTCTTTGTCGAACATGATGGCGAAGGCTATCGCGGCGATTATTTCCGCACCCGCCTGACCCACACGATCGAGGTCGCGCAGGTCGCGCGCACCATCGCCGGGGCGCTGCACCTGAACACCGACCTGGCCGAGACCGTGGCCCTGGCCCATGACCTGGGCCACCCGCCCTTCGGTCATACCGGAGAGGACGCGCTGTCCGCGCTGATGGCGCCCTATGGCGGCTTCGACCACAACGCGCAGGCGCTGCGCATCGTCACCAAGCTGGAACGCCACTATGCCGATTTCGACGGGCTGAACCTGACCTGGGAGAGCCTGGAAGGCATCGCAAAGCACAACGGCCCGGTGACCGGGCCCCTGCCCTATGCCCTAGCCGAGGTGAACGCGCTGTGGGATCTGGAACTGCACACCAATGCCAGCGCCGAGGCGCAGGTGGCGGCGGTGGCCGACGACGTGGCCTACAATCACCACGACCTGCATGACGGGCTGCGCGCGGGCCTGTTCACCGAGGACGATCTGGCGGAACTGCCCGTGATCGGCCCGGCCTTTGCCGAGGTCGACCGTCTGTATCCCGGCCTGGACCCCACGCGGCGCCGCTACGAGGCGCTGCGCCGCGTCTTCGGCGTCATGGTCGAGGATGTGATCGCCGTTGCCCAGAACCGGCTTGCCGGGCTGCAGCCGCGATCGGCGGACGACATCCGCGCGATGGACGGGGCGATCATCCGCTTTTCCAAGCCGCTGTACCAGAACATCAAGGCGATCAAGTCCTTCCTGTTCCAGCGCATGTATCGCGCGCCCTCGGTCGTCGTCGAACGCACCCGTGTCACGCAGATGCTGAACGACCTGTTTCCGCTGTACCTAGATCATCCCGACCGCCTGCCCGACCAGTGGCGCGACGCGGCCATGCGTCTGAACGATCCGACCGAACGCGCGCGTCTTGTGCTGGATTACGTCGCAGGGATGACCGACCGCTATGCGATTGCGGAACATCAACGCCTGATTCAGCCACAGTCCTGAACCTTGGATGGTGTTGCCGCGTTGGGCGGGCAACACTGACCAAGAAAAGGATGGATCACATGATTACCCGCACCGGATCGGCTGAATGGACTGGCGGCCTGAAAGAGGGCAAGGGCCAGGTCTCGACCAAGTCGGGCGCGCTGTCGGCGCAGCCCTACGGCTTCAACACCCGCTTCGAGGACAAGCCCGGCACCAACCCCGAGGAACTGATTGGCGCCGCGCATGCATCGTGCTTCTCGATGGCGCTGGCGATGATGCTGGAGCAGGAAGGCATCTCGGGCGTGTCGATCAAGACCAAGTCCGACATCTCAATGGACAAGGAAGGCGACGGTTTCGCCGTCAAGAAGGCCCACCTGACCACGACCATCACCGCTGATGCGGATCAGGCGAAGATCCTCGAAGTCGCCGAAAAGGCCAAGGAAGGCTGCCCGATCAGCAAGCTGCTGAATGCCGAAATCACGATGGACGCATCGGTTTCCTGATGCGCGTCCGGGTCGGTCACGAGTTCCGTATCAAGGTCGAGCAGCCGACCCCCCTCATCTGCCTTGTCGCCCCCGAGGCGGCACGGCACGACGATTTCACAGCCCCCGAACAGGTCACGACCGTTCCTCATGTCGACGTGCATGAGTACCGCGACCTGTTCGGAAACATCTGCCGCCGCATGGTCGCCCCTGTGGGCGAATTTGTCCTTCGTGGCGATGTGACCCTGAATGACGACGAAATGTGGGACGATGTCGATTTCGCGGCCCAAGAGACGCGGGTCGAGGATCTGCCCGATGATGCGCTGATCTACCTGATGGCGTCCCGCTATGTCGAAAGCGACGTCCTGTCCCAACAGGCTTGGGACCTGTTCGGTCATCTGCAGCCGGGCTGGGGCCGTGTCCAAGCAGTGCTGGACCACGGTCACAAGGTGCTGACATTCGATTACGGCACGGCGTCGGTGTTTCGGACCGCGCATGATGCCAGCAAGGGCGGCATGGCCGTCTGCCGCGATTTCGCGCACTTGGCGCTGGCCTATCTGCGGGCGCTGAACATCCCGGCCCGCTATGTGAACGGCTATGTCGGCGATATCGGCGTGCCCAAGGTCGACGCGCCGATGGATTTCGCCGCCTGGATCGAGGTCTACCTATCTGGCCGCTGGTGGACGTTCGACCCGCGCAACAACGGACGCCGCCTTGGCCGCGTCGCCGTCGCACGGGGTCGCGATGCGGCCGATGTGGCGATGCTGGCCAGCTTTGGCGCGCATCAGTTGTTGGACTTCACCGTCTGGTGCCACCCGGTCGACGAGACCGGGCAGGAGTTGGACGGCATGGCCTTCGGTCAGGAGACGCGGCGCTAGACCATCATCTCCTTGGTCGCGGTCAGCCTCAGGTCCGGGTGATCGCGACCGATCCGGTCGATGTCCCATTGCAGGCGGGTCAGATAGACCAGATCGCCGTCATGGTCATGGGCCAGATGCGCCTTGTTCGTTTCGGAGAAGGCATCGACCACTGATTTGGCGCCACTGACCCAACGGGCGCTGGTGAACTGGCTACCCTCGAACCGCACCGGGATGCCGTATTCCAGCTCGATCCGGCTGGCCAGCACCTCGAATTGCAGCGCGCCCACGACGCCCACAATGAAGCCCGATCCGATCGCGGGCTTGAAGACCTTGGCGGCCCCCTCCTCGGCGAACTGCATCAGCGCCTTTTCCAGATGCTTGGCCTTCATCGGGTCCGTCGCGCGCACCGTCTGCAGCAGCTCGGGCGCGAATGACGGAATGCCCGTGAAACGCAACGTCTCTCCCTCGGTCAGGGCGTCGCCGATGCGCAGCTGGCCATGGTTCGGAATGCCGATGATGTCGCCGGCCCAGGCCTCCTCGGCCAGTTCGCGGTCGGCGGCCAAGAACAGCACCGGGTTCGACACCGCCATCGGTTTCTTCGTGCGGACGTGGACCATCTTCATGCCACGTTCGAAATGTCCCGATGCCAGCCGAACGAAAGCCACGCGGTCGCGGTGCTTGGGATCCATGTTGGCCTGAACCTTGAACACGAAGCCCGTCACGGTGTTCTCGTCCGGGGAAATCTCGCGCTCGGCGCTGTTCTGGGGCTGCGGCGGCGGGCCATAGGTGCTGATGCCCTGCATCAACTCCTGCACGCCAAAGCTGTTGATCGCGCTGCCGAACCAAATGGGCGTCATATGCCCCTCCAGGAACGACCGCTGGTCGAAGGTCGGCAGCAACTCGCGGGCCATCTCGACCTCCTCGCGCAGCTTGGCCAGCAGATCGGCGGGAACGTGATCGGCCAGCCGCGGGTCGTCCAGCCCCCTCATCGAGATCGACTGCGCCACCTTGTTGCGGTCGGCCCGGTCCATCAGCTCCAGCCGGTCGCCCAGCATGTCATAGCAGCCGATGAACTCTCGCCCCACGCCGATCGGCCAGGATGCCGGCGCCACGTCGATGGCCAGGTTTTCCTGGATCTCGTCGATGATCTCGAACGTGTCGCGGGATTCGCGGTCCATCTTGTTGCAGAAGGTCAGGATCGGCAGATCGCGCAGGCGGCAGACCTCGAACAGCTTGCGGGTCTGCGATTCGACGCCCTTGGCCCCGTCGATGACCATGATCGCCGCATCCACCGCGGTCAGCGTGCGATAGGTATCCTCGGAAAAGTCGCTGTGGCCCGGCGTATCCACCAGGTTGAAGCGATGTCCGTCAAAATCGAACGACATCGCCGACGCGGACACCGAGATGCCGCGATCCTGCTCCATCTTCATGAAATCCGACCGCGTGCGCCGCGCCTCGCCCTTTGCGCGCACCTGCCCGGCCATCTGGATGGCGCCACCGTACAGCAGGAACTTCTCTGTCAGCGTTGTCTTGCCGGCATCGGGATGCGAGATGATCGCAAAGGTCCGGCGGCGGGCGATTTCGGGTGGAAGCTGGGGGCGGTTTGTCATGCCGCCGCTTTATCCTGCGCGCGCGTCCGACGCAATTCCCGGCATCATGCCGCCAATGGCACGAATTGTCTGCATCCGGTTCTTGAACCCGCGCGTCCTTGTCGCATGATCAACCGCGAAACGGACGAGGGCGCAGATGGACGGATCATGGGACCAATTGATGCGGCTGCTGTCCAACCGCGGCCTTGAATGGCTGCGCCAGCGCATCATGGCCCTGCCCGATCCCTGCCCGCTGGATCATCCCGACATCGGTGCGCTGGCGCTGGTGGGACAGGTCGCGCCGGTGCTGTCGGGCCTGCGCGGGCGCATCTCGCCGATCGAGGTGATCGTGCTGCGTCGCCTGACGCCCGATCTGGTTCGCCAGGGCGCCTTGCGCGTTCTTGACGGCGCGCGGGACGATGCGCTGGTCCGCCTGACGCTGGCGGGCGGTCTGGTCGCCCAGATGGACCCCCTGTGGCAGCTGGCCTGCGAGGCGCTGGCCGACGACCCCGCCCTGCCCCTGCCGCACAGGTTGGCGCTGTCCGACGAGCCCGTCCTGCTGGCAGAGGCCGAGGCCGTGCTGACCACGCCCCCGACCTCGATCACCCCCGATCACGTGGCACAGGTGGCGCAGCTGCTGATGCAGCTTTATCATCATGGCGCGCGGCGTCCCCGCCTGTCCCACCCGCGCGCCTATACGCTGATCTTCGACCACCTGAGAATGCTGGCAACCTGGGCACAGGGCGCGGGATGCACGGGGTCGGTTGCCCGGATCGCGTTCTGCCTGCGGCTGCTGGACGACGACCACCCGGTGGCGGACATGCTTTCCGACCTGATCCAAGTCCAGCGGCCCGACGGATCATTTCCCGTCAGGCTGGGTTTTGCCACCGCGGACCAGACATTCGCGGATGCGGTCCAGCCGACGGTCCATGTGGCGATGGCGCTGCACATGGCGGCGTGGAAACGCTGGCGCGGTCCCGCGCCCGTCTGGCTGCAGCCCCATCCCGTCCAGACCACCGCCCGCCAGCTGGCCGACCGGATCGCCGCGATGGACATCCCCAAGGCGCAGGCCCTGCACGCGGCAACCAGCCTGACCCGCGCGACCGGAGAGAACTGGTTCGCCCGCCTGTCCCCCTCGCGCCAGGCGATGCCCGATGACCTGACCCGATTGGGGCGCATCTGCTTTCGCGACGCGGTCGCGGCCCGGCATCTGCGCGCATGGCTTGGCCTGACGCGTCACGGTGACCGCCCATCCGGCCTGGACGGACCCGAGGCCGCATGGCTGACCGGGCGCATCGTGGCCATCGCGACCCCCCTGCCGGATGCCGTGATGCGGCTGTGGGACCGCGCCGCGCTGGCCGGTGACGTCGCGGCCTTCACCGACTGCGCCCGCATCGCGCAGCATCACGCAGACGGCCCGGCCAGCCCCGCGGTCCGCGCCATGACCCGCCGCCTGTGCGTAGAGGCGCTGACGCAGGATGCGCCCCTGCCCCGGATGCTGGACAGCCTGGATCGCCTGACCCTGCTGTCCCGCCTGTTCGAACCGGAAGCCAAGGAAGTGGCCGCCGCCTGATCGGGTCAGAACAACCCCTCGACCTGTCCCAGATCGTCCAGCCGGATGACCTCGGCTGCAGGATGGCGCGGCAGGCCCGGCATGGTCATGATCTGCCCGCAGATCGCCACGACAAAGCCCGCGCCCGCGTTAAGCCGCACCTCTCGCACCGGGATGACATGCCCGGTGGGCGCGCCGCGCAGGTCCGGATCGGTCGAAAAGCTGTACTGCGTCTTGGCGATGCAGACCGGCATATGCCCATGGCCCGCCGCCTGCCAGGCGGCCAGTTGATCCAGGACGCCGGGACCGGGTTCGACCTGCGCGGCGCGGTGGATATGGGTGCAGACCGTCTGGATCTTGTCCCACAGCGGCATCGCGTCGGGGTAAAGCGGCGCGAATGCCGCAGGCTGTTCCGCCAGGGCGACGACCGCGCGGGCCAGATCCTCGGCACCGGCGCCACCCATGGCCCAGTGCCGCGCCAGGATGGCCTGCACCCCCTGTTCGGCGCAGTAGTCCTGCAGGGCCGCGATCTCGGCCGGGGTGTCGCCATCGAAATGGTTCAACGCCACGACGACCGGCAGGCCAAAGCTGCGGATGTTCTCGATGTGCCGGCCCAGATTGGCGCAGCCCGCGGTGACCGCCGCGACGTCTTCCGCCGCCAGATCGGCCTTGGCCACGCCGCCGTTCATCTTCAGCGCCCGCACCGTGGCCACCAGCACGACGGCCGCCGGCGCAAGCCCCGCAAGGCGGCACTTGATGTTCAGGAACTTCTCGGCCCCCAGATCGGCGCCGAAGCCCGCTTCGGTCACCACGTAATCGGACAGGCGCAGGGCGGCGCGGGTCGCAATGACGCTGTTGCAGCCATGGGCGATATTGGCGAAGGGGCCGCCATGAACCAGCGCCGGGTTGTTCTCCAGCGTCTGGACCAGGTTCGGCTGCAACGCGTCCTTCAGAAGGACGGTCATCGCGCCGTCCGCCTGCAGATCGCGGGCGGTGACGGGTTGGCGGTCGCGGGTATAGCCCACGACGATCCGGCCAAGCCGATCCTGCAGATCGGGCAGATCGCGGGACAGGCACAGGATCGCCATCACCTCGGACGCGACGGTGATGTCGAAACCGGTCTGGCGCGAAAACCCGTTCGCCGGACCGCCCAGCCCCACGACCACATCACGCAGCGCGCGGTCGTTCATGTCCATGACCCGCCGCCAGGTGATGCGGCGCGTGTCCAGGTCAAGCGCATTGCCCCAGTGGATGTGGTTGTCGATCATCGCGGCCAGCAGATTGTGGGCCGAGGTGATGGCATGGAAATCGCCGGTGAAGTGAAGGTTCATCTCCTCCATCGGCACGATCTGCGCGCGCCCGCCCCCGGCCGCCCCGCCCTTCATGCCGAAGTTCGGGCCCAGGCTGGCCTCGCGGATGCAGATGGTGGCACGGTGGCCGATCCGGTTCAGCGCATCGCCCAGACCCACGGTCGTGGTGGTCTTGCCCTCTCCCGCAGGGGTCGGGTTGATGGCGGTGACCAGGATCAGGCGTCCTTCGGGCCCGCTTAGACCGGCCAGCGCGTCATGGGTGATCTTGGCCTTGTCATGGCCATAGGGCAAAATCTGGTCGGGGGTCAGACCAAGACGGGCGGCGATGTCGTTGATCGGCCGCTTGGTCGCGGCGCGCGCGATCTGAAGGTCGGTCTTCATGTCCTAGCGCACCACCATGACCGAGACCGGCGAATGGCGCACGACGGCGTTGGCATCGCGGCTGACCAGGATGCTGCGCAGCTCGTCCGGCTTGTCGCTGGCCATCACGATCAGGTCCGCCTTGTGCCGGGCCGCGGCCTTGAGGATCGTCTCGGCCACATGCCCGTGGCCGACATTCACCTGCACGCGCGACTGGTCGGGGAAATGCTGGCTGGCGAAATCGTCCAGCGCGCCCTTCATCTTCTGCAGGGCCTTCTGTTCGTACCCCTTGGGCAGGAAGGTCGCCACCATCGAGCTGCCGAAATCATGCACGATCCCCAGCAGGTGGATCACGCCCTGGTCCCCCGCCAGCCGCATCGCGGCCGGCAGGGCCTTTTCCCAGCTTTCGGGATGCTGAAGGTCGATCGGCAGCAGCACGACGTCATGCATGGCGCGGTCCTTTCACGGGTTGGGGGCGCGTCTCGCGCCGACGCTGCGACCAGATCACCAGCCCCATCAGCAGGAAGGCCGGGATATAGATCCAGTACCGCGACGGCGCCGCCGCCGGGGCGTTCACGGCAAGCACGGTTTGATCCCAGTCCAGCCCCGCCGCCTGCGCCGGGCTGTCGAACGCCACGTTATCGATCAGCGTGCGATCACCGTCCTGGATCAGGGTGATGCCCGCGGCCTCCAGCCGTTCCTCTCCGGTGGCGCCTTCGGGGACGGGCAGCAGGGCCGTGAACTCGACAGGGTTGCCGATGTCGTTCAGCCCGGCGATGCGCAGGCGCAGGCCGTCGCCGACCTCGCTGTCCTCCAGCGCCTGGACCAGTTCCGCGCCCGAACGCTCCTCGAACGGCGGGAAGACGTAGCCCCAGAAGAAGCCGGGTCGGAAGATGGTAAAGGCGATCACCAGCAGCAAGACCGTCTCCCACAGCTTGCTGCGGACCAGGAACCAGCCCTGGGTCGCGGCCGCGAACAGCAGCATCGCGATGGTCGCCGTGATGAAGACGAAGATCCCCTGCCCCCAGCCCACGTCGATCAGCAGCAGATCGGTGTTGAAGATGAACAGGAACGGCAGGACCGCCGTGCGCATGCTGTAGCCGAAGGCGACGACCCCGGTCTTGATCGGATCGCCTCCCGACACGGCGGCCGCGGCAAAGGATGCAAGGCCCACGGGCGGGGTCACGTCGGCCATGATGCCGAAATAGAACACGAACAGGTGCACCGCGATCAGCGGCACGATCAGCCCGTTCTGCTGACCAAGCGTCACGATGACCGGCGCCAGCAGCGCCGAGACGACGATATAGTTCGCCGTCGTGGGCAGACCCATCCCCAGGATCAGCGACAGGACCGCGGTCAGGCCAAGGATGGCCAGCAGATGGCCGCCCGACAGGACCTCGACCACTTCGGCCAGGGCCGATCCGACGCCGGTCTGACTGACCGCGCCCACGATGATGCCCGCGGTCGCCGTGGCGATGCCGATGCCGATCATGTTGCGTGCGCCAGAGATAAGCCCGTCCACCAGATCGTCGAACCCGGCCCGCAATGCGCGCCCGGTGCGGGCGTTTCCGGTGCGGTCGGACCCGCGCAGCAGCACCATCAGCGGTCGCTGCGTCAGCAGGATGAAGATCATGTAGGCGGTGGCCCAGAAGGCCGACAGGCCCGGCGACAGGCGGTCGACCATCAGCGCCCAGACCAGCACGACCACCGGCAGGATGAAGTGCAGACCCGACCGGACCGTCGGCCCCGGCAGCGGCAGTTCCGTCACCGGCGCGTTGGGATCGTCGATCTGCAGCGGCTCCTCGCGCGACGCGACCCACAGCAGGCCGACATAGGCCGCCGTCAGGACGGCAAACACCACGTAGGGGGCGGCCGCACCGAATGCGGGCCGGATCCAGCCCATCAGGTAATAGACCGCCAGCGACAGCGCGCAGATGCCCGCGATCAGGAAGGCCGCGAACATCAGCCGGCGCAGCAGCGGCGGCGGCGTATAGGCACGTGGCAGGCCCTGCATCCCGGCCTTCATGGCCTCGAGATGCACGATGTAGACCAGTGCGATATAGCTGATCGTGGCGGGCAGGAAGGCGTGCTTGACCACGTCGAAATAGGGAATGCCCACATATTCGACCATCAGGAAGGCCGCGGCGCCCATGACGGGCGGCATGATCTGGCCGTTGACCGACGACGCGGTCTCGACCGCCCCGGCCTTTTCGCTGGAAAAGCCCACCTTCTTCATCAGCGGAATGGTGAAGGTGCCCGTGGTGACCACGTTGGCGATGGACGAGCCCGAGATCAGGCCGGTCATGGCGCTGCTGACGACGGCGGCCTTGGCAGGCCCGCCGCGCAGGTGGCCCATCAGCGAAAAGGCGACCTGGATGAAATAGTTGCCCGCGCCCGCCTTGTCCAACAGCGCGCCGAACAGCACGAACAGGAACACGAAGCTGGTCGACACGCCAAGGGCGATGCCGAACACGCCTTCGGTCGTGACCCACTGGTGGTTGGCGACCTCGGCCAGCGAATTGCCGCGATGCGCGATGATCGACGGCATGTAGGGGCCCAGGAAGGTATAGGCCAGGAACACCGTAGCCACGATCATCAGGGCCGGTCCAAGGCTGCGGCGCGTGGCCTCCAGCAGCAGCAGGATGCCCACGACCGCCACGATCAGGTCCGTGGTGATCGGCGCGCCGACCCGGCGGCCAAGCGCGTCGCTGTTGATAAAGACGTACATGGTGACGACCACGCCGGCCAGCGCCAGCAACCATTCCCATGGCGGAACGCGGGTCTTGGGGCTGCCCAGCAGCACGGCCGCGACGACGCCCGCCCCGGCCAGTGCCAGCCACCACAGCGGCATCGCGGCGGGCGCGCCATAAATGAACAGCCCGGACAGGATCACCGGAACCGACACACCAAGGGCCAGCTGGAAAGGCGACTTCTCAGCGGGATAGGCCATGAAAGCCAGAAACAGCGCGAAGGCCAGATGGACCGCGCGGGCATCCGTGGCGCTGATGATGGCAAAGTTCAGCATGAAGGGCAGCGGCGAGGCGATCCACAGCTGGAACAGCGACCAGCACAGGGCCACCCCCAGGATCAGCTTGCCCACGAAACCCGGCGGAGTGCGCGCGCCCGTGTCCGACGAGGCGACCAGTTCGTCCAGTTCCTCCTGGGTCAGGGCGCCGTGGCCCGACGCCTGCATCTCGACCGCGCTGGCCTGCTGCTGGCGTTCCCTGGTCTTGTCGTCGTCGCTCATCACGGCACCCCCTGCGATGCATCTTGTTATTCGTTGGTCATGATGAAGGGCGGCCCGATGGGGCCGCCCCGGCCAGGCCTGGATTACTGGATCCAGCCCTGTTCGCGATAGTAGCGCTCGGCACCGGGGTGCAGGGGCGCGCTGTTGCCGTCGGCGATCATTTCTTCGGGGGTCAGCGAGGCGAAGGCCGGGTGCAGACCCTTGAAGCGATCGAAGTTGTCGAAGACCGCCTTGACGACCTGGTACACCGTCTCGTCCGGGATCGCGGCCGAGGTCACGAAGGTCGCCTTGACGCCGAAGGTCTCGGTGTCGTCGTCGTTGCCGGCATACATACCGCCAGGGATCACGACCTTGGAGTAGAACGGATTGTCCGCGATCAGCTTGTCGATCGCCTCGCCGGACACGTCGACCAGGGTCGCGTCCACGGTCGAGGTTGCCTCCTGGATCGAACCGTTGGGATGGCCCACGGTATAGCTGATGGCATCGACCTGGTTGTCGCCCAGGGCAGCCGACTGTTCGGCGGGGCGCAGTTCCGACGACAGCGCAAAGTCGTCCATGCTCATGCCCATGGCCTCCAGGACGACCTCGAACGTGCCGCGCGATCCGGAACCGGGGTTGCCCACGTTGACGCGCTTGCCTGCCAGGTCGGTAAAGGTCTCGACGCCGCTGTCGGCGCGGGCAACGACGGTGAAGGGCTCGGGGTGGACGGCGAACACGGCGCGCAGGTCGGTGAAGGCATCGCCCTCATAGTCCGAGCTGCCGTTATAGGCGTGGAACTGCCAGTCGGACTGGGCCACGCCCATCGTCATGCCGCCGGACCGGATCTGGTTGATGTTGTCGATGGATCCACCGGTCGCGGGCGCGGTGCAGCGCAGGCCGGTGGTCGCCGTGTCGCGGTTCACCAAGCGGCAGATCGACTGACCCACGACGTAATAGACGCCCGTCTGGCCGCCAGTGCCGATGGTGATGAACTGTTCTTCCTGCGCCATCAGCGGCGTGGCACCCAGTGCCATGGCGGTGCTCAGCAGGATCGGTTTCAATTTACCCATGTCGGCGTCTCCCTAACGATGATTGGCGGGAAGGCATGACAGGCGCGTTCCCGCTGGATGGTCTTATCGTCACGGATGCGTGTGCGAAACACAAGCCCGCACGGCCACAAAGCGTCCTGGGCGTGGACCTGGCCTTGATCAGCCCAGCAGGGTCGCCACGCGGTCCCGCAGCACGGGCAGCAGGTCGGTCGCGAACCACGGATTGGCGCGCAGCCATCCGGTGTTGCGCCAGCTGGGATGGGGCAGCGGAAACACCGCCGGCGCATGGGTGCGCCAGTCCCGGACGGTCTGCGTCACGTTGCGCGCGCCCAGATGCCACCGCATCGCGTGCCCGCCGACCAGCAGGGTCAGCTGCGGGTTCAGCTGGTCCATCACCTGCCGCCGCCACGTCGCCGCGCAGATGGGCGGGGGCGGCAGGTCCGACCCCTTGGCGTCGTAACCCGGAAAGCAGAAGGCCATCGGCACGATCGAGATCCGGTCGCGGTCATAGAAGGTGTCCGGCTCCACCCCCATCCAGTCGCGCAGCCTGTCGCCGGAACGGTCGGTGAAGGGCCGCCCGCTGTCATGGACCCGCGCCCCCGGCGCCTGCCCCACGATCAGGATCCGCGTTCCCGGCCGGAACCAGACCACCGGTCGGGGCGCATGGCGCGTGGCGGTCACGGCAAAGCGGTCCGCGCACAGCCTGCAGGCACGGATACGGTCGGCCAGCGGGGCGTCGTGATCATACATGCGTCGCATTTATGGCGAAATTGCGGCGATATAAGGCTGGTCAGATCACAAATTATCGGGCCCGATGGCAAGACTGGACACCCCGTCCGCCCCACCCTAATGTCGCCTTGGCAGTCGAGGCACCCGGCATGGCACGCCTCGTGCCAAAACGCGTTGGTATAACAAGGCCATGCTTGAATTCGACAATGTGTCCAAATCCTTCTGGACCGGCAAGCAGCACAAGATCATCCTCGAGCAGGCCTCGTTCAGGGTTGAGCTGGGGCAATCGCTTGGCATCCTGGCCCCCAACGGCACCGGCAAGACCACCCTGGTGAACATGATGTGCGGGCTGGAAAAGCCCGACGAAGGCAAGATCCGCCGCGAATGCCGCATCTCGTTTCCCCTGGGGTTCATGGGCGGCCTGGTCACGCGCCACACCGGCAACGAGAACGCGCGTTACATCGCGCGCATCTATGGGCTGGACCCTGATTACGTCGCGGCCTTCACGCGGTGGCTGTGCGACATCCACGAATATTTCGACATGCCGGTCGGCACCTATTCCACGGGCATGCGGCAACGGTTCAACTTCTCGCTGCTGCTGGCGCTGGATTTCGACATCTACCTGATCGACGAGGGCATGCCCCAGACCACGGATGTGGAATTCAATCGGAAGGCCGGTCGCGTCCTGTTCGAGCGGCTTCAGACCGCGACCACGGTGATCGTGTCCCACCAGCCCAGCACGATCGAGAAGTTCTGCAACCGCGCCGCGATCCTGCGTGATGGCAGGCTGTATCTGTTCGAGACCCTCGACGAGGCCAAGCAATATTATGACTACACCTCCTAAAGCGCGCCGGTACAACACGCAGGCGATGGCCTCGATCACGCCCCAGACGCCCCCGCCGGCGGAACCGATCGCATCGGACAGCCCCGCGCCGCCTCGGTTGGAGGTCGCGCGCCGCAGCGATGCCCCCGCCTCTGACGCGTCCGAACGCCAGGCGCGGCTGGAACGGTTCCTGGCCACCGAACCGATCGACGACGGCCTGGGTGATTTTCGCCTGACCAAGCCCGCAGCGCCGTCCCCCGAAAAGGACATGCCGGCCGCCCCCCCTGCGGATTCTGGCGACATGGAGGCGCGACTGGCCGCCATCCGCGCGGAGAAGCTGACCGAACGCCAGCTGCGCATCGCCAAGCGCATCGCCGCCCTGCACCAGATCGAGGTTTCCTCGGCCGAGGAGGCCGTGCTTCGTCTGCGCGAGCGGGGGATCGATCCGTCCCATCGCACCGCCGTCGGCAGCATCCTGTCGTCGGAGGGCACGCGCGCGCAGGCCGCCCCCTCACCCAACGCGCCCGCCGTGCGGCAGGCCCCCGTGCCGTCGATCCTACCCGACCGCAGCCCGGCGCCCCCCGGCCGCCCCGCCCTGCCGTCCCGCGAGGAACTGACCGAAGAAAAGCGCGCCGCCGAAATCTATCGCATCCAGCGCGACCTGGCCCGCCGCCGCCGCCGCCGCATGGCAATGCTGGCGATGCGGCTGGCGCTGTTCGTGTTCCTGCCGACCGCACTGGTCGGCATCTATTACGGCCGCTATGCCTCTCCGCTTTACGCGACGGTATCGCAGTTCCAGATCCAGTCGGCCGAAAGCGGATCCGGCGCCAGCGGGCTCAGCGGGATGCTGGGCGGGTCGGGCCTGGGCACGAACCAGGACGCGGTCGCGGTGCAAAGCTATCTGACATCGCGCGACGCGATGCTGCGGCTGGACGAGGATCTGGGCTTCCGGCGCGCCTTCCAGGACCCGTCGGTCGATGCGATCAAGCGCCTGCCCGCGGATGCCACGAACGAGGCCACGTTCAGCCTGTACAAGGATTCCGTCAAGATCGGCTATGACCCGACCGAAGGCGTGCTGAACATGGAGGTCATCGCGCCCGACCCGCAGCTAAGCGAACAGTTCTCGCGCGCGCTGATTTCCTATGCGGAACAGCTTGTTGACGCCCTGACCTCACGCATGCGCTCCGACCAGATGGACGGCGCGCGCGAGACCTATCAGGACGCCGAGGAGAAGATGCTGGCCGCCCAGCTTCGCGTCCAGGAGTTGCAGGAGAGGCTGGGCGTCCTGGACCCCGTCGCGGAAAGCGGCGTGGTCATGGCGCAGGTCAGCATGCTGGAGGGCCAACTGGCCGAAAAGCAGCTGGAACTGGGCCAGTTGCAGTCGAATGCCCGCCCCCTGCAAAGCCGCGTCGATGCGGTGGAGGGCGACATCGCCCGCCTGCGCGACCTGATCACGCAGACCCGCCAGCAGCTGACGCAGGGCAACGACACCCGCAACTCTCTGGCCGCCATCGGCGGAGAGCTGCGCGTTGCCGAGGCCGAGATGCTGACGCGCCAGGAAATGCTGGCCGCCGCCGCCGCCCAGATGGAAACCGCGCGCATCGAGGCGAATAAGCAGGTCCGCTATCTGTCGCTGTCCATCGCGCCCATCCCGCCGGATGAGGCCACCTATCCCCGCGCGTTCCAGAACACCCTGGTGGCATTCCTGGTGTTTTCGGGTATCTATCTGATGCTGTCGCTGACGGCCTCCATCCTACGCGAACAGGTATCGACATGACGACTGCCAAGCATATCCCCATCGGTTCGATCACTTGCGGCAACGACCTGCCGCTGACGGTGATCGCCGGACCCTGCCAGCTGGAAAGCCTGGACCACGCGCTGATGATCGCCGAAGTGATGGCCAAGGCCTGTGCCGATGCCGGGGCGTCCTTCGTCTTCAAGGCCAGCTATGACAAGGCGAACCGCACCTCTTTGTCGGGTCGCCGCGGCTTAGGCATCGAGGAGGGGCTGGAGATCCTGGCCGCGGTCCGCGATCGGTTCGGCTGCCCCGTGCTGACCGACATCCATGACGCGGACCAGGCGGTGCGCGCCGCGCAGGTCGTCGACGTGATCCAGATCCCCGCCTTTCTGTGCCGCCAGACCGATCTGCTGCTGACCGCGGGCCGCACCGGCGCGGTGGTCAACATCAAGAAGGGTCAGTTCCTGGCCCCTTGGGACATGCCCAACGTCGCGGACAAGGTCGCCTCGACCGGGAACGAAAACATCCTGCTGACCGAACGCGGGGCCAGCTTCGGCTATAACACCTTGGTGGCCGACATGCGGTCGCTGCCGATCATGGCGCGGACCGGCTATCCGGTGATCATGGACGCGACCCATTCGGTCCAGCAGCCGGGCGGTCAGGGCGGCAGTTCTGGCGGACAACGTGAATTCGCCCCGGTCATGGCACGGGCCGCGGTGGCTTTGGGCGTGGCCGGCGTCTTCATCGAAACGCACGAAGCCCCCGACATCGCGCCGTCCGACGGGCCGAACATGATCCCGCTGGACCGTATGCCCGCGCTGATCGCATCGCTGATGGCCTTCGACCGGCTGGCAAAGGCCGACCCGCTCCCGGCATGATCCGCGTTCTGCTGATCCTGTTGGCACTGGCGGCCCCCGTGGCCGCCCAAGTCGCCGATCCGTCAGCACCGTCGACGCCAAGCGGCGCAATCTCGACACATGACAATCGGGCGACGGACCTGGCAATCCTGTCGAGGATTTCCAGCATCCTCGCGCAAGTCCCTGAATTCGATGGCGTCCGTGCCAGCGTCGATGCGGGGATCGTGACGCTGGTCGGCGAGGTGACCGAACAGCAGACCATCTCGCGCCTTGAATCGCTGCTGGCGCGCGTCGAGGGGGTCGTCGCGATCGAGGATCAGGTTACCCTGTCTACAGACCTGGGCACGCGGCTGGTCTCGGTCCGCGACAGGTTTCAGTCACGCCTGACCGCGGTCATCGCGGGCCTGCCCTTCATGGCACTGGGCCTGGCCGTGGGGGCGATAATCGTGCTGGCCGGCGGCTGGTTGTCGCGGCGAGAACGAACCCTGTCGGGGATCGCACCGAACCCCTTCATCGCCGGATTTCTGGCGCAGACGATCCGGCTGACCGCATGGATCGTGGCGCTTGTCGTGGCGCTGGACCTGATGGGCGCGCGGGCTCTGTTGGGGACATTGCTGGGTGCGGCGGGTATCTTCGGCCTGTCGCTGTCCTTTGCCGCCCGCGATACGATCGAAGGATTCGTGGCCACGATGCTGCTGTCGCTGCGCCAACCCTTCAACCCGAACGACCTGATCGAAGTGAACGGCCTGCGCGGTCGGGTGATCCGCCTGACCAGCCGCGGCACCACCCTGCTGACGCTGGACGGCAATCACATCCGCATCCCGAACCAGATCATCTACAAGGCCGTCCTGACCAATTACACGCGCAACCCCGAACGCCGGTTCATGGTCGACCTGACCATCGACCCCGGCGCCGATCTGGGCCGCGCGCGCGATCTGGTGCTCAGGGCGCTGGCGGGGATGGATTTCGTGCTGAAGCGTCCCGAACCCGTTGCCTGGCTGGATGCCCAGGGGCCGGATCACGTGGTCATCCGCGCCGGGGGGTGGGTCTCGCAGGACGGCACCGATTTCGACCTGGCGCGCGGAGAGGCGTTTCGCCTGCTGCGCCATGCGCTGGACAGCAAGGGCTATCTGGTGCCGGAACCCGTCCACCGCATCCGCCTGGAACAGCCCGAGGCGGAGGCGCGTCCAAGCCCTGCCCGCCCCTCACGCCCCGCCGATGCGCGCCTGTCCGACCTGAACCCCGACGCCGCGTTCGAGGAGATGGTCGAACGGGGTCGCATCGATGACGGGCGCGACCTGCTCAGCCCGACGCCACGGACCTAGGCGGCGCGCCCGGCGGCATCCGCTGACGCCCAGGCCCACTGAAAATTATAGCCGCCCAGCCACCCCGTCACGTCGACGCATTCGCCGATGAACGCCAGACCGGGCACTTGGCGCGCCTGCATGGTCCGCGCGTCCAGATCGCGGGTATCCACGCCGCCCAAGGTGACTTCGGCGGTGCGATAGCCTTCGGTCCCCACGGGTCGGACCTGCCACCGGTTCACGCGCGCGCCCAGCGCGTCCAGCCGGGCGTTCGGCTGATCGGCCAGCCGCGCCTGTGCCAAGCCCGCGTCCGCCGCCACGGATTGCGCAAGGCGTTCCGGCAGCATCTGGGCCAGGACGGTCGCCACCTGCGCCTTGCCGCCGCGTGCGGCCTTCAGGTCGGCGGCGATGTCGCGGTCGGGCGCAAGATCGATGGTCAGCACCTCGCCCGCCTGCCAGAAGCTTGAGATCTGCAGGATCACCGGGCCGCTCAGCCCGCGATGCGTGAACAGCAGCGCGTCGCGAAAGCTGCCCCTGCCATGCGTGATCCGCGCCTCGACCGACAGCCCGGCCAGCGGACGGCACAGCGCCAGATCCTGTTCCGCAAAGGTCAGCGGCACCAGCGCGGGCCGCGTTTCGACAAGCCGCAACCCGAACTGGCGCGCCAGATCATAGCCCAGCCCCGTCGCCCCGATCTTGGGAATCGACTTTCCGCCCGTCGCGACGACGACCCGACCCGTGCTGATCGACCCGCCGGAGGTCGCGACCACGAACCGATCACCATCCTTGCTGACGCCGTCGATGCGCGTGCCAAGGCGCAGGTCCGCCCCGGCCATGCGGTCCAGCAGCATGTCGGTGATCTGCGTGGCCTTGCCGTCACAGAACAGCTGGCCCTGGGTCTTTTCGTGCCAAGCGATTCCCGCCCGGTCGACCAGATCGACGAAGGCCTGCGGACGATACCGCGCCAGGGCACTGGCTGCGAAGCGCGGGTTGTCCGACAGGAAACGGTCCGGCCCGGTCGCGAGGTTGGTGAAATTGCACCGCCCGCCGCCGGAAATGCGGATCTTTTCGGCGGGCGTCGGCGCATGATCCAGCACCACGACCCGCCTGCCCTGCGCGACGGCAGAGCCTGCGCAGAACAATCCGGCCGCCCCGGCCCCCAGAATGACGATATCGGCGTGTTCCATGGCGCGTCGATACCGGGGCTTTGGGACGGGGGCAAGATTTCTGCATTTTTCGTCTTGCACCCATCTGCGGGCTTGGGTAATCACCCTCCACAGTTGGGGCGTGGCCAAGTGGTAAGGCATCGGTTTTTGGTACCGTGTACCGTAGGTTCGAATCCTACCGCCCCAGCCAACATCGTCTAAAATATTGGAAGATAAGCAGGTAGCAGCCGCCAGGCACGCTATCGGACCGATGTCCTCCATGCCTGTCCTCCAGACCTACCGCGCCCCAGCTTCGAGGGCCACGAATGGGCATCGCACACTTTGTCTTTCGCCGGGCCGCTATCTACACATGGCGCCGTCGCATTCCCACACGTATCGGTTGCGAAAGCCTCCACCTTCAGGTCGGTCTGGGAACGGCCTGTCCGGCAACCGCACGGCGCCTCGCGGGCATCCTGACTGTTGATTTCCACCCAGAACTGAGCCGGGTAAGCGCATAATTTCCACTGAGAAGTGAGCCATGTGAACCTTC
>NZ_VDDD01000222.1 GCF_006151785.1 Paracoccus marcusii
GCCAGCGCGCCGCGCAGATCCGAAAGCAACCGCGCATCCCCCGCCAGCGCCGCCACCGCGTCATGGCGCGCCGCGATCAGCGCCAGATCGCGCGACGGTGCGCTGATCCGGCGTTCCAGCAGGCGCGCGCCCGGCGCGGTCACGGTGCGGTCGATGGCCGCCAGCAGCGATCCGTCGCGCCCGCCAGACAGGGCCTGGGTCAGCTCCAGATTGCGCCGGGTCGCGGCGTCGATCTGCATCGCACCGCCTGCGCGTTCGCGCATCGGCGGGCGCATCAGCGGCAAGCGGCCCTTCTGCGTCATGTCCAGATAATCGACGATGGCGCCCATCGCGGCCAGTTCGGCGCGCGTGAAGCTGCCGAACCCGTCCAGCGTCTCGACGCCGTACAGCGCACACAGCCGCCGCGTGCCCGCATTGCTGTCGAACGCGCTGGCGTGCAGGTCGGTCATCACCGCGCCCGCATCGCCGATCAGCTCCTCCAGCCCGGTGTCGCAGGCCAGGACCTCGCGCGGGGCCAGCCGCGCCAGTTCGGGGGCCAGACGCGGCAGGGGGCAATCCATCACCGAAAACGCGCCGGTCGAGATATCGACCCAAGCCAGCGCGCCCTCCTCGCGGACCACCACGAATGCCGCCAGGTAATTGTGGCGCCGCGCCTCCAGCAGCGATTCCTCGGTCAGGGTGCCCGGCGTCACCAGCCGCACCACGTCGCGCGCCACGACCGATTTCGACCCGCGCTTCTTGGCCTCCGCCGGGTCCTCCATCTGTTCGGCGATGGCCACGCGGAAACCCTTGCGGATCAGCGTCAGCAGATAGCCCTCGGCCGCATGGACGGGCACGCCACACATCGGGATGGGCTCACCCGCATGGGTGCCGCGTTTGGTCAGCGCGATGTCCAGCGCGGCGGCAGCGGCGACCGCGTCGTCGAAGAACATCTCGTAGAAATCGCCCATGCGATAGAACAGCAGCGCGCCGGGATTGGCCTCCCGGATCGCAAGATACTGCGCCATCATCGGCGTGGGCTGATCAGACATGTCCTTGGTCATGGGCGGTTTCTATCCGCTTGCGCGGGCGCGCGAAACCTCTACATTCGGGATCACCTCGGGGTGCCCCATGCGGGCTGAGACGCGACAGCGGACCCGTTGAACCTGATCCGGCTCACACCGGCGGAGGGAAGGTGCGCACCCCCTTCTTTTCGATCACCCGACAAGAGAGGCTGCCGATGAAATCCGTCCTGATCCCCGCTTTGCTGCTGGCCACCCCCGCCCTAGCCCAGGATCGCGTCCTGACCGTCTATGCCGGCGACAGCGTCACCAGCGAATGGGGCCCCGGCCCCGCCATCGAGGAGGGGTTCGAGGCGATCTGCGATTGCGACCTGCAATTCGTGACCGGCGACGTGCTGCCCCGCATCCTGATGGAGGGGGCGGGCACCCAAGCCGACATCGTCTTCGGCCTGAACACCGACATGACCGCGCGTGCCCGCGCATCGGGTCTGTTCGCGCCGCATGGGCAGGACACGTCCGACCTGTCGCTGCCCATCGCATGGGAGGACGACATCTTCCTGCCCTACAACTGGGGCGAGACGGCCTTCGTCTATGACAGCACCCGGCTGGAGAACCCGCCCGCCAGCTTTGCCGAACTGCTGGAGGCCGAGGACATCAGCATCGTCATCCAGGATCCGCGCAGTTCTGTGTCGGGTCTGGCGATGCTGCTCTGGGTCAAGTCGGTCTATGGCGATCAGGCGGGCGAGGCCTGGGCGAAGCTGGCGCCCAAGGTGCTGACCGTCACCCGCGGCTGGTCCGAATCCTACGGCCTGTTCACGGATGGCGAGGCGGACATGGTCCTGTCCTACACCACCTCGCCCGCCTATCACATCGCCGCCGAGGAGGACGACACCAAGCGCGCCGCGATCTTCCCCGAGGGGCATTACTTCATGGCCGAACTGGTGGCGCAGGTCGCGGGCACCGATCAGCCCGAACTGGCGCAAGCCTTCATGGACTGGGTGCTGACCCCCGATTTCCAGGCGACGATCCCGCTGGCCAACTGGTCCCTGCCCGCGAAACTGCCCCAGGCCGACTGGCCGCAGGTGATGCGCGACCTGCCCCGCCCGGAAAAGACCCTGTTCCTGTCCGAGGACGAGGCCGATGCCCTGCGCGCCCCCGCCCTGGACGAATGGCAGCGGGCCTTCCGCTGAGCATCGGCCACGCCATCGCGGGCGCGCTGGCCGCGCTGATCCTGGGCACGCTGGCGGCGGTGGTCTGGGTCGCGGGCGGGCTGTCGGGCCTGACCGAATGGGACCTGCGCGCGGTCTGGTTCACCCTGTGGCAGGCCGCGCTGTCCGCGACCCTGTCGGCGGCGCTGGCCGTGCCGGTGGCGC
>NZ_VDDD01000223.1 GCF_006151785.1 Paracoccus marcusii
ACCCTATATCCATAATCAGAGGTGGCTCACTTCTCGATGGAAAACCCGGCTCAGTTCTGGGTGGAAATCAACACTTGCTCTGCCCTGCCCGCTGAAAAATGGTCTTCCCTGAAGTAGGCTTTCGAGCGCATTGGAGAATGAGCAAATGGCACAGAAGAAGCACAAGCCGGAGGAGATCGTAGCGAAGCTCCGGCAGGTCGACGTGCTGGTGTCGCAAGGCTGATCGGTGGCCGAGGCGGTGCGGTCGATCGGCGTGACGCAGCTCACTGCGGGAGCAATCTAATGCTCTTCTTCGCATGCAAGCCGACATTCCCCAAGTACTGTATTTTACACTGAAGCGAAACTGAACAGTGCCGCGCGCAGATTTTCTACGATCTCTTCTGCCAACACCTCGGGCTTAGGTAGGTTCTCGAAGTCAGTCATTGACGCATCCCGAAGCCAGAAAAGATCGAGGCTTGCCTTGTCCCGTGCCAGGAGTTCTTCCCGATCAAAAGCGCGCCAGCGGCCTTCGGGGCTTTCTTCGCTCCACGTTGGGTTGCGCTCATGGGGGTTCCCGGGATTGTAGCAGGTCACGAAGTCCTCAAGGTGCGCATACGTCAATGGCTTCTGCTTCAACGTATGATGCACGTTCGTCCGATAATCGTAGTACCAGACCTTCGAAGTCTGCGGATCAGCGCTGGCGGCGCGGTTGTCGAAGAAGATCACGTTTGCCTTGACGCCTTGCGCATAAAAGATGCCCGTTGGCAGGCGAAGAATGGTGTGCAGGTCGGTTGTTTGAAGTAGTTTGCGACGGATGATTTCTCCCGCGCCGCCGTCGAACAGAACATTGTCGGGCACGACCACCGCGGCCCGCCCGGTCGTTTTCAGCATGGTCCGAATATGCTGGACGAAATTCAGCTGCTTATTCGACGTGGTTGCCCAAAAATCCTGACGATTGTAGGTCAGGTCATCGGTTTCCTGCTCGCCGTCCGCATTGGTAAAGCTCATCGAGCTTTTCTTCCCGAAGGGCGGGTTTGCCAGGACATAGTCAAAGGTTTCGGGAGGCGGCGAAATCAGTGCGTCGGCGGGTGATATCAATGTATCTCCTGCCATCTCACCGATACCATGGAGGAACATGTTCATTAGGCAGAGGCGCCGCGTCCCTGCGACGATCTCGTTGCCAAAGAAAGTCGAGTGCTTCAGGAAGGCTTTCTGATCCTTGTCGAGCGCATGATTGTTCGGGTCAGTCAGGAATTCGTGGGCGGAAAGGAAGAACCCCCCGGTGCCACAAGCCGGATCGGCAATGGTCTTGCCAGGCTCGGGGCGGACGCATTCGATCATTGCGCGGATCAATGCGCGCGGCGTAAAGTACTGGCCAGCGCCCGATTTCGTATCCTCGGCGTTGCGCTCCAACAGCCCCTCATAGATATCGCCTTTGACGTCCGCACCCAGCTTGACCCACCTGGTGCCATCCACCATGTCAATCAGGCGGAACAGTTTGGCGGGGTCGGCGATCTTGTTCTGCGCCTTCGTAAAAATCTGCCCAAGCATGCCTTTCTGCTTGCCCAGTTTGCGCAGCAGCATGATGTAATGCGCTTCCAGTTCCGCTCCCCGGCGCGAGGTCAGGCTGGTCCAGTCGAACCCTGTGGGGATGCCCACGTCGCGGCTGTAGGGGGGCTTGGCATACTCGTCCGCCATCTTGAGGAAGATGAGGTAAGTCAGTTGCTCCAAGTAGTCGCCATAGCCAACGCCGTCGTCCCGCAGCGTTGTGCAGAAACTCCAGACTTTGGAGACGATGGGGGCGGTGCTCATGTTACCCTCGCTTGGCTAGTTTGAGTTGCTGCGATTTAAATGATGCTGGGAATTGGCACCCCGTGGGGGCCGCACATGCGTTATACTTCGACATGAATATCCACTCCCCACGTTAGTTCACACGCTTCTGCTGCGACCCGGATTAGGCGCATCACATCCCGTCGGCTATAGTTGGTTCCAACAAACCACCCCGGCAAAAATTCACGCGAAAAAACGACTAGATCTGGTCGCCCGGGATATAGCTCCTCTGCGGTTCGGGCGATCAGCGGACGAACTCGGCCCTTCACTCCAGAAACAGCGTTGAGGCGATCCGGGCTTCCAGTGGTCATCCTTCGCAAGGTCTCCTCCAGAGCATCTGCTCCAGTACTTGCCGAGATATTTTGGTTTTCCAGCCTGATATGCCAATGAGCTGAATTTAAGGGCGTTTGATCCGGGAAGGGCTCTGTTGCACAAATCGCGTCAGGGATTCATCTCGTGAATCCAGCGTGGTAGCTGTGATGCATGAGCAG
>NZ_VDDD01000224.1 GCF_006151785.1 Paracoccus marcusii
CATGTCAGGAAGGATGATCTGGTTGTGACCAGCGAGCCGACACGTCCACAGGAACTGATCGAAGTCGAGCTTGACCGCGCCGGCCGAGAGGCCCGTGACATCGGTCAGCATCGGCGCCAGATAGGTGAAGGCGATGAAGTTGCCGCCATAGCCCAAGGCCGTGATCAGATAGACCAACAGCAGGCGCGGCGAAGTGAGCACGCGGGCCTGTGCCCGCAGGCCGGGCGAGGCGCTCTGCGGGAGGTCGGACGGCACCAGCACGGCGCTGGCGATCAGGCCGATCACGCCGAGGAGGACGACGCCGAGGAAGGTCGCCTGCCAGCCGAAGGACTGCCCGATCCAGGTGCCCAGGGGCACGCCGGTGACGAGGGCCACGGTCAGGCCGAGGAAGGCCATGGCGATGGCGGAACTCTCCCTGTCGCGCGAGACGAGGCCTGACGCGATGGTCGAGGCGATGGCGAAGAAGACCCCATGGGCCAGCCCGGTCAGGAAGCGCGCCACGATCAGGCTGCCATAGCCGGGGGCGACCGCGGCGAAGGCGTTGCCCGCGATGAAGAGCGCCATCAGCGCCAGGAGCAGCGTCTTGCGTGGCAGCCGGCCGGTCAGCGCGGTCAGAACGGGCGCGCCGATGGTGACGCCCAGGGCGTAGAGGCTGACCAGGAGGCCGGCCGACGGAAGCGACACGCCGAGGCTTTCGGCGATGGTGGGAAGCAGGCCGACGATGACGAACTCGGTCGTGCCCACGGCGAATGCGCTGATCGTCAGCGCCCATAGTGCCAGCGGCATGGGGATCTCCGGATGGATTGAACTCGACCGGAGAGATGCCATCTGTCAGTCTTGGCGTGAACGAACGACATTGCAAAGGGCTTTTGCGTATGGCGCACGACCTGCCGCAGACGGCGGACCTCGCCGCCTTCATCGCGGTGATCGAGGACGGCGGGTTCGCCGAGGCGGGTCGGCGGCTCGGGGCCGCGCCCTCGACGCTCAGCCGGACGGTGACGCGGCTGGAGGCGCGGCTGAAGGTGACGCTGCTGCGCCGCTCCACCCGCGGGATCGAACTGACGCCGGAGGGGCGCGACCTTCTGGAGGCGGCGCGCGAGATCGTGGCGCGGACCGAGGCGCTGTCGGATCTGGCCACGGGCGCCCGCGCCCCGCGCGGTCCGCTGCGGGTCAATGCACCGGTGCCGTTCGTGCTGCATGTCATCGCCCCGCGCCTGGCGGAGTTCCACGCGCGATACCCCGAGATCGGGCTGACCGTCGACATGACCAACAGCATCGTCGATTTGATCGACGCCCATGCCGATGTCGCCATCCGCTTCGGCCCGCTGCCCGACAGCGACCTGCTGCACCGGCCCCTCGGGCGGGCGGAGTGGCGTCTGGTCGCCGCGCCGGACTATCTTGCACGGGCGGGGCATCCAGAGCACCCTGTGGATCTGGCCGCACTGGAGCAGGTCAGGTTCTCGTCCCCCGCGCATATCAACGATCTCCGGTTTCTCGGCATGGCGGGCCCCGTCTCTCCGCGCGTATCGGTGACGGCTGCGAATGGCGAGGCGGTCCGGCAGTTCGTCCTGGGCGGCATGGGCATCGCACGGTTCTCGGACTTCATGATCGACGCCGACATTGCATCAGGCCGCGTGGTCGAGCTGTTCCCGGGCCAGCTGGACATCCCGCTTCTGGCCATCAGCGCGCTTTATCTGACGCGTGCCTCAGGGCTGCGGCGATTGGGTGTGTTTCTCGACTGGCTGGCAGGCGTGATGGCAAACCCATCCGCGCGGAATGAGGTGAGCGCAGTCGTCAGCCCATCCCATAGGTGCTCTTCTAGCTAATCACAGGTGATTGCGCGAGCGGCCCAAAGCCGGCGGTCATCGATTGTTGAGTCTGAAATGCGGCTTCCCGAAATTAAACTGTGGTATAAGGCGCAGCAACGTCTTTATGCTGTCTCCGCCGCGTAAGAAATTGCCGGAGAGGCTCAGTCGCTGGTCGCCGCCTCCATCCACGGTTGCACGGACTGTCCGCCGTAGATCACCTCGCGCGGCAACTGGAAAATAAAGTAAGGGTTCAGCGCTGGCAGAGCGCTGGCGTCGTGCAGTCGGGCCTTCTGTTCCGGCGACAACGTGATATCCAACGCCTTGATGTTGGCTGTTACTTGCTCCGGTCGGCTGGCGCCAATCAGCAACGTGCTGACGCCCGGCCGCGACAGGACCCAGGCCAGCGCCGCCTGCGCCATCGGGACGTCCAGCTCGGCCGCCACCTCGCGCA
>NZ_VDDD01000225.1 GCF_006151785.1 Paracoccus marcusii
GCCCTGCGCATCGCTGCCGCATGCGGGCCGGGCCGCAGCCGGCGCAGGGCGCGCCCGATCGCGGGCAGCCTGCCCCATAGCACCACGGCCAGCGCGACCACCCCGCCCGACAGCGCCAGCCCCGCCATCTGCCAATGCAGGGCGACGCCCGTCCCCGATGCGGTGCTGAAACCCGCGAAGCCGAACGGGATCGGCTTCATCGCCGCCACCTCGATCCGGCGGCTGTCGGTGTCCAGCCAGGGAAAGGGGATCGCGGGCAGGACGCCTGGCTCGCCCGTGCGGGGGCGCATCTGCCATTCCCAGACCACGCGGGCGACCGGGCCGTCCGGGGTGGGGATCGTCTCGCGGGTTTCGGGCAGGGTAAAGCTGATCAGCCAGGGCTGGGCGATGTCGGGGCGCGGCGGCAGGTGATGGGCCATCGCGCCCAGGGCCTCGATGGTGACGCGGCGGGTCAGGATGTCGTCCTTGGCCAGGCGGCCGGGCGGTGCGGACAGGTCGTCCGTCAGCACCAGCCTGCGTGCCGTCAGGGGGCGGCCCGAATGGGGAAAGGGCTTGACCGTCAGGCGCGTGGTGCCCGACGAAACGCTGACCTCCTCGCGGACGCCGCTGCGGGTGATGTTGGTCAGGTTATGGGTCAGCGGACCGATGGTCAGGTCCCCTGCCCGGCGCGGAAACAGCGCGATGTCGCGTTCGAAGATCTGGATCATCCGCCCGCCGATGCGTTCCTGGAACCAGCGGTCGCGGTCGATCTGCATCCAGTCATAGGCGTCGGACGACGGAAAGGTCAGGCTTTCCAGCGACACGGTCAGGTCGTATTCGCCGCGCAGGGTCAGGCGCACCATCTCGGCCACGACGGGGTTGCCGTGATCGTGCAGGATCAGCAGCCGCGCCTCTCCGGGGGCCAGGGGTGCGGGGGTTTCGGCGCGCAGCGGCGTGGCCAGCATCAGCAGCAAAAGGATCAGCCGGATCACCACGGGTCACCCGCCTCTGGCCGGATCAGGCCCAGCCCGGCGCGCCGGTCGTGTTCGGCCTGCAACCGCAGGGCCAGGAATTCGCCGGGATCGTCGGCGATGGTTTCCAGCCACGCGTCGCTGGCGGCCATGCCCCGCGCCTCGACCGGTCGGCGCCAGCTTTCGGCGGCGGCGTCGGTCAGGGCGTTGGCGATCATCTCGTCCGGGGCGGGACGCCCGCCCCGCCCCAGGATGCGACCCGGCGCGACGCTGTCGCCCTGCTGCGGCGGAAACATCGTCGCCACCAGGTCGCGGCTGGCGCGGGCCTGTTCGTCGGCGGGGTTGGCGAAAAGCACCGCGTCGAAATAGGCGACCGCGAGGGGATAGTCGCCCGTGGCGGCCAGCGACAGCGCGCGGTTGTAGGTCTGCGACCGGCCCGCGCGGGCGAAATCGGCATCGGCCAGGTCATGGTCGCCCAACCGGTAATGGGCCACCCCCCGTGCGCCCGGATCGTCCAGCAGGATCAGCGCGAGCCGGTCCCACCCCGCCCGCAGCGCCAGCGCACCAAGCGCCGCGGGGCCGGCAAGGACCAGCGCCGCCACGGCCAGGACCAGAAGGACCGCCGCCGCCCTCATTGCCGCCGCCTCAGCATCTGCAGCAGCGGCAGGGCGGCCAGCGCGGCCAGGAACGGCCCCAGATCGCGATAGCCCAGGGCCGTCACTGCCGGATCGCGACGGCGATCGCCCCCCTGGCGCAGCCGGGCGGCCAAGTCGTCGACATCCTGTGCCAGCACCATCTGACCGCCCGATTGCACCAGCTGCGCCAGCGCATCGGGCGCAGGGGTGGGCGCCTGCGGCGCGGCGCCCACGACCCGGACCGCCCAGATGCGCGTGCCCAGGGCGGCCAGACGCCCGGCCTCGGCCACGGCCTGGCCATCGACCCCGGCCCCGTCCGAGATCAGGACCAGATCGGCCTGCCCCGCATCGCCGAACATCTGCCCGGCCAGGCCGATGGCGGCTGCGGGCCTGCTGCCCTGGCCGGGCACCGTGTCGGCATCCAGGACCGCGATCAGCGTCTGCAGCGTGCGCGGATCGGTGGTGGGGGCGGATGCGGCATAGGCCTCTCCGCTGTAGAGGATCAGGCCGACTGGTCGGCCGGCCAGCCCCTGCAGCAGGGCGGCGGCGGCCTGTTGCGCCTGCGCCAGCGCCGGTCCCCGCGCGACCGACGGGGACAGGTCGATGGCGATCAGCACGCTGTCGGTGCGCGCCAGGACGGGCGCATCGGCGCGCGGCAGGGCCGGC
>NZ_VDDD01000226.1 GCF_006151785.1 Paracoccus marcusii
AAACAATCCCCTGGCAGAGCCTGATTAAGATCCGGCTGTCGTCCTGTCGGTGACCCCATACCCTCACGGTCCATAGCCACCTAACCGACCGGCAACGAATAAGCCCACGTGCGGCTGCGCGCACCCTAGTGGCTTATTGCTGGAAGCCAATCCCCGCCGCCCTGATCGGCAAGCTTTCTTTCATCCATGTCCATAAGGGTACGGCGGCACCGGAACACCCACCGTCCGGCGCCGCCTGACCGGAGGGGCCAATAATTTGCCCTGTACCGGCTGTACGCATTTTTAGCCCGCCCTCAACACATGCCAATCCCCGCTCGCCCTGATCGGCAAGCTTTCTCTTATCCACGATTGAGAGGGGTAAGCGGCACCGGAAAGTCCAATCCAACCGGTGCCGCCTGACCGCTTCGGAACCACCAAAAACCAAAGCGGACGCTGACAACCTTAGTCCACAACCGCACGAATCTAACCCTCGCCCCATCGCAGTGCGGGGCTTTTTCATGTCTGGAGCATGCAATGAAAGTTTCGCATTTCAGCCAATACCCATCTGCCCATTGGCGCTGGCCCAACTTCTTGCCGCGCGAACTGGCGTCGCGTGAGGGCGAGCTGCTGATCGATCCGCCGTCGATGGACAAGCTGCAAACGCTCAGAAATGATCTGGCCCGGCCGATGGTCATCACCAGCGCCTACATATCGCCTGCGCACAACCGCACTGTGGGCGGCGCCACCGGCAGCCTTCACCTGCAGGGCAAGGCCTTCGATGTGGTTCTCGGCAACCATGATCCACATGCCATCATCACGGCCGCGCGCAAGGCTGGCTTCACGGGAATCGGGACCTACCCCAGACAGGGCCTCATTCACATCGACACGGGTCGTGTCCGGACGTGGGGCGATCCCTTTCCCCAGACCGCAACCGGCCTTGCGCTCGAACCGGTGAAAGCCCGGCCGCCTGTCATCGACAGCGTCCCGCCGGCGCCCCTGCCCTCTCCGGCTTCCCCCCGCCACCGGCCCTGCCAAGGGCGCCATCTACATCCTCGCCGCGCTGGCTGCTGCCGCGCTGGCCTTCTTCTGAGTGAAATGACCATGAACCCGCTGATACTCTTCAAGACCCTCCGCGACCTGTCGGCGCTGATCAAGCAGGCGAACCGCCTGGCCGGGCCGGACAAGCGCTGGTCGCTGGCCTTCACCAACCGCTCGTTCGTCGTCGCCTGCGTGGCGTTCGTGGCAGCCGCCGCTCTGATGATCGGCCTACCGTTTCCGATGCCGATCGATGTGACGGCAGAGACGATCTATGCCATCATCACCGTCGCAAGTCTGATTTGAGCCGGTCTCGAGCGCATGCTCGGAAACACCAGGGCGGTCTGGAACAGGAAGCAGGCCGTCGATGCTCTGACCGCAGCGCTAAACAAAGTTCCGGGGGTCTCAACCAAACAACCGTATTGACGTCTCTGCGCGGAGTGAGCCGGCTGGTATGCCATCACCGCTGTACGGCTTCTCATTTTACGGAAAAATGAGGTCTCCGGTCCAGCCAAACCGGTTCCGAAGGTCGAGAGCCTCAGGCCAGCTTGCGAACGGCAGTGCCGTCACCAGGCTCAGTACTTGCAGCAGGAACAGCACCGCCGGCAGTATGATCAACATCAGCGTGCATGCCCATGTGAGCGCGAGCAGAAGCTCGGTCGCGATCTGCCTGGCTTTTTGCATTTGCGCGCCTCTGCTTTACCGTCACCGCCGTCTTGCTCACGAACTTGTCGATCGTTTCGAGTTCGCTGATCATCCGCATGATGCGCAATCGGATGAAGGCCTCATCCTCATCACTGACTGCGATACGGGGGATGGCGACCCTGCAGGCCGTGATGACGGCCTTGGCATGGGCCAAGTTGATAGCGAGGTCTTTGCTCGTCTTCACGCGATAGTCCACTGGCAGCTCCGCCTGTTTTAGACAGAGTTACTTCGCATCTCTTAATGAAGGGTTAACCGTACGCCGATCGATATCACGGCGGAGACGTCCTCGCCTTCATCACCGCGGCAGGCCTGCTGTGGTCTGGCCACCGGCAGTTGGTACAGCTACTGACCTGCCACGGGTCTTTCATCCAGCCGCGACCGGAGTCCAAGGGTTGTTTACGCCGATTGGCGCAGGTTG
>NZ_VDDD01000227.1 GCF_006151785.1 Paracoccus marcusii
CTCATGTCACCGCTCCGTTTTCAAAGCCGTGAATCATGCTGTTCCCGCGAAATCAATGCATCCTGACCCTAGCGGAAGTTGGAGAGATAAGAAACCAATTTGTTCATAAGCGCCCGTACGGTTCACTCGCATGCGAAAAAAACGGATTTATTGATTCAACTGATCATACCCTCGGACTGTATCGGTATTCGCGCCTAGCTTCTTTACCAAATGGAGAGAATCAAGATATTTTAGATGTGGTTGCCTATCACTACGAACAGTGCAATCAAGTGTTCATTGATATTGCCAAGTTAACAAACATGAGGCGTGAAATAAGAACTATTACAGATAAGGATATTATAAATATTAGATAAAATTTTTTTTGATATATAAACTTGGTAATTTTTTTATAGAAAAAGTGCTCCGTTTTGAAGCTGATCCGGCGGGGAGATGGCGGACGAACTGCGCCGCCACCCCGGCCGTCATCAGCGGGGCTGCTGCGCACGCAGTACCGGCACCTTGTTAAGCGCTGTGGTCAGGGCATCGGCCTCCACAACTGCCTCAGCGGCCTGCTTCTTGTTCCAGACCGCTCTCGTCTTGCCGAGCATGCGCTCGATGCCGGCCCACAGCAGGCCTGCGACGGTGATGACGGCATAGACCGTCTCCGCCGTCACATCGATCGGCATCGGAAACGGTAGGCCGATCATCAGCGCGGCCGCAGCCACGAAGGCCACGCAGGCGACGCAGGCGACGATGAACGAGCGGTTGGTAAAGGCCAGCGACCAGCGCTTGTCCGGCCCGGCCAGACGGTTCGCCTGCTCAATTAGCGCCGACAGATCGCGAAGGGTCTTGAAGAGCATCAGCGGATTCATGGTCATTTCACTCCGAAGAAGGCCAGCGCGGCAGCAGCCAGCGCGGCGAGGATGTAGATGGCGCTCTTGGCGGGTCCGGTGGCGACGGGGGTGGATGGGGAGGGCAGAGGCTTCGCCGGGATGCTGTCCACAACCGGCGGCCGTGCGTTGGCCGCAGCCCACCAGCTTCGCACGTCGAAGCCAGGGCACTGGGTCGGGGCCAGATCGCGATGGCCGACGACCTGGGCGCCGGGATGCTTGGCGAGCAGCTCGCGAACCAGCTTCACCGTCGCGGCCTTCTGCGCCTCGGTCCGGTTGTCGACGCCTACATTGGGGCCGGTAGCCCGCTCGATGCCACCGATGCAGCAAATGCCCAGGCTGCCTGTGTTGTGGCCCGCGACATGCGCGCCGACGACAGTGTCCGGGCGGCCCTTCTCGACAGCCCCGCTGCGCCGGAGCACGTAGTGATAGCCGACATCGTTGAACCCGCGGGCGAGGTGCATCTTGCGGATGTCAGCCACGCCGTAATCCTGGTCGGGATAGGTCGCGCTATAGTGCAGCGCTATGAACTTGATGGGGAAGTGCGGCATGGCTGCCTCCTCGTGGGCTTGGACATGAAAAAGCCCCGCACGATGGCGGGGCAGAAAGTGGAGATATGAAGAGATTAACCCTTAATATTGACAATTAAGGGACTGCTCGGTGGTTAGAAGGCGGAGCTGGCTCCATGCTTGCTTCGCGCCGTATTCCTACTGATCATCTTGCTGGCCGCTCGGCGTATTGGTTCGTCGTAGAAACGAGGCAGTAGTGCTGAAATGATGATGGTGCCCAGCACCGTCGCGACGAACACTACTGCTTTATCAGCACCGGATAGTTCCCATTTGGCGACCACTGTGCTCGCGAAGTACAGCGCGGGCATGTGGATTATGTAGAGCGGGTAAGAAATTCGCCCAAGCCATTGTGCAACGGACTTGAATGGGCCGGTGGGCTGCCAAGATGCCGCATAATACACCAATGCGGGAAAAACGAATGTGACGACACCAAAATCAATCCACCATTTGCGCGGCCCAGCTGCCAATATGGGGATAATCGCCAAGGCCAAAAGCAGAGGTACAGTGCTTCCAAGCTTCACCTTTGGCGCAAATCGTAAGATTAGAATGCCAATGACGAACGAGAACGTTACTCGCGGCACGCCGCCTATGAAGTTTTGGGGGTTCCACCGGCTCTGTTGCACAAATCGCGTCAGGGATTCATCTCGTGAATCCAGCGTGGTAGCTGTGATGCATGAGCAGA
>NZ_VDDD01000228.1 GCF_006151785.1 Paracoccus marcusii
CACCGGCCGCGACGGCCCCGGCGGCGGCGCCCGACGCCGCGGCGGAACCCGCCACCTCGGACACCGCGCCCGCACCGGCGAACTGACGACAGACACCACTGCGGGGGGCGCCAGGCGCCCCCCTTCCACTTGCGGTCCGTTGCGGCCACGGGGCGAATCGGTTATTTCGTGGGTCCCGTGATCGTCGTCATTCGGACGGCCCGCTAAGACAGAATTGCACATCACGGGGGCCTCATGGCGCGTTACATCTTCATCACCGGCGGCGTCGTATCCTCGCTTGGCAAGGGGCTGGCTTCGGCGGCGTTGGGGGCGCTGCTGCAGGCGCGGGGGTTCACCGTCCGGCTGCGCAAGCTGGACCCGTATCTGAACGTCGACCCCGGCACGATGAGCCCGTTCGAGCATGGCGAGGTCTTCGTCACCGATGACGGGGCCGAGACCGACCTGGACCTGGGTCATTACGAACGATTCACCGGCGTCGCCGCGCGCCGCACCGACAGCATCAGCAGCGGGCGCGTCTATTCCAACGTGCTGGAGAAGGAACGCCGGGGCGAATACCTGGGCAAGACCATCCAGGTGATCCCGCACGTCACCAACGAGATCAAGGACTTCCTTGCAATCGGCGACGACGAGGTCGACTTCATGCTGTGCGAGATCGGCGGCACGGTCGGCGACATCGAGGGCCTGCCCTTCTTCGAGGCGATCCGCCAGTTCATCCACGAGCGGCCGCGCGGCGAATGCATCCTGATGCACCTGACCCTGCTGCCCTATCTGGCCGCCAGCGGCGAGCTGAAGACCAAGCCGACCCAGCACAGCGTCAAGGAGCTGCAGTCCATCGGCCTGGCCCCCGACGTGCTGGTCTGCCGCTCGGAACACCCGATCCCGGAAAAGGAACGCGCCAAGATCGCGCTGTTCTGCAACGTGCGTCCCGATGCGGTCATCCCGGCCTATGACCTCAAGACCATCTATCAGGCGCCCCTGGCCTATCATCGCGCGGGTCTGGACCGCGCCGTGCTGGACGCCTTCCAGATCAGCCCCGCGCCGCGCCCCGACCTGTCGCGGTGGGAAGACGTGATGGACCGGCTGGAGCATGCCGAGGGGCAGGTGAACATTGCCATCGTCGGCAAGTACACCCAGCTGGAGGACGCCTACAAATCCATCGCCGAGGCACTGACCCATGGCGGGATGGCCAACAAGGTCCGCGTCAAGGCCGACTGGGTCGACAGCGAAAAGCTGGAGGGAGAGGGCGCGCATCTTCTGGACGGTTATCACGGCATCATCGTGCCCGGCGGCTTCGGCGAACGCGGGACTGAGGGGATGGTCGCCGCCGCCCGCTATGCCCGCGAGAAGAAGGTGCCCTATCTGGGCATCTGCCTTGGGATGCAGATGGCCGTGATCGAGGCCGCGCGGAACCTGGCCGACATGCCCGACGCGGGTTCCGAGGAGTTCGACCACGAGGCCGGGCAGACGCGGTTCACCCCGGTCGTCTATCATCTCAAGGAATGGGTGCAGGGCAACTATACCGTCAGCCGCAAGGTCGGCGACGACAAGGGCGGCACCATGCGCCTCGGCTCCTACACCGCCGTCCTGTCCCAAGGGTCGCGGATTTCGGACGTCTATGGCGGCGCGACCGAGATCGAGGATCGCCACCGCCATCGCTATGAGGTCGACGCGACCTATCGCGCGCAGCTGGAGGCCGCGGGCCTGCGCTTTTCGGGCATGTCGCCGGACGGCAAGCTGCCCGAGGTCGTGGAATATGCCGACCACCCGTGGTTCATCGGCGTGCAGTCCCACCCCGAGCTGAAATCCAAGCCCTTCGAGCCCGCGCCCCTGTTCGCAGGCTTCGTCCGCGCGGCGATGGAGGAAGGGCGACTGGTCTGACCGCGCCCGCGCCCGACCCGGACCGGCTTGCCGCCGCGCTGTCCCTGACGGCGCGGCGGTATGCATTCGCGCGGGTCGAACCGGTGGCCGGGCATCCGCTGGCCGGGTTCTTTCGCCGCGACGTGGCGGCGCTGGCGCGGGCGGCGGTGGCCGGGCGTCCCGAACGCCTGCTGGTGCGGGCCAGCA
>NZ_VDDD01000229.1 GCF_006151785.1 Paracoccus marcusii
TTCTCACCCCAGGAGTGCTGGAACTACTTCCACGCGGCAGGGTATGTATCAGGTTAATACAGAAACGCTTTAAAGCGCGATCTGCGGCTCGTCCGTGGCGGGGTCTTCGTCGGGGCGCAGCGTGTGGCCCAAGGGGGGCGGCGCGGGCGCGTCCTCACGGCGTCGGATCAGGATGTCGCCGTTGGGCAGACGTTCCGGCGCCTGATAGTTGCGGATGTCGTCGACCTGCGCCGCCAGATCCTGCAGAACGGGGCCCATCTGGCGTAGAGCGCCGGCGAGGTCCTGGGCCAGGGGCGACGTGGCGCCGGGCTCCTCCTCGCCCCATAACTGCCCCATGATCGCGCCCAGGCCGCGTTCCAGGAACCCCGGTTCCTCCGGCGCCTCTTGCGCAAAGGCGGGGGCGGACATCAGGGCAAGGCACAGGGCGGCGGGGGTCAGGATGCGTGTCATGGGCCATGAGATGGGCAGTGCCGGCCCGCCGCGCAAGGTTCAGGCGGCCCCGGCCTGCAGATTGCCGCGATAGAGGTTGCGATAGCTGTCCCAGGCCTCGTTCAGGCGACGGGTGCGGGCCTCGGCCAGGCGGATGGCTTCGGGGGGCAGGCCGCGGCCGATGGCGTGGTCGGGGTGGTTCTCGCGCAGCAGCTGGCGCCAGCGGCGCTTGACCTCGGGCAGCGGGGTGTCGGGGGCGACGCCTAGAACCTCGCAGGGCGGGCAGCCGGCGCCCTTGTCATGCCGCCGCCGGATCGCGGCGATCTGCGCGGGCGCCAGCCCGAAGATGCGACCGACCTCGTCCAGGAACGCAATCTCGGCGGGCTGCAGCGCGCCGTCGGCAACGGCGATGACGAACAGCCCCTCCATCACGTCCAGAAGGACCGGATCGCCGGGCTGGAACATCGACGCCATCTTGCGCGCCCAGGCATCGAAGCCGGCCACGTCCTTGCGGGCCAGATCGAAGACGCGGGCGGCGTTCTTCTCCTCGGAGCGGGGGATGATGAACACCCGGCGAAAGGCCGCGACCTCGGAGCGTTCGACGGTGCCGTCGACCTTGGCCAGCTTCGCCCCAAGCGCGATCACCGCAATGGTGAAGGCGACCGACCGTTCCGGCGGCGTCGCCGGACGATTCGTCCACAGGAACACGGTGATGCGGTCGGCCATCCGCTGCCAGAAGCTGCGGGGCCTTGGCAGGTCAGGGCAGGGGCCCGTGCAAGTCTCGGGGGTGGTGCAGCAATCCATGCCCCAAGGTTAGCGCTGAAACCGGCCAAGCGATAGGGGCGCATTGCCGCCGTGGCGGCATGCTAGGCCGAAAGATCGCGCCCCATCAGCACAAGGTCGTGAAACTGCCCGAATTTCCATCCCGCCGCCGGGATGCGGCCCCATTCGGCATAGCCCATGGCCCGGTGAAAGGCGATCGAGCCGTCGTTCGACCCGGTGATCCCGCCGATCAGGATGCGGTGGCCGCGCTGGCGGGCGTGGTCCTGAACGGCGGTCAGCATGGCCCGGCCGACCCCGCGTCCCCGCGCATCCGGAGCCGCGTGGATCGTGTGTTCCATGCTGCGCGCATAGCCCGCACCGCCGCGAAACTGGGAATAGGTGGAAAAGCCCAGAAGCCGGTCGCCATCGGCCGCCACGATGAAGGCCTGTTTGGCCGCCTGCCGCTCCGCGATCAGGGCCGCGATCTGGTCATCGCTGCGCTCATCGGGCCAGAAGGTGATGGCGGTGTCGCGGACGATGGGGTTCCAGATGGCCGCGATGGCGGGCACATCGGCGGCGGTCGCGTCGCGCAGGATCACAGCGTCACCTCTCCGTCCGGGGTTGCCAGGGTCGCGGTCAGGGGCGTCCCCGCCCCGGTCAGCATCAGCCGGCGGTCGTCCAGCTCAAGCCGGTCCAGCGGCAGGGTCAGCCGCGTCAGGCGCACGCCGCGATCGGGCAGGCGGTCGGACGGGTGCGGCCCGTCACCCCAGTCGATCAGCATGGGCTGCGCCCCGTCGCGCGGCATCTGGCCGGCCAGCGGCAGGGTCAGCCGCGTCAGGCGCACGCCGCGATCGGGCAGGCGGTCGGAC
>NZ_VDDD01000230.1 GCF_006151785.1 Paracoccus marcusii
CAGGCGGCCGAGGCGCACCGCCAGGCTGGCGAGGTCGCGCGCGATCTGCGCGGACGCCTGTCGCGGGCACAGCAGGCGCGGCTGGCGCTTGCGGCACGGTCGCGGGTGGCCGATCTGACCCATCGGCTGGACCGGGCGCAGGCACTGCAGGCGCAGCTGCACGCTGATCGGGCACAGCGGGCGCGGCTGACCATCACGCCGAAGACGATGGCACGGCTGGATCAGGCACAGACGGTGCTGGACCGCCTGGACGCGCGGGCCGAGGCACAGACGGTGATCATCGAATTTCACGCGGACGGGCCTCTGGCGACGCTGGCGGACGGAACCTCTGTCGAGGGTGCATGGGCGGTGCCGGGGCGGACGCACGTCACGCTGCCGGGCTTCGGCGCGATCAGCGTCGATCCGGGATCGGGGCGGGGGGCGCAGCTGGCCGCCGATCTGGGGCAGGCGCAGCGGGACGTGGCAAGCGCGCTGCAGGATTGTGGGGCGGCCGATCTGGCTGATGCGCGTGACCGGCTGAACCGCGCGACGCGGCTGGACGATGCGCTGCGCCAGGGGGCGCAGGCGCTGGACGATCTGGCGCCGCAGGGCCTGGATGCCTTGCGCGAGGCCCTGGCCCTGGCCACGGCCGAGGCTGCCGATGCCCCTGCGGATGCAGAGGATGCCGCGGTGCTGGAACCCCTGCTGACCGCCGCCGATACCGCCGAGGCGCAGGCGCAGGCCCAGTCCCGCAGCGCCCGTGAGGCCGCGACCGCCGCCGGGGAAGCTCGCGCCGATGCCGAGGGAGAGCGCCGTTCCGCCGAACGCGCGCTGGCGGATGTCCTGGCCGAGGCTGGATCGCTGGACGATCTGGCGGCGCGTCTGGATGCGCTGGCCGCCACGCTGCCCGACCTGTCGGCCCGCAGCGCCGA
>NZ_VDDD01000231.1 GCF_006151785.1 Paracoccus marcusii
CCGCCCGGCTGTGCGCCACCCTGTCGGATGCGGCCCCCGACCTGACCACCGCCCAGGCCGCGCTGTCGCGTGCCACCAGCGCCGCCGAACAGGCCCGGCGCGACGCGGAGACGATGGAGCGCGACCTTGCCGCGCTGAACACCCGCATCGCGCTGTTGGCCGAGGAGGGGATCGAGGAAACGCTGGACGAACTGTCCGGCCAGCGCGCCGAGGCCCAGGCCCGCGCCGACCGTTACGCCGCCGAGATGGCCGCCCTGACGCGCTTGCGCGACACGCTGGAGCAGGCGCGCACGCGCCAGCGCGATGCCTATTTCAAGCCGGTGGTGCGCGAGCTGCAGCCGCTGTTGTCGATCCTGCATCCCGGCGCGGCGCTGCAGATCGACGACCAGACCCTGCTGCCCCATGCGCTGACCCGTGACGGACAGGCCGAACCGCTGGACATCCTGTCGGGCGGCACGCGCGAACAGGTGGCGATCCTGACGCGGCTGGCCTTTGCGCGCCTGTTCGCGCAGGCCGGGCGGTCGGTCCCGGTGATCCTGGACGATGCGCTGGTCCACACCGATGACGACCGGATCGAGGCGATGTTCACCGCCCTGCACCGCGTCGCCACCGATCAGCAGGTGCTGGTCCTGACCTGCCGCCAGCGGGCGTTCCAGTCCCTGGGCGGCACCCGCGCACATGTCCGGATCGAGGACCTGTAACCTCAGCGGGCCAGCAGCCGGGCCATCGCGCGCGCGGCCTCGGGTACGGGCTGGATCAGCGGCACGGGGGACAGGGGCGCCAGCCGGACCGCCGCTTGCGCCAATGGGCCGCCACCGATGATCACCGCCTCGGCACCGGCTGCCGCGGCCCGCATCACCGCGTCCAGCAGGGCGTGATCCAGCGCGTCGGGAACGCGCATCACGTCGGGGCTGTCGGTCAGGTGACACCCCAGATAGCGGCCGGGCTGCCCCCGCATCAGCGCGTCGATCCGGTCCCGCAGGGCAGGGGTGGTGGTCGCGACCGCAAAGGCGCGCCCCCCTTGCGCCGCCGCCCGCGCGGCTGCGGCCCCGATGCCGATCACCGGCACCGCAAGGCGGGCTGCCAGCCGATCCG
>NZ_VDDD01000232.1 GCF_006151785.1 Paracoccus marcusii
CGCCGACCTGCGCCACGCGGATGACGTCGGCCCGCGCGCCCGGTGCCAGCCTGCCGCGATCGTGCAGGCCCACGGCCTGGGCGGGCGCCTGCGTCACGGTCGCGATGCCGCGCGCCAGATCGCCCCACAGATCGCCCAGCATCATCGCCCCCGACAGCAGCGACGACGGCACGTAATCCGACGACAGGATGTCCAGTAGGTCGGCCCGCGCCAGGTCGCTGGCCGCGACATTGCCGCTGTGCGATCCGCCGCGGATCAGGTTGGGCGCGCCCATCATCACGCGGATGTCGTGGTCGCGGCAGGCCTGTGCGGCATCCGCTGTGGTGGGGAATTCCGCGAAATGACAGCCATGCGCCGCGCTGACCGCGACCTGAGGGGCGGTGGTGTCGTCGTGGCTGGCCAGCACCGCGCCATAGCGGCGCGCCTCGGCCACGGCGGTCGCCTCGTGCAACTCGCCCACGCGGGCGCGCAGGGCCTGCTGGTCGGCGACATGGTCCAGGAACTGGGCATCCGACAGGCCCTTCTTGCCGCAGACATAGTCGCGCAGCTTGCCGATGTCGCGGAACTGGCGTTCGCCGGGGGTGTGGTCCATCAGGCTGACGATGCCGATGCGGTCCCGGGGGCCGAACTTGGCCATCTCCTCGGGCAGGGTCTGGGAACAGATCTCGGCGCGCAGGTGCAGGAAATGGTTGATCCGCAGCGCCCCCTGGGCGCGCAGGCCCAGGATCTCGTCGGCTAGGGCGCGGGCATATTCGCCGTAGCCTGCATTGTTCGACGTCACGACCGACCCCACGCGCAGCGCGTCAAAGACGGTGGTGATGCCCACGCTGGCCAGTTCGGCGTCATGGGCGATGATCGCATGGGCATGGGGCCAGTCGACGCCGGGGCGCGGCTCGATATGGCGTTCCAGGTTGTCGGTGTGCAATTCGATCAGGCCCGGCATCAGCAGGTCGCCCTGACAATCCAGCGCGCCCGCGGGCAGGGCGCGGCCCTGGCCGATCTCGGCGATCAGCCCGTCGCGCAGGACCAGGTGGCCGTGGATCACCTCGGTCGGCAGGACCAGGCGGGCGTTGGCAAGGATGATGTCGGTCATGCGGTCGGGTTCCGTCTTGAAGGATCATGTCGAAGGGCGTCATCTGGCAGACGGCTGTCACAGCCGTGTGACACAACGGGCTTAGGGTGCCGCGCATGCAGGATTTCACACGATATGCCGTCTACTACGCGCCGCAACCCGGCATCTTCGCGGACCGTGCGGCGGCGTGGCTGGGCTGGGACCTGGCGGGCGGCCATGCGGTCGATGATCCGTCCCTGCCGGCGCGCCCGGTGGGCCAGCCGCGCCGATACGGGTTCCACGGCACCATCCGCGCGCCCTTCCGCCCCGTCGTCCCCGAAGCGGACCTGATCGCGGCCGTCGACGCGCTGGCCATCAACCGTCCGGCATTGACCTGCGGGACGCTGGCGCTGCGCGATCTGGGCGGGTTCCTTGCGCTGATGCCCACCGGGGGCCAGCCCGACCTGATCGCGCTGGCCGATGCGGTGGTGCGCGCCACCGATCCGCTGCGCGCGCCGCTGACGGCCGAAGAGGTCGCGCGGCGGCGCCCCGACAGCCTGACCACGCGCCAGCGCGCCCTGCTGGACCGGTGGGGCTATCCCTTCGTGATGGAAGAATTCCAGTTTCACCTGACCCTGACCGACCGGCTGTCCGCCGCGGAACGACCCGCGGTGCAGGCCGCGGCTCAGGCCTGGCTGGGCCCTGTCCTGCCGCGGCCTTTCGTGATCGCCGACCTGTGCCTGGTGGCCCAGGATGCGCAGGGCCGGTTCCACCTGCGTCATCGCGCGCCCCTGTCGGGCTGAAGCGCGGCCAGAAGGCGTTCGGTCCCTTGCGCAAGGCAGGCATCGTTGCACACGGTCAGGTGGGCGATGCCCGGCGGCATGGCGAAGGCGGCGCGGCGCAGGCGGGCGGCGATGTCGGCCGACCCCTCGCGGCCGCGGTCGGCCAGGCGGC
>NZ_VDDD01000022.1 GCF_006151785.1 Paracoccus marcusii
TCACGATCGCCGTGCCGCCACCGGTCGCGGCCCCCGCGGGCGCACCGGCGGCGACCTGCGTCGGCAGGACCAGGACTGCACCCGCCAGCAGGGGCGCGTCGGCAGGCAGGGCGTTATGGGCGGCCAAAGCCGCCGCATCCAGCCCAAGCCGGGCGGCGATCGATGCAGGCGTGTCGCCCGCCTGCGCGACCGCGACTTGGCCGCTGGAAAAGCTGATGACGCCGCGTGCGTCGGGCGCCGGACGGGGTGCCGCGGCTGCGGCCGCGGGGGCGGTGTCCATGCCCCCGATCAGCCCGCGCAGGTCGGGGTCGAAACTGCCGTCCGGCCCGCAGGCCGTCAGCGCCAGCACGGCCAGCATGGCGCAGCCGGTCCGAATATCACGTCTTGTCATGGTCCTGTCCTCGGCCTGCCTGATGGTGGCCGGGGGTCATGTCTGGCCCAACCCCTCGACCAGCGGAACGAACCGCACCTGCCGCAACTCGTCGTAATCGAAACCCTCTTGGGTCCGCGTCACGCGGATCAGGGTCTGGACCGCGTCCGACTGTCCGACAGGCACCACCATGATACCGCCGATCTTCAGCTGTGCCAACAGGGGCCCGGGCGGATCCTCGGCCGCGGCGGTCACAAGTATGCGGTCGAAGGGGGCCTGGTCGGGCAGGCCCCGCGATCCGTCGGCCACCTGCGCGATGATGTTGTAGAGGCCCAGTTCGCGAAAGATCGCCTCGGCCTCGTGGACCAGGCGGCGGTGGCGGTCGACGGTGTAGACGCGCCGGCACAGCCCCGACAGGACCGCGGCCTGGTATCCCGAACCGGTGCCGACCTCCAGCACGGTGTCGCGGGGACCGACGTCCAGGGCCTGGGTCATCAGGCCGACGACCGAGGGCTGGCTGATCGTCTGGCCGCAGGGGATGGGCAGGGGGGTGTCCTCATAGGCGCGGTCGGCGAACTGGCCGCGCACGAACAGGCCGCGGTCGATCCCCTCCATCGCGGCCATGACCCGCGGATCGGTGACCCCGCGGGACCGCAGCTGAAAGACGAACCGCATCTTGCGTTCCGCGTCGTCGTCCTCGTCGCTCATTCGGCGGCCCGTGCCAGCGGATCGTCCAGCGCTGCCGCCAGTCGGTCCAGCGACGCATGGCAGGTCAGGTCCGCCCGCATCGGCGTGACCGAGACGAACCCCTCCATGTTGGCGGCCACATCGGTCCCGTCGCGCGCCGGCGCCTGCTGCGACCCGCCCGCGATCCACATGAACCGGCGCCCGTTCGGCGCGCTGTAGGGCTGGGCGGCAAAACGCGATCCCTGGCGCTGGCCCTGGGGTGCGACGCGCAGGCCCCGGACCTCCGCGGCCGGGACCGGCGGAAAGTTTACGTTGTAGAACAGGCGGAAGTCGGCATCCGTCGACCAGTCGCCATGATCCAGAAGGCGGCGGATCACCGCGGCTCCATGGGTGCGCGCGCCTTCGAAGGGGTCGGCAAGGTCCGCGGTGCGCGGGCCCAGGTACTGCGACAGCGCGATCGCGGGCAGGCCCTGCAGCGCGGCTTCCATCGCGCCGCCGATGGTGCCCGAATACATGGCATTCTCTCCGGCATTGTTGCCGCGATTGACGCCCGACAGCACCAGGTCGGGGGCCACGCCCACGATGTCGCCCAGTGCCGCCAGAACGCAGTCGGCTGGGCTGCCCTCGGCGGCATAGCGGCGTTCGGCCAGGCGCGCGACCATGGTGGGGTGGGTATAGCTGATGCAATGGCCCACGCCCGACTGCTCGAACGCGGGCGCGACGGTCCAGACCTCGCCATGCGGGCCGGCCAGTTCGGTGGCGATCTGGTGCAGCACCTCCAGGCCCGGGGCGTTGATCCCGTCGTCATTGGTGATGAGAATGCGCATCCTGTCCCCTGTTCCGGCTGACCGCGCCCCTGCGCACGCGGATGTGACCCGATCTGCTTAGCGGGGGCGGCTTTCTGCTTCAACCCGTTCCTGCGCCGCAGGGCGGAAGCGGTTTGACGTCGGGCGCGCCGCGTTGCATCGTGGGACGGTGCGCAACGGGCCGGGATGCGATGCAGATCTTTCTTCCCATCGCCGAAGTCTCGGTCAACGCCTTCACCCTGATGGGGTTGGGCGGGCTGGTGGGCGTCATGTCCGGCCTGTTCGGCGTCGGTGGCGGCTTCCTGATCACGCCACTGCTGTTCTTCATCGGCATCCCGCCCGCCATCGCGGTGGCGACCGGCGCGAACCAGGTGGTCGCATCGTCGGTGTCGGGCGTACTGGCGCACATGAAGCGCAAGACCGTGGATTTCCGCATGGGGGGCGTCCTGCTGGCCGGCGGCATGGTCGGATCGGGCCTGGGGGTCGTGGTCTTCAATATCCTGCAGCAGCTGGGCCAGGTCGAGCTGGTCGTCCAGCTGTGCTATGTCGTCTTCCTGGGCCTGATCGGCGCGATGATGCTGCAGGAGAGCCTGCGGGCCTTGTTGCGTGCGCGCCATCCCACGGGGCGGCGGCGCCTGCACCAGCACATGTGGGTCCACCGCTGGCCGCTGAAGGTCAAGTTCCGTGCCTCGGGCCTCTATATCAGTGTCATTCCGCCCCTTCTGGTCGGGGTCGCGGTGGGGGTTCTTGCCGCGATCATGGGCGTCGGCGGCGGCTTCATCATGGTGCCGGCGATGATCTATCTGCTGGGCATGCCCACCAAGGTCGTGGTGGGAACGTCGCTGTTCCAGATCACCTTCGTGACCGCCTTCACCACGCTGATGCACGCGGTCAGCTACAACACGGTCGACGTGATGCTGGCGGTGCTGCTGATCGTGGGGGGTGTCATCGGCGCGCAGATCGGCACCACGCTGGGCGCGCGCCTGCGGGCCGAGCAGCTGCGCATCCTGCTGGCGCTTCTGGTGCTGGCGGTCTGCGGCAAGCTGGCGCTGGACCTGTTCCTGACACCTGACGACCTGTTCGTCATCACCACGCGGGGGCAATGATGCGGGGGGTCGTCCTGGCGATGATGCTGGTGCTGCTGCCGGGCGCGCTGATGGCGCAAGGGGCGGGATCGACCATGCCCACGGACCCGGATGCGGGCCTGATCCCCCCGGTGGACGCCCCCCAGGTCTGGCCGCTGTTCCCCGATCCGGGGTCGCCGCGCGGTGATCCGGTCGCCCCCGCCGACCAGGGGGGGGAGCAGGTGGTGGCGGGCCTGTCGAACAGCGCCGTGGCGATCACGACCAGCTTCGATGGCAGCGACATCCTGATCTATGGCGCCGTGCGGCGCGAGACGCCGATTCCCAACGGCCCCCTGGACGTGATCGTGACGATCGAGGCCCCGTCCGAACCGCTGACCATCTGGCAGAAGGCCCGCCGCTTCGGCATCTGGGTCAACACCGAACGCGTCGATGTGGGGGCCGCGCCCAGCTTCTATGCGGTGGCGACGACGCGGCCCCTGGACGACATCCTGGCGCCGGACTGGGACAACCGGTACCGCATCTCGCTGCCGCTGGTGCTGCGCGCCTTCGCCGGCGCCCCCGAGGTCGAGGATACGCTGCCCTATACCCAGGCCCTGCTGCGCCTGCGCCAGCAGAACGGCCATTACCGGATGGAGGAGGGGGCCGTGACCCTGGTCGAGGACACGCTGTTCCGCACGGACATCCGCCTGCCTGCCAACCTGATCGAGGGCGATTACCGCGCCCGCATCTTCCTGCTGCGGGAGGGGGCGGTGATCGACGCCTATGGCGCCGCGATCGAGGTGCGCAAGGTGGGCCTGGAACGCTGGCTGTACCGTTTGGCCTTCGACCAGCCGCTGCTCTATGGCTTGATGTCGCTGGCGGTGGCGGTGATCGCCGGCTGGGGCGCCTCGGCCGCGTTCAGGAAGCTGCGGCGAGCGTGATCGCCGATCATCTTGGCTGCGGGGCAGCGGCGTAGGGTCTGCCTGCAATGTTAATCCCGCGTCTGCACGTCTTGATGGGCTTACGTGGCAATAGTCGGGGGCACTGCATGATACAGTTTGCAGCCTTTCTGGCTGTCGAGCCGTCCGGGTATGCCATCCGCGGGATCGATCAGTCGGCCTGACCGGCGGGCCGGCGCATGTGGTCAATGTATCCTATGGCCCAACGTCGTTGATCGTCGAGGCGGAACTGGAGGCTTGGAGCCCGCTCGAATGCACGGCACCGGGCGGTACAAGATTCAATGGTGGACAACGGACCGCAGACGGCGGCAGCGGAGGGCGGTGCTCGATATTGCAGGGTGACCGACGGCGGGCCCGTCGGAGGACCGGAACTGTTCCGGCGTTTGATCGGTAGGAGCAACCCAGAGGGTCATTTTGTCCCCAGCAAACCGACTTTGGACCTGCATCGGCCGCATGGCTGTAGAAACAGCAATGCGTGCGAATGAGGAACTGCGCTGCGCATGCGCTTCCGGCGCCACGCGGTAACGCCCGCTAAGGTGACGCACGGGCCGGTGCGCCGGTTGACGGCGCGCGTCGCGTCACCCTTCGGACATACCGGGATGCCCGGTGGGCGGTACTGCTGGAGTTCGAGGGGAGGCAAGGTTCAGGGCGGCTGACCGGGATGGCTGCCGTGGCCAGGACCGTCCATGGTCCGGCCATCGGCAGGCCTCACCCGCGGTCATACGATAAGGCCCCGCGATCGCTCGCGGGGCCTCTCCTCCCTCGTGGTGCGGGCCGTCCCCCTCCACTGGTCCGGCCCGCGGGGGGTCTTCAGGCGCCGATCAGGTCGGACTGGCGCAGGGTCACCTCGGCCTGCTTGATCGACGCGATGTCGACCAGGCGGCCCTTGTAGACGGTGGCGCCGGCGCCTTCGGCCTTGGCCTTCTCCATCGCGGCCAGGATCTCTCGCGCCTCGGTGACGGCGGCCTCGCTGGGCGAGAACACCTCGTTGGCCAGTGCGATCTGGCTGGGATGGATGGCCCATTTGCCGACCATGCCCAATGTGGCGCTGCGCAGGGCTTGGGCGCGGAACCCCTCGGGGTCGCTGAAGTCGCCGAAGGGGCCGTCCACAGGCAGCAGCCCGTGCGTGCGGCACGCCGCGACGATGGCGGTCTGGGCCCAGTGCCACGGATCGGGCCAGTATTTCTGGCCGTCCCGGATCATGTAGTAATTCTCCTGCGTGCCGCCGATGCCGGTGGTGGCCATGCCCATGGACGCCGCGAAATCGGCAGCCCCCAGGCTGATCGCCTGCAGGCGCGAGGACGCGGCCGCGATCTCCTCGACATGGCAGATGCCGGCGGCGGATTCGATGATGACCTCGAAGGCGATCGGCTTGGTACGGCCCTTGGCGCGTTCGATGGCGGTGACCAGCGCATCGACGGCATAGATGTCGGCCGCGCATCCCGCCTTGGGGATCATGATCTGGTCCAGCCGATCACCAGCCTGTTCCAGAAGATCGACCACGTCGCGGTACCAGAAGGGCGTGTCCAGCCCGTTGATGCGCACCGACAGCGTCTTGGTGCCCCAGTCGACGTCGTTGATCGCCGCGATGATATTGGCGCGGGCCTGGTCCTTGTCGGCGAGCGCGACCGAATCCTCCAGGTCCAGGTTGATCACGTCGGCGGCAGAGGCGGCCATCTTGGCGAACAGCGCGGGGCGCGATCCGGGGCCGAACAGCTGACAGCGGTTCAAGCGCGCGGGGGGCAGGGGCTGTTGGCGAAAGCTCATGGCAGGGTCCTGTTCGACAAGATTCGGGCCTGCCATCGGTAATAATGTTGCGCTGCGGTTGCAGCAAGCCCTATTTCCGCAATGCGGCATCGGGCGCGGTTCTTGACGCAGCGGGGCTTTGGGCGCAGGACCGGGCCCGAACACGCGACGGCACGGAGGCAGCGATGACGCGGACGGTCTATGTGAATGGCGATTACACCCCCGAGGATCAGGCCATGGTATCGGTCTTTGACCGGGGGTTCCTGATGGCCGACGGCGTCTATGAGGTGGTCAGCGTGCTGGGCGGCAAGCTGATCGATTTCGAAGGGCACATGGTGCGGCTGAAGCGGTCGCTGTCGGAACTGGCCATCGCCAATCCGCTGTCGGACGACGCGTATCTGGCCGCGCATCGCGACCTTGTGGCGCGGAACGACATCACCGACGGGTTGGTCTATCTGCAGGTGACCCGCGGCAATCCGGGCGATCGCGATTTCGCCTATCCGTCCGCGGACACGGTGCCGACGGTGGTGATGTTCACGCAATCGAAGCCCGGCCTGGCCGACGCCCCCGCGGCGAGGACCGGGTGGAGCGTCGTCAGCGTCGATGACCTTCGCTGGGGTCGGCGCGACATCAAGACGGTGCAGCTGCTGTACCCGTCGATGGCCAAGATGGAAGCCAAGGCGCGCGGTGCGGACGATGCCTGGATGGTCGAGGACGGGCGCGTGACCGAGGGAACCTCGAACAACGCCTATATCGTCAAGGGCAACACGATCGTGACGCGGGAACTGAGCCACGACATCCTGCACGGGATCACCCGCGCGGCGGTGCTGCGTTTTGCCCGCGAGGCGCAGATGCAGGTCGAGGAGCGCGCCTTCACCATTGCCGAGGCGCAGGAGGCGGACGAGGCCTTCATCACCTCGGCGTCGGCCTTCGTCATGCCGGTCGTGGCGATCGACGGGGCGCGGGTAGGGGCGGGCACGGTCGGCCCGGTGGCCACGCGCCTGCGCGAGATCTATCTGGAAGAGAGCCTGAAGACCGGGGTCTGAGTTGCGTCCCGCGACGGCGGGGGGCCAGCCCCCCGCACCCCCCGGCGGCGTCACAACCCGCTGTCGGCCAGCACCTTTGTGATCACCGGCGCCAGCCTGTCGGCCCAGATCTGCTGGCCTTCGGGGGTGGCGATCAGGTCATTCCGGACCTCGATCAGCATGTTCGGGCGGCCGTGGCGCAAAGCGTGGCGATCGACGCTGTCTCCGTCCAGATGCCCGTCATAGGGCTGGTTCTCTCCGGTGATCCAGCCCTGATCGCGGCAGGCGGCGACCATCGCCGGGCCAAGACGCGGATCGGCATGCGAATAGAGGATGCCCACCTGCCACGGCCGGGGCGGGCGCCCCCGCAACTGCGGCGTGAAGCTGTGGACCGCGCAGATGCAGCGGTCCGGGTGCAGCGCCGCGACCCGGGCCAGCGCGGCATGATAGGGGCGGTGCAGCCGGTCCAGCCGGCGCCGGCGTTCGGCCGCGTCCGCCAGGCGGTTCGTCGGGATCACCGTCCCGTCATAGAGCCGCATCAGCAGGGTGGGGTCGTCCTCTCCGCGGTTCGGGTCGATCACAAGCCGCGAGAAATCGGACAGGATCGCCGGCGCGTCCAGCCGTTCGGCCAGCCGTTCGGTCAGCCCGGCCGCGCCGACGTCATAGGCGATGTGGCGGGCCATGTCGGCGGGCGCGATGCCCAGGGTGCCGCCGCCGACCCAATCGGGCACGCGGTTCGTGGCGTGATCGCAAGTGATCAGCCACCGCGAGGGGCGGTCCTGACCCAGGATGCGGAAGGGCGTCGCTGTCGTGTCATCGGTCATGATGCAGGCTGTCTACGACGGATGGCGGACAGACGCCAGTTGCCGACCATCGGCATTTGCGGCATAGATAGCGCTAAACCTGAGACAAGGGCGGGATGATGAGACGACATCGCAACGTGAAGATCGTGGCAACCCTGGGACCGGCATCATCGTCGAAAGAGATGATCCGCGCCCTGTTCGATGCCGGGGCCGACGTGTTCCGCCTGAACATGAGCCATGGCAGCCATGACGATCACCGGGCACGCCACGACACGATCCGCGAGATCGAGGCCGAGACGGGCCGTCCCATCGCCATCCTGGCCGACCTGCAGGGCCCCAAGCTGCGCGTGGGTCCCTTTGCCGCCGGGCCGCACGAATTGGCCGTGGGCGATCATTTCCGCTTTGACCTGTCGCCTGATCTGGGCGATGCGACCCGCGTCTCGTTGCCGCACCCCGAGATCTTCGCGGCCCTGATCGAGGGGTCGGAACTGCTGGTCAACGACGGCAAGATCCGCCTGACGGTGCAGAAATGTGGACCCGATTTCGCCGATTGCGTGGTCACGGTCGCAGGTGCGATCAGCGACCGCAAGGGCGTGAACGTTCCGGACGTGGTGCTGCCTCTGGCTGCGCTGTCGGACAAGGACCGCGCCGACCTGGAATTCGCCTGCGAGTTGGGCGTGGACTGGCTGGCCCTGTCCTTTGTTCAGCGCGCCGAGGACGTCGAGGAGGCCAAGACCCTGGCCAAGGGTCGCGCCGCGATCCTGTCCAAGATCGAGAAGCCCGCGGCCGTGCGCGCCTTTGACGAGATCCTGCAGGCGTCCGACGGGATCATGGTCGCGCGCGGCGACCTGGGCGTCGAGCTGCCGGTCCATTCGGTGCCACCGATCCAGAAGCGCCTGGTCCGCCTGTGCCGCAGCGCCGCCAAGCCGGTGATCGTGGCCACGCAGATGCTGGAATCGATGATCGACAGCCCGATGCCCACCCGCGCCGAGGTCAGCGACGTCGCCAACGCCATCTATGAAGGCACCGACGCCGTCATGCTGTCCGCCGAGAGCGCCGCCGGCAGCTTTCCGGTCGAGGCGGTGCGCACGATGGACAACGTCGCCCGGTCGGTCGAGGCCGACCCGAACTATCGCTCGATCATCGAGGCGGCGCGCAAGGCCAGCCTGTCGTCGGTCCCCGACGCCATCGTGACCGCCGCGCGCGAGATCGCCGAGACGACCGACGTGGCCGCCATCTGCGCCTTCAGCCAGTCGGGCAAGACGATCAGCCTGATCGCCCGGGAACGGCCCCGCGTCCCGATCCTGGCGCTGTCGCCGATCCTGACGGTCACGCGCCGCATGGTGCTGACCTGGGGGACGCATTGCGTGACGACCCCGCGCATGTCGCGCTTCAAGGAGGCCGTGATCATCGGCACCCGCGCCGCCCGCGAATACGGCTTTGCCGACGAGACGCGGCAGGTCGTGGTGATGGCGGGCGTGCCCTTCAACGTGCCGGGCACGACGAACATCCTGCGCATCGCCCCCTGCGATGACCGCTTGATCTTCGCCACCGACCCGGAATAACGCTGGGGCCTTGAAACCCGGGGGGTGGTGATGTCCGATCTTCTTTTGCTGGCAGGGGTTGCCCTGTGCCTTCTGTCCGTGGTGCTTGCGGTGGTCCAGCTGCTGCAGACGCAGCCGCCGCGCGCGGCGATCCTGGCGCTTCTGGGCGGGATCGTGCTGCTGTTCGCGGGGGCCTGGATGGATCCCGAACCCTTCAGCCCGGCCGACATCCCGGCCGCGCTGGACACGGTCACCGGCGGCGCGCCCGCGTCCTGACCCCTTGCGCATTCCCGCGCGCCTGTGTAAGGCGACGCTTCCGTTCCCGTGCGGCCGGCCGACATGGCATTGCCGAGCCGCGCGTTCACTCTGATGAAGGAGATGAAAATGCCGAAGATGAAGACCAAATCCGCTGCCAAGAAGCGGTTCTCGATGACGGCCTCGGGCAAGGTCAAGGCAGGTCAGGCCGGCAAGCGCCACGGCATGATCAAGCGCACGACCAAGTTCATTCGCGACGCGCGCGGCACCACCATCCTGTCGGATGCGGATGCCAAGATCGTCAAGAAATACATGCCCTACGCTCGCTGATCAGGAGAACCACACATGTCCCGCGTTAAATCCGGCAAGGTGACCCACGCCCGTCACAAGAAAGTCCTTGATCAAGCCAAGGGCTACTATGGCGCGCGCTCGCGCAACTTCCGCACCGCCACCCAGGCCGTCGACAAGGCCAACCAGTACGCGACACGCGACCGCAAGAACCGCAAGCGCAACTTCCGCGCGCTGTGGATCCAGCGGATCAACGCCGCCGTCCGCGCCGTCGATGCCGAGATGACCTATTCGCGCTTCATCAACCTGCTGTCGAAAGCCGGCATCGAGGTTGACCGCAAGGTCCTGGCCGACCTGGCCGTGAACGAACCCGACGCGTTCGGCGCGATCGTGGCACAGGCCAAAGCCGCCGCCTGATCGCGGCCACCGCATTGCCGCAAAGGCCCGTTCCCGATCCGGGAGCGGGCCTTTGTCATGCGCGGAACCCGCATGCGTGTCGGGCGTTCATCCCCCACAGAGACACACCCATCAAGGAGATCCCCATGGGCGAGATGACCGACAAGGCGAAAGCCGCAGGGAACAAGCTGGCAGGCAACGTCAAGGAGGGCATCGGCAAGATGACTGACAACGAGCGTCTGGAAGCCGAAGGCAAGGCCCAGCAGGCCAAGGGGACCGCACAGAACGTGTCGGGCACCGTCAAGGGCAAGCTGGGCGACGACATCTGATCGTCATCCATTGTCTGGAAAGGCCCCGCGATTTCGGGGCCTTTGTCATGTGGTGCGTCACCCCAGCAGCAGTTTGGCGGCGATGGACCACATGACGACGGCGATCACCGCCTCCAGGATGCGCCAGGCGGTGGGGTTGGCAAAGACCGGCCGCAGCCAGGCGGCGCCATAACCCAAGGCGAAGAAGAACAGAAACGACCCCGTCACCGCGCCCGCCGCGAACGCGTCGCGGTCCTCTGTGAACCGGGTCGAGATCGTGCCCAGCAGCACGACCGTGTCCAGATAGACGTGCGGGTTCAGCCATGTCAGCGCCAAGCAGGCCAGCACCGTTCGCCGCAGCCCGCCCGGTCCGCGCCCGCCGCCTGCCTCCAGCGCCCCGGTCGCGCTGATCGCCGCGCGCAGGCTGCGCGCCCCGTACCAGATCAGGAACGCCGCCCCTGCCACGCGCATCACCGGGTCGATCCAGGGCAGCAACTGCGCGATGCGGCCAAAGCTTGTGACGCCCAGCACGATCAGCACCGCATCCGACAGCGCGCAGGTCAGGCAGACCGCCAGCACATGATCCCCGCGCAGGCCCTGGCGCAGCACGAAGGCGTTCTGCGCACCGATCGCCACGATCAGGCTGAGGCCCGTCATCAGGCCGGTCAGAAAGATCGCAGGGCTCATGGGACGTCTCCGGTCATGGGGTCGCGGTTGCTCTAGCCGCCCCTGCCGGATTAGACAAACTCATGCTGCTAATGCCGGGTAAGGAAAACTGATGCTGGATTATGCCGCTGCCCGTGCCGTTGCGACGATCGTGCGGACCGGCAGCTTCGAGGCCGCGGCGCGGGCTCTTGGGGTGACGCCTTCGGCGATCTCGCAGCGGGTCCGAAATCTGGAGGAGCGGTTGGGCACCGTCCTGATCCGTCGCGGACAGCCCTGTACCGCGACCGAAGCCGGAGCCCGCCTGTGCCGCCACATGGACCATGTGGGCATGCTGGAACAGACCTTGGCGCAGCACCTGCCGGGGATGGCCGACGGGGATGTCGCGCGGGTCACGGTGACGATCGCGACGAATGCCGACAGCTTGGGCACCTGGCTGATGCCCGCCCTGGCCGCCCACGCGCGCGACAGCGGGCACCTGTTCCAGATCGCCATCGACGACGAACAGCACACCGCCGACGGGCTGCGGCAGGGCAGGGTGCTGGCCGCCGTGACGTCGCTGGACAGCCCGGTGCAGGGCTGCGCGGTGCGGCCCCTTGGGCGGCTGCGCTATCACGCGACGGCCAGCCCCGATTTCATGCGGCGGCATTTCCCTGACGGGGTGACGGCGGCGGCGCTGGCCCGTGCGCCGGCGCTGGCCTTTGATCGCAAGGACGGGCTTCAGCTGGCTTGGGTCCGGCAGGTCACGGGGCAATCGCCGGTGCTGCCCGCGCATGGCCTGGCCTCGACCCAGGGTTTCGTGGATGCGTGCCGCGCGGGGCTGGGCTGGGGGCTAAACCCGGAGATGCTGGTCGCCGATGATCTTGCCTCGGGTCGGCTGGTGCAGATGGTGCCGGGCACGCCGCTGGATGTGTCGCTGTACTGGCAGATCGGGCGGCTGGCTGCGGATCGGCTGTCCGGGCTGACGCGCGCGGTGCAGGCGGCGGCGGCCGCGGCCCTGCTGCCCGCGACATCTGGGCCGCTGTCCAACGGTTGACCCGCAGCCCCCGCGGCCCCAGCTTTGTAGGACAGCCCCAGCCAGAGGCCGCCGCCATGTTCGACCTGCCCCAAGCCGATCCCGCCAAGGTGCCGTTGGCGACCGTCCCCCTTGGCCTGTGGGGCACGGCCATGACCGCGCGCCGCAACGTGCTGGAACTGATCCCCGCCATCGCCACGCGCCAGCCCATCGTGTCGGGCAAGACCGGCGTCAGTTGGCACATGGTGATGGACCCGACCGCCCTGCGCCGGATCCTCAAGGAGAAGCTGGACGATTATCCGAAATCGGTTACGACCAAGCTGATCCTGAACCCGGCCATCGGTGACAGCCTGTTCGTGGCCGAGGGTGCGCATTGGCGCTGGCAGCGCCGCGCCGCCGCCCCGGCCTTTGCACAACGCCATGTCGAGGCGCTTGGCCCCGTGATGACCGCCGCCGCCAAGGCGTCCTGCCGCCGTCTGGCGGGCGCGCGCGGTCCGGTCGATCTGTTCGAGGAGACGGTGGCCGCCACCTTCGACGTGATTTCCGATGTGACCTTTTCCGGCGACGGGATGTTCGACCGCGATGCGGTGCATCAGTCGATCGACGCCTATATCGCGCAGACGGCCAAACTGTCGCTGATGGACGTGCTGGGCCTGCCCGCCTGGCTGCCGCGGCCGGGGCGGCTGTTTTCCGGTCCAGGGCTGAAGCGGATGAAGGCCATCGCGGACCAGTCCATCGCCGCTCGCGCGCAGGCCGCCGAAAAGCACGGGCCGCCTGACCTTCTGGACCTGCTGCTGGTCGCGCAGGACCCCGAGACCGGGCGCACGATGACCCGCGACGAGCTGCGCGACAACTTGCTGACCTTCATCGTGGCGGGGCACGAAACGACCGCCCTGACCCTGGCTTGGGCGCTGTACCTGATGGCCTTCGCCCCCGACATCCAGGAGGCCGCCGCCGAGGAGGCGCGCCGTGCCTTGGGCGACCGCGCCGCCACCGCCGCCGATCTGGGCTCGCTTCCCCTGACCATGCGCATCGTGAACGAGACGTTGCGCCTGTACCCGCCCGCGGCCTTCCTGTCGCGCACCGCCCAGGCCAGCGACACGCTGTGCGGACGCCAGATCAATCCCGGCGATACGGTCATGCTGCCCATCTATGCGCTGCACCGGCATCACCTGCTGTGGGACCGGCCCGACGCCTTCGACCCCGACCGTTTTCTGACCGCGCCCGACCGCTATGCGTTCCTGCCCTTCGGGGCGGGTCCGCGCATCTGCATCGGCGCCAGCTTTGCCCTGCAGGAGGCGGTGATCATCCTGTCGACGCTGCTGGCGCGGTTCCGTTTTGCCCGCGTGCCGGGGCGAGAGCCGCAGCCGCGCATGATCCTGACGCTGCGCCCCGAAGGCGGGGTCTGGCTGACCGTGACGCCCCGCGACTAAGCGGCTTGCGATTGCTCACATGGCTGTTACAGACTGCCCCTTGAAAAGGCAGCGGAGAACGCCATGACCGCCATCATCGAGTTTCTCAACACCATCTTCTGGGGCTATGTGCTGATCTACGGCCTGCTGGCCGTGGGCATCTACTTTACCCTGCGCCTGGGCTTCCTGCAATTCGTCCACTTCGCCGAGATGTGGCGCTGCGTGCGCGGATCGGGAGAGACGGACAAGGACGGCATTACCCCGTTCCAGGCGCTGTCGGTGTCGCTGGCCAGCCGCGTGGGCACCGGCAACATCGCGGGGGTCGCGGTGGCGCTGACGCTGGGCGGGCCGGGCGCGATCTTCTGGATGTGGATGGTGGCGCTGGTCGGCATGGCCACGGCCTATGCGGAATCGACGCTGGCACAGCTTTACAAGGTGCACGGGTCGGACGGGATGTATCGCGGCGGACCGGCGCAATACATCGCCCGCGGCCTGGGCCTGCCCTGGCTGGCCGCGCTGTTCGCAGTCGCGCTGATCGTCGCCTTCGGCCTGGTGTTCAACGCGGTCCAGGCCAACTCGATCGCGCAGGCGGTCGAGGGCGCCTTCGGCATCGGCGCGGGCATGGTCGGCATCGGCGTGGCGATCCTGTCGGGCATCATCATCTTCGGCGGCATCCCCCAGATCGCGCGGGCGGCCCAGTTCATCGTGCCGATCATGGCGGGTCTCTACCTGCTGGCGGCGGTCGTCATCCTGGTGATGAACATCACCGAGGTGCCGGGCATCCTGGGCGGCATCGTGCGTTCGGCCTTCGGCCTGCAAGAGACCGTGGGCGGGGTCGCGGGCGGCGTCGCGGCGGCCATGTTGAACGGGGTCAAGCGCGGCCTCTTCTCGAACGAGGCCGGCATGGGCTCGGCTCCCAACATCGCCGCGGTGGCAGTGCCCAACCCGCATCACCCCTCCAGCCAGGGCTTCGTGCAGGCCCTGGGCGTCTTCATCGATACCATCCTGGTCTGCACGGCGACCGCGGTGATGATCCTGCTGGCCGATGTCATGCCTTCGGACCAGCTGACCGGAGTGAACCTGACCCAGGCCGCGCTGACCGACCATTTCGGCGGCTTCGGCCAGATCTTCGTGGCGGTGGCGATCTTCTTCTTCGCCTTCACCTCGATCATCGGCAACTATTCCTATGCCGAGAACGCCATCGTTTATCTGGGCGCGGGCAAGCCGGGCATCATGGTCCTGCGGCTGGCGGCACTGGGCATGGTGGTCTGGGGCTCGCTGCAGGCGGTCACGACCGTCTTCAACTTCGCCGATGCCAGCATGGGGCTGATGGCCACGATCAACCTGATCGCCATCGTCGCGCTGTCGGGGACCGTTGCGGTCGTCACCCGCGACTATCTGCGCCAGCGCAAGGCCGGGCACGAGCCGACCTTCCGCATCGGCGATCACCCTGGCATCGCGCCGGGCGTGAACCGCGACATCTGGAAATAAGGCGGCACGGGCGCGCGGTCTTTACCCCGCGCGCCCGGCCATGCTAACGCGGGCGCAACCAGGAAAGGCCCCGCGATGGACGATCTGACCCCCCTGCGCCAGCAATGGCTGGACCGCATTTCTGCCGCCTCCGACCCTCAGGCCATCGAGGACGTGCGCCTGTCCGCGCTTGGCAAGAAAGGCGAGCTGAGCCTGATGATGCGCGAGCTGGGCCGCATGTCCCCCGAGGAGCGCCAGACCACCGGCAAGGCGCTGAACCAGATCCGCGACGAGATCGACGCCGCCCTGCGCGCGCGCAAGCTGGCGCTTGAGGATGCGGCGCTGGACGCGCGTCTGCGCGACGAATGGCTGGACGTGACCCTGCCGGGCCGTCCGCGCCGCCAGGGGTCGATCCACCCGATCAGCCAGGTCACCGACGAGGTCACGGCGATCTTTGCCGACATGGGCTTTGCCGTCGCCGAAGGGCCGCAGGTCGAAAGCGACTGGTACAATTTCGACGCGCTGAACATCGCCCCCGAACATCCCGCACGGCAGGAGCACGACACCTTCTTCATGCACCGCGCGCCGGGCGACGACCGTCCGCCGCACGTGCTTCGCACCCACACGTCTCCGGTGCAGATCCGCGCCATGCAGGATCACGGCGCCCCGGTCCGCGTGATCGCGCCGGGCCGCGTCTATCGCATGGACATGGATCAGACGCACACGCCGATGTTCCACCAGATCGAGGGCGTGGCCATCGACCGCGACATCAGCATGGCGCATCTGAAATGGACGCTGGAGGAATTCTGCCGGGCCTTCTTCGAGGTGCCGTCGGTCGAGCTGCGCTTCCGCGCGTCGCATTTCCCCTTCACCGAACCGTCGGCCGAGGTGGACATCCGCTGTTCCTGGGAGGGCGGCCAGCTGAAGATCGGCGAGGGCAATTCCTGGTTGGAGATCCTGGGTTCGGGGATGATGCATCCGCATGTCCTGCGCTCTGGCGGGATCGACCCGGATCAATGGCAGGGCTTTGCCTTTGGCATGGGCATCGACCGGATCGCGATGCTGAAATACGGCATCCCCGACCTGCGCGCCTTTTTCGAAAGCGACCTGCGCTGGCTGCGCCACTATGGCTTTGCAGCAGGCGACGTGCCGAGCGTCAGCGGCGGGCTGTCGCGCTGAAGGCGGCGCGCCCTTGCGATCGAGGGGCGCGCGCCGTGGACGTCAGGCGGTGAACGGAACGCCCGGTGCGGATGCGGGGAAGGCGGTTGGGTGCGGTCCGGAATGACCCCCGAACTCCACGGCCCGCCTCTGCCGCAGGGCGTCCTGATCGGCCCTGATGATCCCGGGGATCAGGAACAGATCGACGAACGCCCAAATCCCGACTGCGGCCAGCATGATCAGTCCGACCCCGAGGATCAGCGTCATCCAGCCCAGCACCCACAGGATCAGCATGGCGACTGCCATGCCGGTCTTGCCCAGATAGAACCGGTGCGCCCCGAATCCACCCAGAAAAACCAGCAGAAAATAGGCGATCACGGGCGACCTAGTGTCGTTCGTGACACGCTGTTCGATGAGGATTCGCTGTTGGGTATCAAGGGGCAAGTCGAAATCTCCGGATCTGAAAAGGAAATGTCTATAGTTGACCGCCCTAGCACGGGCCGCCTTTACAGATCACGGAAATTTCAACCTCAGGTTAACGGCGCGCCATCACCGCAGCCGCCGCCGGATGTCCTCGCGGTCTGCGCGGACCATTCCGGGGATCAGGAACAGGTCGATGATGCACCACAGCACCACGAAGCCCACCGCCGGCCAGCCAATCAGGATCGGCACCGTCAGCCAGCCTACGCCCCAAATGGCCAGCATGATGAACCCGCTGATCCAGCGGCCCAGATACATGCGGTGCACGCCGAACCCCCACAGGAAGATCAGCAGCAGATAGGCGATCAGCGGCGATTTCGCCTCGTTGGCCACCCGCTGCTCGATCAGCAATTCGCGCTGCACATCCATCCGCAAGGCTCTCCTGTTCCATGTCGCGCCCGCCATCCGGGCGCATTGCAAAGATAGGAACGCCCCGCCGCCACGCAAGATCCGCACCGCAGAACCCGACGGACCCTGCGCGCGGTCAGTGACCCCACGATGCCTGAGACGATCCGGCAGCACCACCGACCACGGCGCCGTGCCCCAGGCCGATGGGATCGACAGCGTCCGGGGTCAGTCGACGCGCTCGAACCGCTCGAACACCAGGCCCACGGGGCGGATCGGTGCGCCGGGCTGGTCGGGGCGGTTCACGTCCGTCAGCGCCATCCGGTATTCTCCGGGTTCCAGCACCACCGGCCCCAACCGGGCGTCCACGCTGCCGTCCTGGTCGTCGGCCTGCGCCACGACCGCGCCGTCCCGCGAAAACAGCGCCAGCTTGGCATCGACGCCGACCAGTTCGCCATAGGCGCTGACAATCAGCGCGGTCTCCCGGTCCAGGGTGAAGGTCAGCCATTGCGCGGTGCCGTCCTGCAGGACGACCGTTTCGCGGTCGGCGGCCAGGTCGATGGCCTGCATCGGATAGTCGCCATCCGTGGGCGGCGCCAGCTCTCCCTTGCGCCAGGCGGTGCGCAGATAGCTGTCGCGGTCCAGCGCCTCGACGCTGACGGTGATCGTGCCCTCGCCCGAGGAGATCGGCGCGACACCCAGGCAATAGTGGCCTTCTGCCAGACCGGTTGGGAAATCGAGGCGCGCGTTCAACCCGTCGGCATCGTCGTTGGCGGCGATCTGCGTGCCCGACCCGTCGAACAGGATCATGTTCGGGTCCAGCCCGTCGCTGACCGCGCGCAGGGTCACGGAGGCGCTGCCGTCCAGCGCGAATCGCAGATAGCGGACGGTGCCGTCCGTCTGCGCCTCAACGGGCAGGGCGGCGTTCAGCGGCCCCTGGCCCAGGGTCTCGGCAGGCGTTTCAGGGGTGCAGGCGGCGATGGTCGTGTCCACGGGATCGACCAGCAGGGCGTGCATGTCGGGACGCGTCAACTGGACGGTCGCGGTCATGTCCGCGTCCCCGATGGGGATCAGCCGCACGCAGTAATCGCCCGGCCCGACCGACTGTTCGATCCGCGAATTCAGCCCGATGGCGTCGTCATTCTCGGCCAGCAGGTCGCCGTCGGGGGTTTCCAGCCTGATCGACGGGTCGCCGTCAGACATCGCCTCCAGCCTCAGGGGCTGCATGTCGCCCGTCACCCGGAACATCGCATAGGGGTTGGTGCCGGCGGTCGTGGTCATCTGCCGCGACAGCGCGGCCCCCGCCGCGGTGATGTCGCTGGCATCGGGATCGTCGCCCAGCCAGGTGGCGGGCTGACCGGAACACTGCGGCTGGGCCGGGGCGTCCTGCGCCTGCGCGGGCAGGGCTGCCAGCAGCAGGAGGGGCAGGGGGGCAAGACGGGACATGAGACTCATGATGACACCTTCGGTTTGCTTCGCGCTACAGTTGCACCCTGCGCAGGGCCCGGCAAGCGTGGTGCCGGGCCGGGGATTCGGGGAAATCCGCTGATCCGGCTTGACCCAGGACGCATGGCACGGTTCAAGGCGGCAAAGTCCCCGCGCGGGCCGACCCGGAAGGCAGACGCCATGAAGTTCACCCTCTCCTGGCTCAAGGAGCATCTCGACACCACCGCGACCATCGACCAGATCGCCGAGGCGCTGACCGATCTTGGCCTGGAGGTCGAGGAGATCGCGGACCCTGCCGCCAAGCTGGGGACCTTTACCCTGGCGCGGATCGATCATGCCGAACAGCATCCCGATGCCGACCGCCTGCGCGTCTGCCGGGTGATGACGGACGAGGGCGAAAAGCAGATCGTCTGCGGCGCGCCCAATGCGCGGGCGGGCATCACGGTCGTTCTGGCCAAGCCCGGCGATTATGTCCCCGGCATCGACACGACGCTTGGCGTGGGCAAGATCCGCGGCGTCGAAAGCCACGGCATGATGGCCTCCGAACGCGAGCTGGAGCTGTCCGAAGAGCATGACGGCATCATCGAACTGCCGTCCGGCGAGGTCGGGCAGCGCTTCGTCGACTGGCTGGCGCAGAACGCGCCGGACAAGATCGACCCGATGATCCACATCAAGATCACGCCGAACCGCCCCGACGCCCTGGGCGTCCACGGCGTCGCCCGCGACCTGGCCGCGCGCGGCCTGGGCACGTTGAAGGCCGTGACGGTCGATGGGGTGCCCGGCGCCTTTCCCTGCCCGGTGGGGGTGACGATCGACGCGGGCGTGGCCGCCAAGGCGCCGTTCTTTGCCGGCCGCGTGGTGCGGGGCGTGACGAACGGCCCGTCGCCCGCCTGGCTGCAGAAGCGCCTGCGCGCGATCGGCCTGCGTCCGATCAATGCGCTGGTGGACATCACCAACTTCTTCACCTTCGACCTGAACCGGCCGCTGCACGTGTTCGACGCGGGCAAGGTCGCGGGCGACCTGATCCTGCGCGGCGCACGGGCCGGAGAGGAGCTGGTGGCGCTGGACGACAAGACCTATGCCCTGCCCGAAGGCGCGGTGGTGATCTGCGACGACAACGGCATTGAGAGCATCGCGGGCATCATGGGCGGCGCGGCATCGGGCGCGTCCGAGGAGACGCGCGACGTCTTCATCGAGGCCGCCTATTTCGATCCGATCAGCACCGCCGCCACCGGCCGCGCGCTGAAGATCAACAGCGATGCGCGCTATCGCTTTGAACGCGGCATCGACCCGGCCTTCACCCTGCCGGGGCTGGAGCTGGCCACGCGCATGGTGCTGGACCTGTGCGGCGGCGAGGCCTCCGAGGTGGTGACCGCCGGCGCGTTGCCCGACACGGGTCGCGCCTATCGCCTGGACCCCGCGCGCACCAGCCGCCTGGTCGGCATGGATATCGACGAGGCCGATCAGCGCGCCACGCTGGAGGCCCTAGGGTTCCGGCTGGAGGGCGAGATGGCCCATGTCCCCAGCTGGCGCCCCGACGTGCTGGGCGAGGCCGATCTGGTCGAGGAGATCGCCCGCATCGCCAGCCTGACCAAGCTGCAGGGCAAGCCCCTGCCGCGGGCCCAGGCCGGGGTGCCAAAGCCCGTGTTGACGCCCCTGCAGGTCCGCGAGAAGACGGCGCGGCGCATGGCGGCGGCCTTGGGCTACAACGAATGCGTGACCTACAGCTTCATCGACCAGGGGTCGGCGGCGCTGTTCGGCGGCGGGGATGATGCAGTGCGCGTCGAGAACCCGATCAGCAGCGAGATGAGCCATTTGCGCCCCGACCTGCTGCCCGGCCTGCTGCAGGCCGCGGCGCGCAACCAGGCGCGCGGCTTCGCCGATCTGGCGCTGTTCGAGCTGGGCCCGGTCTTTTCGGGCGGAGAGCCGGGCGAGCAGGCGGTCCGCATCAGCGGGTTGCTGGTTGGCCAGACCGCGCCGCGCGACCCCTTCGGCAGCCGCCGCAAGGTGGACCTTTACGACGCCAAGGCCGATGCCGAGGCGATCCTGAACGCCATCGGCGCGCCTGCGCGTGCGCAGATCAACCGCAAGCTGGACGGCTGGTGGCATCCGGGGCGTGCGGGCAACATCGCGCTCGGGCCGAACGTGCTGGCAACCTTCGGCGAGATCCACCCCAAGGTCCTGCGCCAGATGGACGTCAAGGGGCCGGCCGTGGGCTTCACGATCCAGCTGGCCGCGGTGCCCTTCCCCAAGGTCAAGACGCCCACGCGACCCGCGCTGGAGCTGTCCGAACTGCAGGCCGTCGATCGCGATTTCGCCTTCGTTGTGGATGCGGGGGTCGAGGCGCTGACCCTGGTCAACGCCGCCGCCGGGGCCGACAAGGCGCTGATCGCGGGCGTGTCCGTCTTTGACCAGTTCCAGGGGCTGGAGGGCGGCCAGAAGTCGCTGGCCATCACCGTGCGCCTGCAGCCGCGCGACAAGACGCTGACCGATGCCGATATCGAGGCGGTCAGCCGCAAGGTCGTCGAGAAGGTCGAAAAGGCCACGGGCGGCCGCCTGCGCGCCTGATCCGCCCGGTCACGGACACGAAAAGACCCCGCCCGGTTGTCCGGGCGGGGTCTTTTCATGTCGGCCGTCTGGCGCGTCTCAAAAGATCAGCGACAGGATGCCGATCACGACCAGCAGGCCGATGATGAAGATGATGCCGGCGGCGCCGCCGATGAACTTGAGCATGTCGGTCTCCTGTTTGTTACGCAGGACAACCGGAAAGGCGCGCTGTTGTTCCCCGGCACGGGCCGCGCGGTGCAGGAAAACCGGATGATCATGCGGGGAAACGGTGAGAGGCTGGACAACGACCCATGCGGGACTCGTTACGGCTGCTTCCTTCCGGACCTGACCGATTTGGCGAGGCGCTTGCCCGCGCCAACCTCTCGGGCGCACAGATAGGATGGTCGCGCGGCGGATGCAAGCCCATGCGCATGTCTTACAGCGACAGGCGCATCACCGCGAAACCGTCCTCGTTCAGTCCCACGCCCTGCAGCCGGTCTGGTTCGGGCAGGGGACGGTCCAGCGCGGCGGGCGCGGTCTCGAACAGGACGGTGGTGCCGGGCTGGGGCGCGAAGGCCCAGTTGGGCCGGGCCGGAATGCGGACCCGCCGCAGCTGTCGGACATAGCGGCGCAGAACGTCCAAAGTCAGCGCGTCACGGTCCAGGATCACCCGGTTGCACGAGACCAGCGGACTGAACAGCCCGCAGCTTGCCAGCCGATACGAGTTCGTGGCCAGCACGAAGGCCTGGTCGTCCGCGACGGGCCGGGTCTGCCAGGTCAGGTCGCGGATGCGGTGGGCATTCGGGTCGGCAAGCCGCCCGTCGGGGTGAAAACGCGCCGGGGCGGACAGGTCGATCCGCCAGCTGACCCCGTCGATGACATCGAAGTTGTAGGCCGGAAACTCGGGGTTCAGCAGCGGCGCGTCGCGCGCGCCGGGCTGGACGCGGTGAAACAGGCTGGCGGAACGTTCCAGCCATCCCCGCAGCTGCGCGCCCGTCAGGCGGATGGCGGTGATCCGGTTCGGAAAGGAGTAGAGGTCGGCCAGGTGCCGCAGGCTCAGCGTGCCCGCCGGGACGTCGGTGTAATGCTGCGGCCCGCCCCGCCCCCCGGCCCGATAGGGCGCCGAGGCCGACAGCACCGGCAGGTCCGCATCCGGGGTGCCCGCCAGCCGCTGCCGGACATGCCAGCGCTGTGCGAGGTTCACCAGGCGCAGGCCGCAATCATGGCCGATCACCGCGAAATGGCTGTTCAGGGGTTGCGCCGTGCGGCCGATGCGCGTGGACAGCTGTCGCAGCGTGGCCTTGTGCGCGGTCGCCACCTGTCGCGCCACCAGCACCGCGGTCGGCATCGCCGGCGTGACCGATTCGGCGCGCACGGCAAAGCGGTCGACCGCCAGCCCGCCATCCGCCCGCGGGGCAAAGCGCAGGTCGATCACCCCCAGATGCGATCCGCCAAAGCCAGGCATGACCGCGGGCTTGCCCGCCAGCGTTCCCCGATCGGCGTCGATGCCGGGGCGGCCGCGCCAGCGGGGGCCGGGAAAGACCTCGTGCGTGTGGCCGGCGATCAGCACGTCGATGCCGGGCAGGGCGGCCAGCGCATGGGCGGCATGCTCCATCCGGGGCAGGGGCTCGGGGCCGCCGATGCCGCTGTGGGCCAGCGCCACGACCAGATCGACCCCCTGGGCACGCAGCCGCGGCACCAGGCGGCGGGCACAGTCCAGGATGTCGTCGCTGCGCATGACGGCGCGCAGGTCCTGGTCCCACTCCTCCGTCTGGGGCGGCAGAAAGCCGATCACGCCGATGCGCAGCGGCAGGCGGTTGCCCTGGGGGTCGGTCAGCTCACGCTCGATCACGCAGGTGGCGGCGAAATCGGCGCCGCGGCGCACGGTCAGGTTCGCGGCCAGCATCGGAAAGCGCGCCCGTGCCACCGCGCGCCGCAGAAAGGGCAGGCCGAAGTTGAAATCGTGGTTCCCCAACGCCGCCGCGTCATAGCCAAGCGCGTTCATCGCCGCGATGGCCGGGTGGGTGCCGGCGAAGGGTCCGCTGCGCCGCGCGACCAGGTCGCCCATCGGACCGCCCTGCAGGAAATCGCCGTTGTCCAAGAGGATGCTGGCATGCGGCCCGGTCCGCCGCGCCTCGATCAGCGATGCGGTGCGCGCCAGCCCGATCCGGTCCGACGGACGATCCGCCAGGTAATCGTAGGGCAGCAGGTGCATGTGCAGGTCGCTGGTGGCCAGGATGCGCAGCGTCATGCCGTCCGGGGGCGGATCATCCGCGGCCGTTGCGGGCATTTGCATCGTCTTCCTGTCAAACATGTGATCGCCCGACGCCGCGTTGCGCATGCCGTCATGTCCTTTCCGGGCACGGACGACATACCGATACCATGCTTACTGTATACAATTCGAACCACACAACCAAAGATTGAAGAACGCACGCTTTATCAGGTCATTGTGGCACAGAATTTCACAAATCCGAAACGTTGCGCTGAATTCGGGCGCGCCTTGGTTTTCGGGTGCCATGATCGCGGTTTGGTAATCCCCCGGTTGAACCTGCCGCGCGATCCGGATTATCTGCCAAGGGAGGGGTCGGCGGTCCTGGCCGCCCTGGATGGGTCATTGGGTCGTTTCAGATGAAGTTCTCCACGCGGATCGACACGGACCTTCCCGCGGAACGCCTGTTCGAGGTGGTCGGGAATTTCGACGCGCTGGAACGGATGGTGATCGGCCGCGGCGCAACCGTGGCGCGCATCGATCCGTCGAACGAACCGGGGATCGGCATGGGCTGGAACATCGGGTTCGACTGGCGGGGCAAGGCGCGGCAGCTGCGGCTGGCCGTCACGCGGTTCGACCGCCCCGAACAGATGATGATGGCCGGTCATTCCGATGCGCTGGACCTGACGGTGGTGGCCACCGTCGTCGCGCTGAGCCGCGTCAAGTCGCGCCTGATCTTCGAGACCGAGGTCCGCCCGCGCAACATGAAGGCCCGGCTGATGCTGCAGACCGCCAAGCTGGGCAAGGCGCAGCTTGACCGCCGCTATCAGCGCCGGATCGAGGATTTCGTCCACCAGATGCGCAACTTTGCCCGCTAGGCGGGATCAGTCCGCCATGCTTGCCTGTCGCTGCGTCTCGCGCAGCGGATCGGCCGGATAGACGCCCAGGATGTCCAGGCTGGAGGTGAAGTAGCGCAGCTCGTCCAGCGCCCGGGCGACGTTCGCGTCCTCGGGGTGACCCTCGATGTCGGCATAGAACTGGGTCGCGGTGAACACGCCGTCGACCATGTAGCTTTCCAGCTTGGTCATGTTCACGCCGTTCGTCGCGAACCCGCCCATCGCCTTATAGAGCGCCGCCGGGATGTTGCGGACCCGGAAGACAAAGCTGGTCAGCATCCGCTCGGCGCGCCGGCTGTCGTCGGCCTGGCGCGACATGATCAGGAACCGTGTCGTGTTGTTCTGCCGGTCCTCGATCCGGTCGGCCAGGCGGTCCAGGCCATAGATCTCGCCCGCCAGGGGCGCGGCCAGCGCGGCCAGCGACGGATTGCCGCGCGCGGCGACCTCCTTGGCGGAACCGGCCGTGTCGGCCCCGGTGATCGCGTGGATGGCGTTCCGGCGCAGGAACCCGCGGCACTGGCCCAGTAGGACGGTATGGCTCATCGCCTCGCGGACCTGATCCAGGGTCGTGCCGGGCACGGCCAGCAGGCTGATATGGACGCGCACGAAGGCTTCGTCGATGATGCGCAGGCCGGATTCTGGCAGCAGGTGATGGATGTCGGCCACCCGTCCATAGGTCGAGTTCTCGACCGGCAGCATGGCCAGATCGGCGTCGCCCGCGCGCACGGCCTCGATCACGTCCTCGAAGGTGCGGCAGGGCAGGGCCTCCATTCCAGGGCGCGCGCTGCGGCAGGCCTCGTGGCTGTAGGCACCCGGTTCTCCCTGGAACGCGATGCGATTCGTGGTCATGGCCGGGCCCCCGCTGTTCTAAATTTGAGCGTGCCGGGGTAACTATACCTTGATCCTTGAAAGCGAAAGCGGATACATACCGCACGACCTGACGAGCTTACCAAGGCGGGACCGCACGCGATGTTCAATACGATGACCCTGACCAAGGCAGCCGGCGCCTTCATTGGCGCGCTGCTGTTTTTGATGCTGGCCAACTGGGCGGCCAGCGGCCTGTTCACTGTCGGACATGGCGGCGATCACGGCGACGAGGAAATTGCGCAGGCCTATACCATCCCGGTCCCGGAAACCGTCCCCGCGGGCGAAGAGGAAGCGCCGCTGGACTTTGCCGCGCTGATGGCCTCGGCCGACGCGGCCGCGGGCGAGCGTGAATGGGCCAAGTGCCGGTCGTGCCACGCCCTCGACGGCAGCGACGGCGTCGGCCCGCACCTGAACGGCGTCGTCGGACGCCCGACCGCCAGCATCGACGGGTTCAGCTATTCCAGCGCGATGACCGAACATGCGGCCGAATACCCCACCTGGGATCCTGACCACCTGCAGGCGTTCCTGGAGAACCCGCGCGGCTTCGTCTCGGGCACCGCGATGAGCTTTGCGGGCATCCGCGATCCGCAGGCCCGCGCCAACCTGATCGCCTATCTGGAAGCCAATCCCTGATCGGTCCCGCCCGACCGTGCGCCATCCAGAAAACCCCGGCCCGGCGCCGGGGTTTTTTCATGGCCCGCGTTCACGAAATCGCGGCTTGAAGCCCGGCCCCCCGCTGGCCTAGCCTCTCGCTGGTCCAGACCGGAGAGACGACATGCGCCATGCCGCCCGCCTTGCCACGCTGCTTCTTGGGATCGCCGTGGTCCCAGCCTGGGCGCAGGACGCGGCCGGCGATCCGACGGTCATCAAGACGCATGGCATCGCCACCTTTGGCGAGCCCGCACTGCCCGCGGACTTTCCGCATCTGCCCTACGTGAACCCGGACGCGCCCAAGGGCGGCGAGATGTCCCAGCACGGCATCGGCACCTTTGACAGCTACAATCCCTACACGTTCCGGGGGCGGGCCACGGCGCCGTCGGTGATGATGCTGGAACCGCTGATGGAGTCGGTCCTGGACGATCCGTATTCGATGTACTGCCTGCTGTGCGAGACGGTCGAATATCCCGAAAGCCGCGACTGGATCATCTTCAACCTGCGCCCCGAAGCGCGTTTCAGCGACGGCAGCTCGCTGACGGCAGACGACGTCCTGTTCACGTTCGAACTGCTGCGCGACAAGGGCTTTCCGTCCTACAGCGAGGCGCTGAAGACACGCGTCGCCAGTGCCACGGTGCTGGACACGCACCGCATCCGGTTCGATTTCATGCCCGACATCGAACGCCGCGACGTGCTTGGGCTGATGGGCAACCAGTCGATCTTCTCGCGCGCCGAGTTCGAAGCGACTGGCCGCGACATCCAGCAGACCAGCACCACGCCGTTCCTGGGGTCCGGCCCCTATGTCTTCGACAGCGCGGATTTCGGGCGGTCGATCACGATGCGGCGCAACCCGGACTATTGGGGCAAGGACCTGCCCATAAACAAGGGCCGGCACAATTTCGACACCCTGCGCTTCGAGTATTTCGGCGATTTCGACGCGGCCTTCGAGGCGTTCAAGGCCGGCATCTATACCTTCCGGGTCGAGCCGTCCGAACAGCTGTGGTCGACCGGCTATGACTTTCCGGCGGTGGCGGCGGGCGCCGTCATCAAGGAGGAGATCCCCGACGGCGTGATCGCATCGGGCGATGCCTGGGTCTTCAACCTGCGGCGCGACAAGTTCAAGGACATCCGCGTGCGCGAGGCGATCGGGCTGATGTTCAACTTCGAATGGTCGAACCAGGCGCTGTTCTATGGCATGAACACCCGGCTGGACAGCTTCTGGGACAACAGCGACCTGCAGGCCGAAGGCCCGCCCACGCCTGAGGAGCTGGCGCTGCTGGAACCCGTCGCGGCCGATCTGCCGCCGGGCATCCTGACCGATGATCCGGTCTCGGCCCCGGTCAGCGGCGAACGCCAGCTGGACCGCGGCAATGCGCGCCGGGCGGCGGCGCTGCTGGACGAGGCGGGCTGGACGACCGGCACGGACGGCATGCGCCGCAACGCCGCAGGCCAGACGCTGCGGGTCGAGTTCCTGGACTTCAACCAGAGCTATGACCGCATCGTGAACCCCTATGTCGAGAACCTGCGTGCGATCGGCGTGGACGCGGTCCTGTCGCGGGTCGATCCGTCGGAACTGACCACCCGCACCCGCAGCCATGATTTCGACATCGTGCGCGACAGCCTGGGCAACGGTTACGGCATCGGCGGCGGCACCGCACAGGCCTTTGGGTCCGAGCACAGCGACGACGTGTTCAACCCGATGGGCCTGGCCAACCCCGCCATCGACCGCCTGATCGAGATCGGCAGCGCCGCCACGACGGACGCCGAGAACCGCGTCGCCATCCGCGCGCTGGACCGGGCGCTGCGCAGCCTGCGCTTCTGGATCCCGCAATGGTACAAGCCGGTGACCACGGTCGCCTATTGGGACGTCTATGACCGGCCCGAGACCCTGCCCGCCCTTGGGTTGGGGGTCACGGACTTCTGGTGGTACGACCAGACCCGCGCGGACGAGCTGCGGGCGGCGGGCCAGCTGCGCTGAGACGGCGATGCGCTTGATTTCCCGGCGCGGATTGCCGACAAGCCCAGATAACGACAAGGCCCCGCCAAGGGGCACGGACCCAACGGGGAAGGGCATGCGCTGATGGGCGCCTACATCTTGCGGCGACTGCTGCTGATCATCCCGACCCTGATCGGGATCATGGTGGTGAACTTTACCCTGACGCAGTTCGTCCCCGGCGGCCCGATCGAACAGATCGCGGCCCAGGTCCGGGGCGAGGGCGACGTGCTGGGCAACCTGGCCGGCGCCACGGCCGACAGCGCCGAACAGCTGGGCGGCGATGCGGGATACGAGGGCGCGCGCGGCCTGCCCCCCGAATTCATCGCCCAGCTTGAAAAGGAGTTCGGCTTCGACAAGCCCCCGGTCGAGCGGTTCTTCTCCATGATGTGGAACTACATCCGCTTCGATTTCGGGACCAGCTGGTTCCGGTCGATCAGCGTGATGGACTTGGTCGTCGAGAAGATGCCGGTCTCGATCACGCTGGGGCTGTGGTCGACGCTGATCGCCTATGTCGTCTCGATCCCGCTGGGCATCCGCAAGGCGGTGCGCGACGGATCGCGCTTCGACACCTGGACGTCGGGCGTGATCATCATGGCCTATGCGATCCCGGCCTTCCTGTTCGCGGTCATCCTGATGGTGCTGTTCGCGGGCGGCAGCTATTGGCAGATCTTTCCGCTGCGCGGCCTGACATCGGACAATTTCGCGGACCTGTCGGTCTGGGGCAAGGTCAAGGACTATGCCTGGCACGCGGCCCTGCCGGTGATCGCGGCCACGATCAGCAGTTTCGCGACGCTGACGCTGCTGACCAAGAACAGCTTCCTGGACGAGATCAACAAGCAGTACGTGATGACCGCGCGGGCCAAGGGGCTGACCGAACGCCGCGTCCTGTACGGCCACGTCTTCCGCAACGCGATGCTGATCGTGATCGCTGGCTTTCCGGCGATGTTCCTGGGCGTGTTCTTCGGATCAAGCATCCTGATCGAGACGATCTTCTCGCTGGACGGGCTGGGGCGCCTGGGCTTCGAGGCGGCGGTGCAGCGCGACTATCCGGTGATCTTCGGCACGCTGTATGTCTTCGGCCTGATGAGCCTGGTGGTCGGCATCCTGTCGGACCTGATGTACGTCTTTGTCGATCCGCGCATCGACTTTGAGAAGAGGGCGGGCTGATGGCGATGTCGGAACTGAACCGCCGCCGCTGGCGCAACTTCCGCCGGAACGGACGCGCCTTCTGGTCGCTGGTGATCTTTGCGGTCCTGTTCGTGACCGCGATGTTCGCCGAGATCGTGGCCAACGACAAACCCATCGTCGTCCGCTATCAGGGCGAACTGTACTGGCCCGCCTACAACTTCTATCCCGAGACCGCGTTCGGCGGCGATTTCGGGACCGAGGCGATCTATCGCGACGAGGCGGTGCAATGCCTGATCGTGTCGGGCGGCCGCGAGGAATGCTGGGACGAGCCGGAGGGCTTCATGGCGGCGGTGCGGTCGGGTTCGACCGATGTGCCCAAGGCCGAACAGGGCTGGATGATCTGGCCGCCGATCCCCTATCACTACCGCACCATCAACAACGTGGGCACCGCGCCCTCCGCGCCCGACGGCAACCACCTGCTGGGCACGGACGACACCGCGCGGGACGTGCTGGCGCGGGTGATCTACGGGTTCCGCACCTCGATCCTGTTCACGCTGATCGTGACGGTGGTGGCCTCGACCATCGGCATCACGGCGGGCGCGATCCAGGGCTATTTCGGCGGCCGCACCGACCTGGTGTTCCAGCGCGTGCTGGAGATCTGGGCTTCGACACCCAGCCTTTACGTCATCATCATCCTGTTCGCGATCCTGGGGCGCAGCTTCTGGCTTCTGGTCTTCGTCACCATCCTGTTCGGCTGGCCCGCGCTGGTGGGGGTCGTGCGGGCGGAATTCCTGCGGGCGCGGAACTTTGAATATGTCCGCGCGGCGCGCGCCCTGGGCGTCAGCGACCGCAAGATCATGTTCCGCCACATCCTGCCCAACGCGATGGTCGCCACGCTGACGATGATGCCCTTTGTCGTCACCGGCACGATCAGCGGCCTGGCCGCGCTGGACTATCTTGGCTATGGCCTGCCCGCCGGATCGGCATCTTTGGGAGAGATGGCGTTGCAGGCGAAACAGAACCTGCAGGCGCCCTGGCTGGCCTTCACGTCCTTCTTCACCTTCGCGATCATGCTGTCGCTTCTGGTGTGCATCTTCGAGGGCATCCGCGACGCCTTCGACCCCAGAAAGACCTTCCGATGAGCGATCAGCCCGTCCGCCCCGCCCCCGGCGCCCCCGCGGCCGTGGCCGAGAGCCATGGCGGCTCGATGCCCGGCGCGTCGCAGGCGCGTCCCGTGCCCGCCCCGTCCAGCGATGCCGTGCTGGCGGTCAGCGACCTGCGCATCGGGTTCCGGTCCGAAGGCGTCCTGACCGCGGCCGTCAAGGGCGTCAGCTTTCACATCGACCGTGGTGAGACCGTGGCCCTGGTGGGCGAATCCGGTTCGGGCAAGTCGATCACGGCGCTGTCCACCGTGCAGCTGCTGGGCGCCTCGGCCGAGGTCCAGGGGTCGGTGAAATACGCGGGCCGCGAGATGGTCGGCGCATCGGACCGCACCCTGCGCGACATCCGCGGCAACGACATCAGCTTCATCTTCCAAGAGCCGATGACCTCGCTGAACCCGCTGCACACGCTGGAAAAGCAGCTGTCGGAAAGCCTGGCGCTGCACCAGGGGCTGTCGGGCGCCAAGGCGCGGGCGCGGATCATCGAACTGCTGACCCGCGTCGGCATCCGCGACCCGGAAACCCGCCTGGCCGACTATCCGCACCAGCTGTCGGGCGGTCAGCGTCAGCGCGTGATGATCGCGATGGCCCTGGCCAACGGTCCCGACCTGCTGATCGCGGATGAACCCACCACGGCGCTGGACGTGACCATCCAGGCCCAGATCCTGGCCCTGCTGGCCGAGCTGAAGGCCGACGAGGGCCTGTCGATGCTGTTCATCAGCCACGATCTGGGCATCGTGCGCCGCATCGCCGACCGCGTCTGCGTGATGAAGGACGGAGAGATCGTCGAACAGGGCGCGGTCGAGGACATCTTTGCCCGGCCCCAGCACCCCTATACCCGCAAGCTGCTGGCCGCCGAGCCGACCGGGCAGGCCGATCCCATCGCCCCCGATGCGCCGGTCCTGGTCGAGACGCGCGACCTGAAGGTCTGGTTTCCCATCAAGCGCGGCCTGCTGCGCCGCGTGACGGGGCACGTCAAGGCGGTGAACGGCGCGACCCTGTCGCTGCGCGCGGGAGAGACCCTGGGCATCGTCGGCGAATCGGGATCGGGCAAGACCACGCTGGCCCTGGGCATCATGCGCCTGATCGAAAGCGACGGCCCGATTCTGTATCTGGGCCAGGATATCCAGGCCTGGACCAGCGGCCAGCTGCGCCGCCTGCGCCGCGACATGCAGATCGTGTTCCAGGACCCCTATGGCAGCCTGTCGCCCCGCATGACGATCGAACAGATCATCACCGAGGGCCTGGGCGTGCACGGGGTCGAACCCGGCCGGGACCGCCGCCAGCTGGTCACCGAGATCATGACCGAGGTCGGGCTGAACCCCCAGATGATGCACCGCTATCCGCACGAATTCAGCGGCGGTCAGCGTCAGCGCATCGCCATCGCCCGCGCGATGATCCTGCGCCCCAAGGTCGTCGTCCTGGACGAGCCGACCAGCGCGCTGGACATGACCGTGCAGGTGCAGATCGTGGATCTGCTGCGCGACCTGCAGCGGAAATACGGGCTGGCCTACCTGTTCATCAGCCATGATCTGCGCGTGGTGCGCGCGATGGCGCATCACATCATGGTCATGCGCGCCGGAGAGGTCGTCGAACATGGCAGCGTCGCGCAGATCTTTGACGCGCCCCGGCAGGATTACACCCGCGCCCTGCTGCGCGCGGCCTTTCCGATCCAAGAATGAAGATCCTGTTCGTCCACCAGAACTTTCCGGGCCAGTTTCCGCATCTGGCCCCGGCCCTGGCCGCGCGCGGCCACCAGGTCCTGGCCCTGACGGATGAGAACAACCAGCGGCCCAGCCCGATCCGGACCCTGCGCTACAAGGCGCCGGCGGCGGTGCAGACCGACAGCGCCCTGGGCCGGACCTATGCGGACCATGCGGAACGCGGCCTGCTGGCGGCGCGGGGGGCGCGTGCGCTGCGCGACCGGCACGGGTTTCACCCCGACATCGTCATCGGCCATCCGGGCTGGGGAGAGACGCTGTTCCTGAAGGAGATCTGGCCCCACGCGCGCCTGCTGGTCTATGCCGAGCTGATGTACCGCACCCGCGGCCACGACGTGGGCTTCGACCCCGAGATCAGCCCCGACCGGGACGAGGTGCGCTTCATGACCGTCGCGCGGTCGGCGCATCTGGTCCAGGCGATGGTGCAGGCCGATGCGGCCATCGCGCCCACCCGTTATCAGGCCGACAGCTTTCCGCCCGAGCTGCGCGGCAAGATCACCGTCATCCATGACGGCATCGACACCGCCCGCGTGGCCCCCGATCCCGCGGCCCGCCTGACCCTTCCGGGCGGCACGATCCTGCGCGCGGGGGACGAGGTGCTGTCCTTCGTGTCCCGTTCTCTGGAGCCTTACCGCGGGTTTCACGTGCTGATGCGGGCATTGCCCGACGTGCTGGCGGCGCGCCCCGACGCGCAGGTGGTCCTGGTCGGCGCCGAGGGCACCAGCTATGGCGCCAAGCCGCGCGATGCGAAAAGCTGGAAGGACAAGCTGCTGGCGGAGGTCGGCGCCCGGCTGGACCTGTCGCGGGTGCATTTCCTGGGCCGCGTGCCCTATGGCGACTATCTGTCGCTGATGCAGGTCGCGCGGGTGCATTGCTATCTGACCTATCCGTTCGTGCTGTCCTGGTCGCTGACCGAGGCGATGGCGGCCGGGGGGTATGTCGTGGCGTCCGATACCGAACCGGTGCGCGAGCTGATCACCGACGGGGTGAACGGGCGGTTGGTGCCGTTCTTTGACGGGTCGGCCCTGTCGGCGGCCCTGATCCGCGGATTGGCGGGCGATCCGCAGGCGGCGGCGATCCGCAAGGCGGCGCGGGCCACGATCCTGGGGGGCTATGATCTGGCGTCGCAATCGCTGCCGCGCCAGATTGCCTGGGTGGAAAGCCAGGGCGCGATGCGATAGACCCTTGGCCACGCTTGCCAAAAGGGCCGCATCATGACGCAGATCAGGCTGACCAACACCCGCACCCGCCGCAAGGAGGAGTTCGTCCCCATCGACCCGGCCAACGTGCGTCTGTATCTGTGTGGACCCACCGTCTATGACCGCGCCCATCTGGGCAATGCCCGGCCGGTCCTGGTGTTCGACCTGCTGGTGCGGCTGCTGCGGCATGAATACGGCGACCGTGCGGTCACGTATGTGCGCAACTTCACCGATGTCGACGACAAGATCAACGCCGAGGCGCAGCGCCGCCGTGCGGCCGGGTCCGACCTGTCCCTGGCGGCGCTGATCGCCGAGCGGACCGAGGAGACGATCGGCTGGTATCACGCCGACATGGACGCGCTTGGCGCGGCTCGTCCGGACCACGAGCCGCGGGCGACCGCCTATGTCGGCCAGATGATCGCGATGACCGCCGAGCTGATCGCCAAGGGCCATGCCTATGAGGCCGAGGGGCATGTGCTGTTCGACGTGCGGTCCTTTCCCGACTACGGCACGCTGTCGGGCCGTTCGGTCGACGACATGATCGCGGGCGCGCGGGTCGAGGTGGCGCCCTTCAAGCGCGACCCGATGGATTTCGTGCTGTGGAAGCCGTCCTCGGACGATCTGCCGGGCTGGGACAGCCCCTGGGGCCGGGGGCGTCCGGGTTGGCACATCGAATGCTCGGCCATGTCGGCGGCGCTCTTGGGGCCGCATTTCGACATCCACGGCGGCGGCATCGACCTGCAGTTCCCGCACCACGAGAACGAGATCGCACAGAGTTGCTGCGCCCATCCCGGCGCGGGTTTCGCCAATGTCTGGCTGCACAACGAGATGCTGCAGGTCGAAGGCAAGAAGATGTCCAAGTCCCTGGGCAACTTCTTCACCGTGCGCGACCTGCTGGACCGGGGCGTGCCCGGCGAGGTGATCCGCTTCGTGATGATGTCCACGCATTACCGCAAGCCGATGGATTGGACCGAGGCCAAGGCGCAGGAGGCCGAAGCTGTGCTTCGGCGGTGGCATGGGCTTGTTGCGGGCATCGAACCCGCAACAAGCCCGGCACCCGCGCTGATCGAGGCGCTTGCCGATGACCTGAACGCTGCGGGTGCCATCGCGGTGTTGCACGACCTGGCGGGTCGGGGGGACGCGGAGACGCTGCTGGCATCGGCCCGGATGCTGGGCCTGCTGCTGCCGGGTGTGGGCGAGTGGGCCCAGGCCGATGCCGGTGCGGCGGGCCAGATCGAGGCGTTGCTGGCGGCGCGACTGGCGGCGCGCCAAGCCCGTGATTTCGCCCGTGCGGATGCGATCCGCGACGGGTTCGCGGCAGCGGGCGTCGAGGTCAAGGACACGGCCAAGGGGCCCGAATGGTCGCTGGCCGCGGGGTTCGATCCGGCACGACTGGCCGATCTGGCGCGGACCCACGGCACATGACCCTGGAGGCCTGCACCGAGGCGCTGCGCCAGCATGACCCCGACCGGTTCGGTGCGGTGCTGGTGGCCGAGGCGGCGGACCGTCCGGCGCTGGTCACGCTCTATGCGCTGAACCTGGAGATCGCCCGCGCGCCGTTCCAGTCGGCCGAGCCGATGCTGGCCGAGATGCGGCTGCAATGGTGGATCGACCGGCTGGACGAGATGGGGCAGGGCACCGCGCCCCCGCTGCACGACGTGCTGACGCCCCTGTGGGAGGCCTGGGGGACCGACGCGGGCGCCCTGTCGCCCATGGCCGAGGCCCGGCGCAGGGATTGCGAACGCCAGCCCTTTGACGGGCCGCAGGCGGTGCTGGCCTATGTCGACGCGACGGCGGGCGCGCTGATGTGGACCGCCGCGCGCCGCTGCGGCGCGCCCGAAGGCACGCGAGAGATCGTGGCCCATCAGGCCCGCGGTGCCGGTCTGGCCGCGTGGCTGCGCG
>NZ_VDDD01000233.1 GCF_006151785.1 Paracoccus marcusii
CGCCCCAGACCCGTTCACGGACACGCCCGGCTCTCCGCGCCCGCAGGCACGCCCCGAGGCCACCTCGGCCGCGCAAAGCCAAGCCGAGTTGCGCCGCGCGCGGGCCGAACGCAACCGCGCCGCGAATGCCGTCGCGCGCCAGGCCTCTGCCTCGCCCAGCCAAGCCAGCCAGTCGCAGCGTGACTATTATGCCGCGGCGGAACGGCGGCTGGTGGCGCAGGGTCGCCTGCGCCGCGACCGGACCCCGCTGGACGCGCCGATCGACGCCGAGATCCTGACCCGCAACTTCATCGACATCGCGCTGCGCGACGAATACAGCCAGACCGACGGCGGGCTGGTGTCGCAGTCCCGCGCTGCGCCCCTGCGCCGCTGGCAGGGTCCGGTGCGGATGCAGCTGGAATTCGGCGCCTCGACCGACATGGCCGCCCGCCCCGCCTGGCGGTCGGAGGTCGCGGATTTCGCGGGCCTCCTGTCGGACGCCACGCGCCATCCCGTATCGCTGACGGCCGAGGGCGGCAACTTCACCATCTTGGTCCTGACCGAGGATGAGCGCCGGGCCATCGGCCCGCGCCTGGCCCAGCTTGTGCCGGGCATCCCGGCGCAGGACGTGTCGATCATGACCGACCTGCCCGCCGCGATCAGCTGCGCGGTCTTCGCCTATTCGCAGGGGGCGGCCGCCGACTATGCCCGCGCCGTGGCGGTGATCCGGGCCGAACTGCCGCCGCTGCTGCGCACGTCCTGCATCCACGAGGAGCTGGCGCAGGGAATGGGGCTGGCCAATGACAGCCCCGGCGCGCGTCCGTCGATCTTCAACGACGACGAGGAGTTCGCGCTGCTGACGCGTCATGACGAGCTGCTGCTGCGGATCCTCTATGATCCCCGCCTGCGTCCCGGCATGTCCGAGGCGGAGGCCGCGCCCATCGTCCGCCGCATCGCGACCGAGCTGCTGGGCGAGAACGCTTGATCCCGTCCCCGGCCCGCCCCTAGAAAGGGGCGAGGTCAGCGGGAGGCACCTATGTCCATCTTCGACATCCTGGGCGGCGAATTCATCGAGATCATCGAATGGACGGCCGACGACCGCGACACGATGGTCTGGCGCTTTGACACGGTCGGGCGCGCGATCAAGTATGGCGCCAAGCTGACCGTCCGCGAGGGTCAGGCCGCTGTCTTTGTCCATGAGGGCCAGCTGGCCGACGTGTTCGGCCCCGGCCTGTACCTGCTGGAGACGAACAACCTGCCGGTGCTGACGCGCCTGCAGCACTGGGACCACGGCTTTCGCAGCCCCTTCAAGTCCGAGGTCTATTTCGTCAGCACGACCCGCTTCAACGATCTGAAATGGGGCACCCGCAACCCCATCATCGCCCGTGACCCCGAATTCGGCCCGGTCCGCCTGCGGGCCTTCGGCACCTATTCGATGCGCGTGGGCGACCCCGCCCGGTTCATGTCCGAGATCGTCGGCACCGATGGCGACTTCACCCGCGACGAGATCACTTTCCAGATCCGCAACGTGATCGTGCAGGAGTTTTCCCGCGCCATCGCCGCGTCGAACATTCCCGTTCTGGACATGGCCGCAAACACCGACCAGCTGGGTGCGCTGGTCGCCAAGGCCATCGCCCCGGTGATCGAGGCCTATGGCCTGGTCCTGCCGGAATTCTACATCGAGAACATCAGCCTGCCCGCCGAGGTCGAGGCGATGCTGGACAAGCGCACCAGCATGGGGATCATCGGCGATCTGGATCGTTTCGGCCAGTATGCCGCGTCCGAGGCCATGCTGGCGGCCGCGCGGAACGAGGGGGGCGCCGGTGCCGGCCTGGGCGCCGCGATGGGGGCCGCCATGGGCGCCACGATGCGCGGACCCTGGGGCGCCATGCCCTC
>NZ_VDDD01000234.1 GCF_006151785.1 Paracoccus marcusii
CTTCGAGATCGAAGCAACGGCTTTGGCCTGAGAAACGGAAAAAGCGGTCGTTCGAGGCAAAACCGTGAACGGCAGCTTGGTCCCTGCGGATTCAACGGGTGGCCGCAACACACTGTCCGAACTTCTCTGCGGGGGTCTGATACTGCAAGGTCTTTCGAGGCCGCTCGTTCAGCTGTCGTGCGATGGCGCTAAGCCTTGCCTGGCTGTGGGTCGACATATCGATGCCCCGCGGGAAGTATTGGCGCAGAAGTCGGTTGGTGTTCTCGTTGGTTCCCCGCTGCCACGGTGACTGCGGATCGCAAAAATAGACATCGATTTTGGTCGCCATGGTGAACCTGGCATGATCAGTCATCTCCGATCCGCGGTCCCAGGTCAGGGACCTGTAAAGCTCGTGCGGCAGCTTGCGTGCTTGCTTGATCAGCGCCGCAATGACGCTCGCAGTGTCCTTGTTGCCGACCTTTGCCAGCATCACGAAGCGGGACTGCCGTTCAACCAATGTGGCGATATAGCTGTTGTTGGCGCCTACGATCAGATCGCCCTCCCAATGCCCCGGCACAGCGCGATCTTCGATTTCGGGCGGGCGCTCGCTGATCGGAACTGCATCCTTGATCTTGCGCAGTTTCAGCCCTTTCTGTGTCGCGTGCCTTGAGCGCCTCATCGCACGAGAACTGCGCAGGCAATCCTGCAATTCCTTCTTCAGAACCCCGCGGGTCTGGACGTAAAGGCTTCGGTAGATCGTCTCATGCGACACGCGGTGGCTTTCTTCATCAGGATGCTGGCGCCTCAGCCAACCAGCGATCTGCTGAGGCGACCATTTCAGGCGCAGCTTGCGCGCAATCAGCCGGCACAGACGTTCGTTGAATGAGAGCTTACAGGCTTTGGGCCGCGTCGCGCAGTTCCAAGCCCGTATATCTGAATCCGCTGCACGATAGGCCTCTCGCCCACCGTTCCGCCTTACCTCCCGGCTGATGGTGGAGGGTGCCCGGGCCAGATCGTGCGCGATCGCACGTAAGGACAGATTAGCCGCAAGCCCGCGAGAGATCTCTTCCCTCTCGCGCAACGTCAGAGCCGACCGGGATCTGACGCGTGCCGGGGGCCTGATACCGCCCGTGCGTGCCAGCTGGGGGAAGATCGACGACGACGCGCGACCAAAACTCCGCCCGATCGAACTCAGCGACTCTCCGCGCTGCCATCGATCCCACATCTCCGACTTCTGTGCTTCGGTGTAGAACGTCCGCGTGCGATACTTCATGACTGACACTCCATCTTTGCAAACAGACTAGAGTGTTGCGGCCACCCGTTGAATCCGCACCCGCAAAGCTGACTGATGATCGCCATCCTAATCCGTCTGCTTTGCGGGACCTTCCGGTCATTCGCTGCGCCTGCACAAGTCCCAGACCGCGCATGCGCTTGGAGCAATTGAGGGCGGGGAGCTGCCGTTCGCTGCGTCCAAAATGAACGACAGTGACGGCGCAGAAAGCGGCCCAATGGCATCGCAGCGAGGCACCCGCAGCTCACCAAGGAATGCGGACATCCGCGCGTGATACAGCAATCGCCTTGGGCTCCGAGCCCTCGGCGCAGGAAACAACCGGGCAGTCGCGAGGGCCAAGGGGTTGGATGGCCGAACGGCCGTTTCCGGGAATGCGGCTTCGCGACCACGGCGCCAGCCGACCGGCAGCTATAGAGGCTATTCACGTCGATGCTACGCCGACCTATGACTGTCCGCTTTTGTCAAACTGGCAGGCACCAGGGACAGACTGCCTGACAGAAAAGGCAAAGCTATGCGCCACAGTACAGTAAGCGCGACGTCGCGGCCCTATGCGGTGAGGCTTGACGGCTGTGCGTGCCGCCAGGGCATGAGGTCTTCGA
>NZ_VDDD01000235.1 GCF_006151785.1 Paracoccus marcusii
TTCCAGTGCCATGGCAGCAGTTCATCGATCTTGGTGATCTTGTAGTCCGAGATGCGCGTAAGAGTGTCGGCGAGCCAAGCCTGTGGGTCGACACCATTTAGCTTGGCCGTTTCGATTAGGGTGTAGGCGATGGCGGCGGCCTTGCCGCCTGCCTCGGAGCCGACAAAGAGGTAGTTTTTACGGCCGAGGGCGACGGCGCGCATGCCACGTTCGGCAGCGTTGTTGTCGAGTTCTAGGATGCCGTGGTCGAGGTATGGGCGCAGGCGTTCCATTCTGGTCAGGGCATATCGGATAGCCGCGGCCAGCGGGGATTTGCCAGAGATCGTGGTGAGTTGCATGGCCAGCCATCGCTCCAGGTCGTCAAAGACCGGGGCCGCATGGGCGCGTCGCAATTCGGCGCGGCGTTCAGGTGGCGACCCTTTGGCCTGTTTCTCGACGGCATAGAGTTGAGCTATCCGGCCGATGGCCTCTTCTGCAATCGGGGAGCCTTGCGACCTGTGGATGTCGACGAACTTGCGCCGGACATGGGCCATGCAGGCGACCTCGCGGATGGCGCCGGAGCGGTAGAGATCCTCGAATCCGGCATAGCCGTCGGCATGCATCCAGCCGCGGAAGCGGGCGAGGTGATCCTTGGGGTGCTGGCCTTTCCGATCTCCCGAGAACCGATACCAAGCCGCCGGTGGCGCGGTTCCTGCCCACGGCCGTTCGTCGCGGGCATAGGTCCAGAGGCGTGCCGTCTGGGTCTTGCCGGTGCCGGGGGCGAGCATTCGCACCGGCGTGTCATCGGCGAAGATCGCTTCGGCCGACAGGACGTGGCGGCCAATGGCGTCAGCCAAGGGCTCCAGCAAGGCCGTGCTCTTGCCGACCCAGTCTGCCAGCGTGGAGCGATCCAGATCGAGCCCCTCACGGTCGAAGATCTGGCTTTGGCGGTAGAGCGGCAAGTGGTCGGCATACTTGCTGACCAAGACATGGGAGAGGAGGCCCGGCCCCGGGCGACCGCGCTCGATCGGGCGCGAGGGCAGCGGGGCTTGCACGAAGCGTTCGCAGCACGAGCAGGTCAGCCGAGGGCGGACGATCCGGTTCACGATGAAGCGCCCGGGGACGTATTCCAGCTCTTCCGTCACATCTTCCCCGATCCGGCGCAGGCAGCCGCCGCAATCGGCACAGGCATCGGAGCTAGGGGTCAGTTCCACTTCCATCCGCGAGATGTGGTCCGGGATCGGACGACGCTTGGGTTTGTCCTTCTCCTCGATGTCGGGCAGCTTCATCCGCGCCGTCATAGCAGCGGCAGCGATCTCGCTGGTCTCGAGGGCAAGCTGAAGCTGTTCCACCGTCTCGGACGATGCCCCGAACCGATGGGCGCGGTGACCGGCCAGTTGATGGCGAAGCTTCTCGATCAGGATCGCCTGCGACTTCACCTCGGCCAGAAGCCGCGCAGTGAAGCTGCGCAGCTCCTCGGGGTCTTCCGGCAGGGTGAAGGCTTGATCGAGCATACACGCAGTTTATCCCACTGTATTCCTTGTGGGAATCATTGATTGCACGACTGGCTGACTATCCCGCGGCAAGGGGTCGCCACGTCCGTTCCGGGGTCCGCCAGTCGATCCCCTCCAGGAGCATCGACAACTGCGCCGGCGTCAGTGCCACCTTGCCCTCCTTGGCCGCGAGCCAGAC
>NZ_VDDD01000236.1 GCF_006151785.1 Paracoccus marcusii
TCCAGACCGTGTGAAAACTAGGTGGAATTTAAAGGGCATCGGGCGTTCGGTGATTTTTAGTTTAGAAATCCTGACCCTGAACGCGATTGCGGGTCTGGTAGACATGTGAGTTCTCTGAAGGCGATTTTCAGGCCGCTATGGGCTGGATCGCCCGCCGATTATGGCCGTACAGCTGCCATCAATGCCGAAATGCCGACAAGGCTGATCGCTCGACGCAAATTGTAGGCGATGGCCGTCAGGCTGAACTCGGCGCGCACGTTTTCCAGCCTGCGCATCAGGAATGCGCCCTGGCCCATCCATTGCTTCATGGAGCCGAACGGGTGCTCGACGCTCTCACGGCGCTCATCGAGCACCCCGGGCCGCGCGGCAAGCCGTTTTGCCATCCGGTCCAGCACTGCTTCGTTCTCGTATCGCGTGACCTTGCGGCACGCCGCGTCCGTGCATCGCGCCTTGAGTGCGCATGTCTTGCACGCAGCAGTATTAGCATAGTTGAACAGGCGGATGTCATCGCGAACCGGGCGGCTGCTGACACGGCTTAATGCCGCGCCGCCCGGACATATGTAGGTGTCCGCTTCGGCGTCATAGCAGAACTGCTCCTTGCCGAAGAACCCCTTGGCAACAGCTGATCCACGCTGCGGTTTGGGAACGTAGGGTACGATGCCTGCCGCCTCGCAGGCCTCGATATCCTCGATCTTGAAGTAGCCCCGGTCAGCCACCGCATCGATCTTGTCGACGCCAAGTGTGTCACGCGCGGCTTCGGCGGTCTCGGTCATCAGGCCAAGGTCGCTGACCTTGCTATGGACCTGCTGCTCGGCAATCAGTTTGTGCTTGGTATCCACAGCGATCTGGATGTTGTAGCCAACCCCAACGCGGCTGCTGGAGTGCATCGCACGTGCGTCCGGATCGGTCAGCGAGATCTGGTCCTCGCCGCTGTCCGCAAGGGCTTTGCCATGGCCTTCAAGGCGTTCGCGCCGATCGCGGATCACCGCGATCTTCTCTTGAAGCTTCTCCACGGTGCCGCTCTCCAGCGCAACCTCATGGTCCTTGTCGGCCTCATCGAGCTGCTTGAGATACCGCGCCAAGCGCTCATCGCTCTCGGCCAAAGCCTTTGCCAGTTTGGCCTTGGTAAAATTACGCTCCCGGCTGTTCACCGCCTTGATCCGAGTGCCGTCAATCGCGATCAATTCGCACCCAAACAAGTCGAGCTCTCGGCACAGCACCACGAATTCGCGGAACACCTGGCGGAACGCAGTCCTGTTGTCGCGGCGAAAATCCGCGATTGTCTTGAAGTCGGGCGTCAGACGGCGGAGCAGCCAGATCACTTCGAGGTTGCGTCGCGTCTCGACCTCCAACCGGCGGCTAGACCGCACCCGGTTCAGGTATCCGTAGATGTAGAGCTTCAAGAGATCGGCCGGATCATATCCCGGGCGGCCGGTCGTTTTCGCCCGGACCCGCTTGAAGCCAGCGGCTTTTAGATCAAGCCCGTCAACGAATGCTTCGATAAACCGGACCACGTTGTCCGGCCCCACATAGTCGTCCACAGAGTCCGGTAAAAGCAGGAGTTGGGACCGATCATCGCCTGAAATATGTGCCATGGCCGAGGATACCATGGCCACATTAGGCTGGGAATCCTGTTTGGGTTTTCACACGGTCTGGATCG
>NZ_VDDD01000237.1 GCF_006151785.1 Paracoccus marcusii
CGCCACGGGCAGGCCGCGCGCGCGCAGGTCCGCCGCCAGCGCCTCCAGCGCCAGGTCGGCCGCGCCGGGCGTCGTGTCGGTGTCGTTCGTGAACCAAGCCAGCATGCCGACCCCCTATACGCCGCTGTCCAGCGCGAATTTCATCAAGCCGTTGATCCCGTCCACGCCCAGCTTCTTCTTGAGCGCCGACGAGGTGTTGGCCGCGGTCTTGTAGCTGACGCCCAGCTGATCCGCGATGGCCTGCAGCGCATGCCCCTGTCCGATCAGGGCCAGGACCTGGCGTTCGCGGTCCGACAGCGCGCCCAGGGGGTCGCCCGCGGCGCCCGCGCGCAGCGTGGCCAGCGCCATCGCCTGCTTGGGGGCCAGATAGAACTCTCCGGCCTCCAGCGTGCGCACGGCGTCGCGGAAATCGGACGGCGGGGCGTTCTTGGACAGGAACCCCTGCGCGCCCGCCTGCAGGGCACGGGCGGCAAAGCCGGTCTGGTCGTTCATCGAGAAGACCAGGATGCGCGCGTCGGGTGCGGCGGCCAGCAGCGGGGCGACCAGGTCCAGGCCACCCGCGCCGGGCAGGCTGATGTCCAGGACGATCAGGTCGGGGGCGGGGTCGCGGGTCAGCTGGTCCAGCGCCTCCTCTCCGGACATGGCCTGGCCCACCGGGTCATAGCCCAGATCGCGCAGCAGGCGGCTGGCGCCCAGATGGGTGATCGGGTGGTCGTCGATGACCAAGGCGCGTTTCGTCACGGGGTCGTCCTGTCCTCAGTGCTGGCGGTCGTCAGGGCTGTCCGGCCTGCCGGGGCAGGTCCGCGATCAGGCGCGTGCCGGGCGACCCGGCCTCGAGGCGCAGGGTGCCGCCCAGCAGGGTGATGCGTTCGCGCATGCCCGTCAGGCCGGTCCCCTCGCGCCGGTCGGGGGCCATGCCCACGCCGTCATCGGCCAGCACCATGCGCCAATGCGCCGGATCGGTCCAGAGCCGGATGTCCACCCGGTCCGCCCGGGCATGGCGCAGGGCGTTCGTTGTGCCCTCCTGCAGGATGCGGAACAGGGTCAGGGCGGTGGCCTCGTCGGGCTCGGGCAGGCCCGCGGCCATGTCCAGCGCAAAGCGGGTGCCCGGAAAGCGGCGGTTAAGATCGGCCACGTAATCCGCCAGCACCGTGGCCAAAGGCAGCTGTCCCACCGCCATCGGGCGCAGATCGTCCAGCAGGGTGCGGTTCACGCGGGCGATCTGTTCCGCGATCGCCGCGATCTGGTCGGCCGATGCGGCGGTCGCGGGGTCGGGCGCCGCCTCGCGCAGCGCATCGGCCTCGACCCGCAGGCCGAACAGGCATGGGCCCATCTCGTCGTGCAGGTCGCGGGCGATTGCCTTTCGTTCGGCGTCCGCGCGGGCGATCACCTGGTGCTGCAGGCGGGTGCGGTCGGTGCGGGCCTGTTCCAGCGCCTGCGCCAGCCGGTCGGCATGGGTGGCCAGCGCCGCCAGGTCGGGATGGGGCAGCGGGCCGATGCGGCTGTCCAGGTCGCCCCGCGTCATGTCGGACAGGCGCGCGGCGATGGTCGCGACCGGGCGCAACCCCTGCGCCAATGCCCCGGCGATCAGCGCCGCCTGCAGGACGGCCGC
>NZ_VDDD01000238.1 GCF_006151785.1 Paracoccus marcusii
TCCGCGCGCGTCATCAGGCGGGCCTGCGCCGCGCCGGTGCCGCCGTCGCGATCGAGCGCCTGGCGGGCCAGGTCGCGCTGTTCCTGGTGCTGGCGGCGGGCGCGCTGACCGTGACGCTGATGCCGGGCGGGCTGACGTTGCCGTCTTGGGTCATGGGCCTGATCGGCGCATTGCAGAGCGGCGCGCTGATCGCGATGCTGGCCATCGGCGGTGCGGGACAGCTGCCTGGGCGCGCGGGCACCGCCGCACGCGATCTGCGGGGCGCGTTGCGCGTCACGCTGCTGGCGCCGGGCGCCCTGCCGCGTCAGGTGGCGCTGAACCTGGCGATCACCGGGGCCAACCTTGCGGCCTTTGCCTTCTGCGCCGCGGCCACCGGCACCATGATGTCCCCGGTCGAGACCGCCGTTCTGGTGCCGCTGATCCTGCTGACCATGATCCTGCCGCTGACCGTCAGCGGGTGGGGTCTGCGCGAGGGTGCGGCCGCCGGGCTGTTCCCCCTGATCGGCGCCAGCGCGCAGGCGGGGCTTGCCGCCAGCCTGGCCTTCGGCCTGATGTTTCTGGCCAGCACCCTGCCGGGGCTGCTGGTCCTGTTGGCGCGGCGCCGCGTCAACCGTCCCGCCCCCGCAGCCATACAGGCAGACCCGTGATCGACCCAAAGACCCTGACCTTTGCCCTGCCGGGCGACATCACCACCCTGACCGGCGGCTATATCTACGACCGCCGGATGGTGCAGGGGCTGCGCGACCAGGGCCGGCATGTCGATGTCCTGGCCCTGCCCGACAGCTTTCCCACCCCGTCCGACAGCGACATGCGCCAGGCGCTGGACGCGCTGCAGGCGCTGCCCGCGGATCGGCCGGTGATCATCGACGGGCTGGCCTTTGGCGCGCTGGACCCGCAGGGGGTGGCCGCGATCCGCGCGCCCATCGTGGCGATGATCCATCATCCCCTGGCCCAGGAAAGCGCCCTGCCCGCCGATCTGGCCGACCATCTGTGGCAGACCGAGCGCGCGAACCTGGCCCATGCGCGCCATGTGATGGTGCCCAGCCCGCATACGCGCGACATGCTGGTCGACCGCTATGATGTGCCCGCCGACCGGATCACCGTCGCCCGCCCCGGCACCGACCGCCCGGAACAGCCCCCCACGACGCAGGACCCGCCGCTGATCCTGTCGGTGGGCATCCTGCACCCTCGCAAGGGTCATGATGTCCTGATCGCCGCGCTGGCGGCGTTGGCCGATCTGGACTGGCAGGCGGTGATCGTGGGCAACCCCTGGGACGCGGCCCATGTGGTCGACCTGCAGGTGCAGATCGCCGCCAGCGGACTGGATGGACGGCTGGAACTGGCCGGGCGGGTCGAGGCGGATCGCCTGGCGGACCTGTACCGAACAGCCTCGATCTTTGCGCTGGCGACCCGGTACGAGGGTTACGGCATCGTCTTCGACGAGGCGCTGTCCCATGGCCTGCCCATCGTCAGCACGCGTGCGGGCGCGGTGCCGGGAACGGTTCCGGCCGATGCGGGCCTGCTGGTCGCACCCGACGATGCGCCCGCGCTGGCGCAGGCGCTGCGCCGCATGCTGACCGACCCGGCCGAGCGTGCCGCACGGGCGGCC
>NZ_VDDD01000239.1 GCF_006151785.1 Paracoccus marcusii
CGCCACCGCGACGCGCACCGCGCGGTCCAGCCGCAGGTCCGCGCCGGCCAGCGTGCCGTCCGCCAGCGTCAGCCGCCCGTCGCGCCGCAGGATGCGACGGCCCTGCAACGGAAATTCGGTCAGCGTGGTGCCCGCGACCGCCATGCAGTCGCTGACCAGGAACAACCCTCCAGGCCGTGCGCGCAGCGCGACGCGCAGCGCCGCCGGGTCGACATGGGTGCCGTCCGCGATGATCCCGGCCTGCGCATCGCCCGACAGGACCGCGCCGACCAGACCGGGCTGGCGGTGGCCAAGCGGGCTCATGGCGTTGAACAGATGCGTGGCGCAGCGCGCCCCCGCCGCAAAGGCCGCCTGTGCCTGATCCAGCGTGCAGTCGCTGTGGCCAAGGCTGACGATGATCCCCGCCGCGGTCAGGGCGGCGATCTGGGCAGGGGTGGCGGCTTCGGTTGCCAGGGTCACCATCAGCGCGGGTAGGTCCGCGCGGGCGGCGATCAGGGCGGCCATGTCGGCATCGGTCATCGGGCGGATCAGGGCTGCGTCATGCGCCCCGGCGCGGCGCGGGTCCAGATGCGGCCCCTCCAGGTGCAGGCCCAGAAAGCCCGGCGTGTCGACGCGGGCGGCGGCGATCCCGGCGGCCAGCACGCGTGCCGTGACCTCGGGTCCGTCGGTGATCAGCGTCGGCAGGATGCCCGCGCAGCCCAGATCGCGATGTGCCGCGCAGATGCGCGCCAAGGCTGCGGCGTCGGTTCCTGCACCGACCATCAGCCCGGCGCCGCCGTTCACCTGAAGGTCGACAAAACCGGGGGCCAGGATGCCGGGCATCGGAACCACGCCCGCCGGGCGCGGCACGATGGCCTCGATCACCCTGTCGCGCAGGATCACCGCCATGTCGTCCAGCAGCTGCGCGCCGTCGAACAGGGTGGTGGCGGCCAGGGTCTGCAGGGTCATGGCGCCCAGGCCCGTGCCATGTCCAGCGCACCGTCCACGCCTGTGCCGCGGGCGGGAACGACGGGCCAGTCCGCCGCCAGCGCCGCGGCATAGAAGGGGCCCAGCCCGCCGGTGCAGACCACCGGCAGGCGGTCGCCATCCTGCAGCACGCGCACCGCGTCGCCAATCTGGGCCACCGCCTGGTCCAGAATCGCACGGGCCGCGGGATCGTCCGAGGCGACCAGGCGCGGGGCCAGTTCCGCAAAGCGCGCGGGCGCGGCGCCGGTGCCGAAGGCGATGATCCCCTCGATCCCGCCGAATTCGTCGCGCAGCGCGGACAGCAGGGGCGTGTCCGGGACCAGCCCGTCGCCCGCCCGCATCGCCCGCGCCAGCAGGGTGCGGCCCAGGACGGCACCGCTGCCCTCGTCCCCCATCAGAAAGCCGCGCCCCCCGATCTGGCGCAGCTGGCCGCCGCGCTGGACCGCCAGCACCGACCCGGTGCCGACCGCGACCAGGATGCCATCATCCGCGCCAAGCGCGCCACGCGCGGCAGTGACGGCATCGTTCACCACCAGGCTGCGCGCGAAGGGCAGGCGCGCCTGCATCGCGCGGGCCGCGTCCTGCATGCCGCCCCCCGCCAGGCCCAGCACCGCGGTCAGGTCCGCAGGCG
>NZ_VDDD01000240.1 GCF_006151785.1 Paracoccus marcusii
TGGATCGATCGGCGATGCGTGACCAGGTCAGCGCGGATGTCGGTCAGCTGCCTTTCGTGGGTCAGCCGCACTTCCTGTGTCGCTTGGCCGCCTTGCAGCTCGATGCGCTTCATTTCGCGCTGGCCCTCCAAGAGCCCCGCCTGCAGGGTTGCATAGGAAACAGCTACGGCGATCAGCGTCGCGCCGATCGACCAGACGTTACCCCGGGTGATGCCACCTTCAATCTTTGCCATTAGACATCCTTTCATTACCAGCGAAGCCGGATCGGTGAAGGCCCGAAAGCCGGGCATAAAGAGCCCGCACGCGGCGGGGTTAGGGTTATTGAACAAATCGGTACAGACAGCCGGATTTATCGTGCTATGTTCATGGACGCGATGTGCAAATTCGAACGCCAGACGTGTCCGATAGCCGGGGTTATCCCTCACTCAGCCTATAGTAGGCGGGTGTATCGGCGTCTTGCGGAGGCCCCCGGAAACCCCTTCCGGGGGCCGTTTTTTCGCCGATAACCATGTGCCGATTTAGACAGGCGTGCAGGGCTGCAAATGGCGCTACGTTTGCCTCCGGTCGGGCAGTGGTTCTGGGAGGGGTGGCTGCCTGACCGACCAAACATCTTAGAACAAAATGTACGGAACGGTTCTGCAATGCAGCAAGTTGTGCAGACGTATTCGTAACCAGTACCGGAAGTGCCAAACAAGGTCTCGCCAGAAGGCGAGGCCCTTTTCTTTGCCTTAAGGTATAGATGGCAGCAGGAAGCCATGTACAGCCATGCTGCTCGGTTCAGCGTAGTCGGCAGCGGACCACCCTGCCTAATGGCGATGCCGCTCGATCGTCGCCATTGCATAGGCGTCGGTGGTCGTATCCCAGATAAAGCCGTCGGCCAGGTCGACCGGGCGGATCGTCTTGAACAGCACGCCGTCGAACTTGAACAGGCAGCGATCCGAAAGTAGTTCGACGGTCAGACGCTGTTCGACACAACGGACAAAGGTTAGGATTGCCACCTCCGACTTGTCCGACGATGAACGACCGGTGCCATGGCACGGCATGTGGACGGCAGGCATGTCACGACCCTGCCGCGCCTGTGGGACCGCAGCAAGTTTGACATACGCTGATGCCGGTGGTCAGGCGGAGGCAGCTTCAGCCGCTGCCAAGCCGCAGACTGCCGAACGCCCCTTGGGCGCGGTGAGCCTGCCCGAGCGAAGCATCGCCGAGCAGACACGTGTAGTCACACCCGGCCGCCTCATACGCGTCGTTCTGCAGACGATGGTCTTCGCCGCTCGTTGATACGCGTGACTAGCCACCTGTCACCACGTTTGGCCTCATCAATGCTGCAAAAGTTTCACTATAATGGGCATGTCACAAAACTCGCTCATTTGACGGATTTTGCAACACGTTTGACGCTGCTGCACAAACGATCCAGACCGTGTGAAAACCCAAACAGGATTCCCAGCCTAATGTGGCCATGGTATCCTCGGCCATGGC
>NZ_VDDD01000241.1 GCF_006151785.1 Paracoccus marcusii
ATGCCAAGCTGAAGAAGCTGCTGGCCGAGCAGATGTTGGACTTGGCGGCGATGAAGGAACTGGTTTCAAAAAATGTATGGTCCGCCCCGCTATTGCAAGGTTTTCGTGCGTGGCCGTCCGGCTTGCGTAAATGTATCCGGCCTCTGATCAGTCAGCCGCTTTTGGCGGCAAGGCCTTGATGAGATCCGCCCCTCGGGTTCCAAATTAGTGGTGCGGGATCGCGTCCCGCTTTTTTGCGCGTGGCTTACCCCAGGTCGATCAACCGTTTGGTCATCACTTTCCCCTGCAATCGGTTCTGCGGTCGAAGGGTCAGCTCAACGCTGCGCCTCTCGACGGCAGGTAGACGGCGCCGGGCCTTGTGAGGATAGCCCATACGATCCGGGTCAGCTTGTTTGCCAAGGCGACGACGGCCTTGTTGCGGTGGGTTCGTGCCTCAAGGGCTGAGAGCCAGTCACCGAGGGCATGGTTCGCCCGGTTCAGATGCAGAAAGCAGGACCGCGCGCCGTGAATGATCAGTCGCCGCACATAGCGATTGCCGCGTTTGCTGATACCGAGAAGGGTCTGCTTGCCCCCGGTCGAATGCTCTGCCGGCACCAGTCCCAGCCAAGCGGCCAGATCGCGCGCCTTGCGGAATTGCCGTCCGTCCCCTGCGGCTGCGACGATCGCGGTCGCGCCGAGAGCTCCGATGCCCGGGATGGTCACCAGGCGACTGACGGCGTCATGCTGGCTGGCATAGGCTTCGACCTTACCGGTCACAGCCTTGATGCGCCCTTCGATGTAGGCGAGGTCATCGAGCAGCTCTTCGAGCAGCACCCGCATGGCGGGGGTCAGGTCATTCTCCACATTGCCCAGGTGCCGACGGATGTCGGCATGAAAGCCGCCAGCGCCGACTCGCATCGCCAGTCCATATTCAAGGCAGAAGGCTCGCGCTTGGTTGATCAGCGCCGTCCGCTGCCCCACGAGCCGGTCGCGGATGCGATGCAGGGCCTGCAGATCGATCTGCTCGGGTGTGCGAACCTCGACGAAGCGCATCGTCGGCCGCGTCACCGCCTCTGCAATCGCCGCCGCATCGACCGTGTCGGTCTTGTTCGATTTGACATAAGGCTTCACGAAGCGCGCCGGAATGATCCGGGCATCATGGCCCATCGTGGCAAGCCGCCGCGCCAGCCATTGCGAGCTCGGGCAGGCTTCCATGCCGATGAGTGCATTCGGCGCGGCATCGAAGAAGGCCAGCAACGTGTCGCGCGAGAACTTCGCGCGTTGGATCACCGATCCGGCGGCGTTCAGGGCGACGACGTGGAACACCTTCTTGCCGATGTCGATGCCGAAGGCCGCCGTTTGAGGGTCAGGTTGTAAGCGCGACGCGGCCCCCCTCCTGCCGCTTCTGATCTGACCGGGCCATTTTCTGTACGCATGAGCGTTGG
>NZ_VDDD01000242.1 GCF_006151785.1 Paracoccus marcusii
TTCTCACCCCAGGAGTGCTGGAACTACTTCCACGCGGCAGGGTATGTATCAGGTTAATACAGAAACGCTTTAATGACCGACCTGTCGGCGCGCTCCAAGCTGATGCCGCGCCCGGGCCTTCTGGCGGCGATGAAGGCGGCGGGCCAGCAGGCCGCCGACACCTTCCTGTCCGACCATGCCGACAAGCTGAACAGGGCCGACAGCTTCGATCTGGCGGCCCTGTTCCCGGCGCAGCGCGTGGTCTAGGCCATCGCGGCGGCGATGCGCGCCGCCAGCCGCGCGTTGTTCAGCACCAGCGCGATGTTGCTCTCCAGCGAGCGGCCCTCGGTCAGCTCGAAGATGCGGCCCAGCAGGAAGGGAGTCACGGCCTTGGCGGCGATGCCCTGGGCCGCGGCCTCGGACAGGGCCTGCTCGATCACCGGCATGATCCGGTCCTGCGGGATCTCGGCCTCGACCGGGATCGGGTTCGCGACCAGCTGGCCGCCCTTGAGGCCCAGGGCCGCGCGCATGGCGGCGGCGGCGGCGATCTCCTCGGGGCTGTCCATGCGCAGCGGCGCGCGGATGCCCGAGGCGCGCGACCAGAAGGCCGGCAGTTCGTCCTGGCCATAGGCGATGACCGGCACGCCCAGGGTCTCCAGCACCTCCCAGGTCTTGGGCAGGTCCAGGATGGCCTTGGCGCCCGCGGCCACGACCGTCACGGCGGTCTGCGCCAGCTCCTGCAGGTCGGCCGAGATGTCGAAGCTGTCCTCGGCCCCGCGATGGACGCCGCCGATGCCCCCGGTGGCAAAGACCTTGATGCCCGCCAGCTGGGCGCAGATCATGGTGGCCGCCACTGTGGTGGCCCCCGTGCGGCCGTTCGCGATGCAGACGGCCAGGTCGGCGCGGCTCAGCTTCATCGCCTCCGCCGGCGGGGTCTGCGCGAGGGCGCGCAGGGCCTCGGGCGTCAGGCCGATGTGGATCCGGCCGCCCATGACGGCGATGGTCGCGGGGACCGCGCCGCCCTCGCGGATGGTGGCCTCGACCTTTTCGGCCATCTCCAGGTTCTGGGGCCAGGGCATGCCATGGGTGATGATGGTCGATTCCAGCGCCACCACGGGCAGGCCGCGATCCAGCGCGTCGCGGACCTCGGGGGCGAAGGTGAGGGGGGCAGTCTGAGTCACGGGACATCCTTTCCGGAGACATGCGCGGCCGAGGCCCTGACGGCCTGCCGCAGCGCCGCGTCGCGCGGCATTTCCTTGAGTTCGGCGGCCAGATGGGCCGCGAGGAAGCAGTCGCCCGCTCCGGTCACGCGTTCCACGGTGACGGAGGGGGGCTGATGGGTCAGCGTGGGGCCGCCGGCGATCGCCTCGGCGGCCAGGTTCGGGCCGTCGGTGACCAGCACGCGGGCGGCGCCGCGCGCCACGACCGCCTCGGC
>NZ_VDDD01000023.1 GCF_006151785.1 Paracoccus marcusii
CGCCGCCAGATCGGCGGCCAGCAGGTGCGGCAGGCGTGCGGCCTCGGCCGCGCCGTCGGCCCCGTCGCGGATGGCCGCGCGGGCCGCATCAAGGCGTAGACGCGCGGTCCGGGTCACCGCCTGACGGCCATGAGCGTCGATCAGCGACGGCACCGCCAACAGCACCTGATCGACCGATGGCAGCGCCCTGAACCCCGACATCAATAGCCTGCAAGGAACGGGTTGAACCCGCCGCGATGCTTGTCGGTGTCCTTCATCAGCAGGTCCAGCCCCAGGCTGCCGACGTCGTCGGCGATCGCCTCAAGGCTGGGGTTCTTGTTCTGGTACAGGATCTTGACCCAACTGTCGCAATCGCCACAGACCTCGGCCCGGACAGTCGCCTGGTCGGTCTCGACGCTGCGATAGCTGATCTGGCCGGTCTGGCCGCAGCACAGGCAGGTCAGGCGGACCTCGTTCCATTGGGTCTGGCAGCAGGCGCAGGCGGCATAGCGCACGCCGTCCAGATCGCCGACCCCGATCACGCTGGAGGTCGCGGGCTTGCCGCCGCAGACCGGGCAGACGCCCGTGCGGATCTTGACCAGTTGATCGGCGGGCAGCCCCGCGGCAAGGCGCGACAGATGCAGCTGCACGGCCAGCGACGCGAACAGGTGCGGCGCGATGCTGTCATCGGGAATGCTGTCGGACAGGATGTTCTCCAGCAGCCAGTGACGATCGGCCAGGGGCGCGGCGGTCACGGCGGACAGCGCGATGCGCGCGGGTTCCGGCATGTCCAGCGCCGCCGCATGGGTCAGCACCGCGTCCAGGACGGCATGCAGGTCGGGGTCGGATGCCAGCCGCTGTCGGTCGATTGGCGGCATGCGGTTTTCGCGGGCCAGGCGGATGCGGTCGGCGGGTAGGGGAGCGGGGCGGGGCAGTTCCTCCGCCAGCCGGGCCTGGAGGTCCGCTAGCTGACCCAGAAAGGCCAGCCACGGCCCAAGGTTGTCGCTGTGCTGCGCCAGGAAGGCCAGGCGCTTGGCACGGGTCGCGAACAGGCGCATGGGCTTGGGCAAAAACACCAGCGGCGCCGTGGGTACGCCGCCGATGGCCGATGGATCGGGTTGGATGGTGGTGTTCATGTCAGTCTCCGGGCCGAACCGGCCACAGGGGATGCCGGTGATGGTGGCCGGCAGATTACTCTGCCGGGCCCTTGTTGTCGCGGCTGGCGATCTCTCGCAGCCATTTGCGGTGGTGGCGCCAGGCCCATCCGCCGGTGACCGTGCCCCGGGTCATCGCGCGCAGCGTGCCCCGCGTCCAGATCGCGGCATAGACGTGCATGATGAACACCAGGATGATCGCGACCGCGGACAGCGCATGCACCAGGACCGCGATGCGGCGCAGCGGCACGCTGACCAGATGGCCGGCGACCTGCTGCCAGATCATCACGCCGGTGACGATCAGCACGATGATCAGGGCGGACATGCCCCAGAAGACGAACTTCTGGCCCGCGTTGTACTTGCCCAGTTCGGGCAGGTTCTCCTCGCGGCCCTTCACCACGTCGCCGATCTGGGCGACCCAGGTCGTGTCCTCTGGCTTGGGCATGTTCAGGCGCCACAGCTGGATGAACATCAGCGCGAAGCTGAGGAACAGCACCACGCCGATGATCGGATGGATCCAGCGCGTGGTCTGCCCGCCGCCGAAAAGCCCGGTCAGGAAGTACAGCGACGGGTCGAACAGCGCCAGGCCGGACAGCGCCAGCGCGATCAGGCTGAACGCGGTCACCCAGTGGTTCGCGCGCGTGAACCCGCGATAGCGGCTGACCTCGACCGGCTGGATGCTTTCCAGCCGGTCACCCCGTTCCGAGTAGTACGGACGATGCGCCATCAGACGTGCCCCCCGCCGGTCGGACCGCCGTCGGGGTCTTCGCCCTTGACCAGCTTGTCGGCGGCCTCGATGTCATGCTCCTCGACCTCGTTGCCGCGGGCGAACAGACCGTGCAGCGTGGCACCCACCGCGGCCAGACCGATGGCCGCCAGGCCCGCGGTCTTGGTCACGCCCTTCCAGCCCTCGACCACCGGAGAGATCCGAGGATTTTCGGGCAGGTCGTTGTAGATGCCGGGCTTGTCCGCGTGATGCAGCACGTACATCACGTGGGTGCCGCCCACGCCGGCCGGATCGTACAGGCCCGCGTTTTCATAGCCGCGCGATTTCAGGTCCTCGATCCGGGTCTCGGCATGCGCCTGCATGTCGGCCTTGGTGCCGAAGACGATGGCCTGCGTGGGGCAGGCCTTGGCACAGGCGGGACCTTGGCCCACGGCCACGCGATCCGAACACAAGGTGCACTTGTAGCTCTTGTGGTCGGTCTGGCTGATGCGCGGGATGTCGAAGGGACAGCCGGTGACGCAATAGCCGCAGCCGATGCAATTGTCGTGGATGAAATCCACGATGCCATTGGAATACTGCAAGATGGCACCCGGCGCCGGGCAGGCCTTGAGGCAGCCCGGATCCTCGCAATGCATGCAGCCGTCCTTGCGGATCAGCCATTCCAGGTCGTTGGTCGCCGGGTTCTCCCATTCCGCGAAACGCATCAGGGTGAACATGTCGGGGGTCAGGTCGTGGGGGTTCTCATAGACCCCCACGTTCTCTCCCACCGCCGGGGTCGTATCGTTCCATTCCACGCAGGCGGACTGGCAGGCCTTGCAGCCGATGCACTTGGACACATCGATCAGCTTGGCCAGCTTTTCCAGCTGGCGGTCCGGTTGCGGCACGTTCCGCGTGGCCGAGATGCGCACGACGTCGCGCGCATCGAAATAGGCCTCGGTCGGTTGCACGGGCGGGTTGGACGCCGCCGTGGTCGGGCTGTTTGCCATGTCGTTCATGCCACCGGCTCCTCGGTTGCGGGTTCGATGTTGACCAGGAACGCCTTGAATTCAGGCGTGTCCGTGTTCGCATCCCCGATGAACGGCGTCAGGCTGTTCGGCCCCCAACCCTTCTTGGCGGCCCCCATGAAGCCCCAGTGCAGCGGAATGCCCACCACATGGACGGGCTTGCCGTCACAGATCAGCGGCTGCAGGCGACGGGTGACCACCGCCTTGGCCCAGACCTGTCCGCGCTTGCCAAAGACGCGCACGCGGCTGCCGTTGGTGATGCCGCGCTCCTCGGCCAGCTGGACGCTGATCTCCACGAAGAACTCGGGCTGCAACGCGGCGTTCACCCGGTTGTGCTTGGTCCAGTAGTGGAAATGCTCGGTCAGGCGATAGGAGGTCGCGACGAACGGAAACTCGTCGCTGGTCCCAAGCCGGGCCACGTCGCTTTCGAAGACACGCGCCACCGGGTTCCCGCGCATCCGCGCGTTGAACACGTTGGCCATCGGGCTTTCGAACGGCTCCATATGCGTCGGGAAGGGCCCGTCGCGCATCATGCCCCGGCTGAACAGGCGCGAGACGCCCTCCTGGTTCATGATGAAGGGTCCGACCGTCGACGGGTCCGCCGTCGGCGCGATGTCGGGCACGTCGTAGCCGCCCCATTTCGCCCCGTCCCACTGGATCAGCGGGCGCGTGGCATCCCAAGGCTGGCCCGCCATGTCGGCCGAGGCGCGGTTGTACAGCACGCGACGGTTGGCCGGCCAGGCAAAGGCCCAGTTCAGGAACATGCCGGTCTCGTCGGGATCGGAATTGTCCCGCCGTGCCATCATGTTGCCGTCCTCGGTCCAGCTGCCGGCATAGATCCAGCAGCCCGCCATGGTCGTCCCGTCATCGCGCAGCTGTCCGAAGCCGGACACCTGCTGACCCGCCTGCAGGATCTGCGCGCCCGTGGCCGGGTCCGTCACCGGAGCCAGCGCGCGGCCGTTCATCTCCTTGGCCAGTTCCTCGGGCGTGGGCTCTCCCGGATCGGCATAGTCCCAGGACAGGTTCACGATCGGATCGGGGAAGGCGCCGCCTTCGGCCCGATACAGGTCGCGCACCCGTGTCCAGATCTGCGCCATGATCCAGGTGTCGTGCTTGGCCTCGCCCGGCGGCGTCGCACCCGGCCAGTGCCATTGCAGCCAGCGGCCCGAATTGACCAGCGCGCCCTCGTCCTCGGCAAAGCAGGTCGTGGGCAGTTCCAGCACTTCGGTCTGGATGCTGGCCGTGTCGACCTCGTTATGCGCGCCGTGGTTCTCCCAGAAATGCGAGGTCTCGGTGGACAGGGGGTCCATCACGACCAGCATCTTCAGCTTGGACAGGCCCGCCGTCACCTTGCCGCGGTCCGGGATGGACAGCATCGGGTTGAAGCCCTGGCAGAAGTACAGGTTCACCCGGTCGTTGTTCATCAGTTCGAACATGCGCAGGATGTCATAGGCCGGAACGTCCAGCTTGGGCAGGTATTCGTATGCCCAGTCATTCTCGGCCGTGGCGGCATCGCCCCACATCGCCTTGAGGAAGCTGACCATGAACTTGGGATAGTTCTGCCAATAGCTGGTCTGACCCGGCTGCAGCGGCGTGAACTCGCGCGTGGACAGATAGGTCTGCCAGTCGACCTCCTTCTCGGTCGGGATGTTCAGGTATCCCGGGATCAGGTTCGACATCAGGCCGATATCGGTCAGGCCCTGGATGTTGGAGTGACCGCGCAGCGCGTTCATCCCGCCACCGCGGACACCGATATTGCCCAGGATCAGCTGCAGCATCGCCATGCCGCGGATGTTCTGGGCGCCCTTGGAATGCTGGGTCCAGCCAAGCGCGTACATGGACGTCATCGTCCGGTCCACGGCGGAGCATTCGCCGATCATCCCGCAGATATCCAGGAACTTGTCACGCGGCGTGCCGGTGATGTTCTCCACGAATTCCGGCGTGTAGACGTCGACATGCTGCTTGAGCATGTTCCAGACGCAGCGCGGGTCCTGCAGCGTGGGATCGGTCAGCGCAAAGCCGTCCTCGCCTATCTGATAGTCCCAGCTCTCCTTGTTGAAGTCGCGCTTTTCCTCGTCATAGCCGGTAAACAGGCCGTCGGACCAGCCGAAGTCCTCGCGCACCAGGAAGGACGCGTTGGTATAGTTGCGGACATAGTCCCACTGGACCTTGTCGTTCTCGATGCACCAGCGGATCACCCCCATCAGGAAGGCGATGTCGGTGCCCGGACGGATCGGCGCATAGTAGTCCGCGACCGATGCGGTGCGGGTATAACGCGGGTCGACCACGATCAGCTTGGCGCCGCGATGCGCCTTGGCCTCGGTCACCCACTTGAAACCACACGGATGCGCCTCGGCGGCGTTGCCGCCCATGACGATCGCCAGGTCGGTGTTCTTGATGTCAGTCCATGGATTGGTCATCGCTCCACGGCCGAATGTCGGGCCCAAACTGGACACCGTAGGGCCGTGTCAGACGCGTGCCTGGTTGTCGAATCCCACAATCCCCATGGACCGGACCGTCTTGTAGGTCAGCCATGCGGTTTCGTTGGTCGTGGCCGACGCCGCCAGGAATCCCGTCGTCGTCCAGCGGTTGACGGGGGTGCCGTCATCGTTGGTGGCGATGAAGTTCGCGTCCCGATCATCCTTGAGGGCGCGGGCGATCTTGTCCAGCGCCTCCTCCCAGGTGATCTCCTCGAAGCGGTCCGATCCCGGACGGCGCAGGCGGGGCTGCGTCAGGCGCGTGGGCGCATGGACGAAGTCCTTCAGCGCGGCGCCCTTGGGGCACAGCGTTCCGCGGTTCGTGGGGTGATCGGCATCGCCCTCGATATGCATCAGCTCGGCGGTTTCGCCGGCCTTCACGTCCCCGCGCGAATACATGATGATCCCGCAGGCGACCGAGCAATAGGGACAGGTGTTGCGTGTTTCCGTGGTCGTGGCCAGCTTGAACGCGCGCACATGCGCCGCCTCCGCTGCCTCGGCCCCGCCGAAGCCCATGGCTCCAAGCGACGTTGCCGCAACCCCCGCACCCGCTAGCCGTAAAAAGCCGCGACGCGAAAGGTCGATATTCATGGGACCCTCCCTCTGCCTGTCAAATTCGATAGGTACATCCCAATTCTCTGCCGCGGCCCCGGCCAAGTCAAGGCACGAAGCCTTGCGCGCGACCGAACGGACGGTCTAGAACAGGGCATCAAGCCGATGCGCCGGGGGCGTTCGGGCCGCGTGGCTCCGCCGGAAACGGGGGCTTGGCACATCGGCGCGAGACCCCGCGTTCAGCGGGGTCCGCCGATCCCAGCCCTCACACCCTGACCGGAGCCATCCCATGTCCCTGATGTCACGCCTGCTGGCCACCGTCCTGGCCACCGCCCTGCCGCTTTCCGCCGCAGCCCAGGAAACGCTGTATTTCTCGGCCATTCCCGACGAGGACGAGACCCGCCTGGTCGAACGCTTCACCGCCGTCGCCGACTATCTGTCGGAGGAACTGGGCGTGCCGGTCGAGTTCGTTCCGGTGAAATCCTATCCCGCCGCGGTCACCGCCTTCCGCAACGACCAGGTCCAGCTAGCCTGGTTCGGGGGGCTGTCGGGCGTGCAGGCGCGGCTGCTGGTCGACGGGGCCCGCGCCATCGCGCAGGGCGACGAGGATACCAGTTTCGTCAGCTATTTCATCGCCCATACCGACACCGGCCTGACCGAGTCCGAGGATTTCCCCGAAGCCGCGCGGGGCATGTCCTTCACCTTCGGCGCCAAGACCTCGACCTCCGGGCGCTTGATGCCGGAATACGCGATCCGCGAAAATACCGGCGAGGCGCCGGAGGCGTTCTTTGACCGCGTGGGCTTCTCGGGCGATCACAGCCAGACGCTGCGGCTGGTCGCGTCGGGTGCCTGGCAGGTCGGCGCGCTGAATTATGCCGTTTACGATCAGGCGGTTGCCGATAACGCGCCCGAGGTCGAGACGGCCAAGGTCATCTGGAAGACGCCGCCCTATCCCGACTACAACTGGACCATCCGCGGCGACGTGGACGCCCGGTGGGGCGAGGGCTTCGCCGACAAGGTCCAAGCCGCGCTGGTCGGCATGGACGACCCGGACCTGCTGGCGGCGTTCCCGCGCAACGCCTTCATCCCCGCCGCGAACGAGGACTACGCCCCCATCGAACAGGTCGCCCGCGATCTGGACCTGCTGGAGTAATCCTTGCAACTGCTGGACGGGGTCGATCTGGGCTATGGCGGCACGCCCGTCCTGGCCGGGGTGCGACTGCATGTCGCGCCGGGCGAACGGGTCGCCCTGCTGGGACGCAGCGGTTCGGGCAAGTCGACGCTCCTCTCCGCCCTGCACGGGGCGGCGGCGGGGCGGGGAATGCGAATCGCGCTGGTCCCGCAGGACGCGGCGCTGGTCCCCCAGCTGTCGGCCCTGCGCAACGTGCTGATGGGGCGGCTGGACGATCACGGTGCCTGGCGCAACCTGCGCACGCTGGTCCGTCCAGCCTCCCCCGACCGCGCCGCCGCCCTGGCCGATCTGGACCGCGTGGGTCTGACGCCCCAGGCCGATGCCCGCGTGGAATCCCTGTCCGGCGGGCAGAAGCAGCGCGTGGCCCTGGCCCGTGCGCTGCATCGCGGCGGCGACCTGATCCTGGGGGACGAGCCGCTGTCGGCCGTCGATCCGCGCCACGCGCAGGAGCTGGCCGCGCTGCTGCGCGCGGCCTTCCCGACCGCGATCCTGGCGCTGCATGACGTGGCCGTCGCGCGGGCCTTTGCCACGCGGGTCATCGGGCTGAAGCAGGGCGTCTTTCTGTTCGACCTGCCGGTGGACCAACTGGATGCCTCACGGATCGAGGCCCTTTATGGCTAGCCTGTCGCGCCTTGGCGTGGTGGCGGGATTTCTGGCCGTGGCCGCCCTGTGCCTTCCGCTGGCCGACCTGACGGTGGCGGGCCACGATCCCTGGGCCGCGCTGGCCCGGATGGGCCGCGGCTTCCTGGCGCCCGATTTCGGCGCCATCGAACAAATCGCCCGCGCCGTCGCGCTGACCGTGGCCTTTGCGGTCGCTGGCGTGACCCTGGGGGGCATGGCGGGGCTGATCCTGGCGCCCTTCTATCGGCTGCGCGCGGTGCGGGGCCTGGCCATCGCCCTGCGCTCGGTCCACGAGCTGTTCTGGGCGCTGCTCTTGCTGCAGGTCTTCGGGATCAGCGTCTGGTCGGGGGTTCTGGCCATCGCGCTGCCCTATGCCGGGATCTTCGCCAAGGTCCTGTCCGAGATCCTCGACGAATCCGACCGCCGCCCCGACCGCTGGCTAGGCCCGTCGGTCGATCCGCTGACGCGGTTCCTCTGGGCGCGCGCGCCGCTGGCGTGGCCGCAAATGGCGACCTATGCGCTCTACCGGCTGGAATGCGGGCTGCGGTCGTCGGCGGTGCTGGGCTTCATCGGGCTGCCGACGCTCGGCTTTCAATTGGACACGTTCTTCCGGCAGGGGGAATACGGCGCGGCGGGGGCGGTCATGGCGATCTACATCACGCTGATCGCGACGGTCCGGCTGTGGATGAGGCCCCGGCTGCTGCTGGGCTGGCTGATCTTCGCCGCGGTGATGCTGGCCACCGTGCGCACGCCGCCGATGGGGCAGGGCGAGCTGTGGCGGTTCCTCAGCCAGGACATCATCCCCGCCCCCCTGCGCCAGGGCGACCCCGCCGCCCTGCTGCCTTGGCTGTGGGATCTGACGACAACCGCGATCCTGCCCGGCCTGGCCGCAACGCTGATCGTCGCACAGCTGGCGCTGGTGCTGGCAGGGGCCGTGGCCTTTGTCGCGCAGGCCGCGATCGTGCCCCGCGTGACGGGGCGCATCGGCGCCGGCGTGAGGCATCTGGTGCTGGTGATCCTGCGGTCCTTTCCCGAATACATGCTGGCCTATCTGTTCCTGCAGGTCTGGGGGCCGTCCATGCTGCCCGCGATCCTGGCGCTTGGGCTGCATAACGGGGCGATCATCGGGCATCTTCTAGGCCGTCAGGCGACCGGACTGACCCTGCGCGCGGACGCGCCCCGCGGCCTGACCCTGTGGGGCTGGGAGATCGTGCCGCGCCTGTTCGGAGCCTTCGTGGCGCTGTGCCTCTACCGGTGGGAGATCATCATCCGGGAATCGGCGATCATGGGCATCCTGGGCATCGCCACCCTGGGGTTCTACCTGGACGACGCCATCGGGGAACTGCGCATCGACCGCGCAGTCGTCATCCTGGCCGCGACCGGGCTGGTCACGGTCGGCATCGACGCGCTGTCGCGCGCCATCCGCGCCCGCCTTGGCGCGGGCGATCTGCATGTCGGGGACGCGCGGCCGGGGGCGGTGCCCGGCCAGGCGACCAACTGCTAGGCGGCCATCTGCGGCTGGCGCACCGCGCAGGCAAAGGCCAGGAACTTGCCATCGTCGTTGGACACCAGATCGCCCATTGGACGGGGCGTCCAGCCAAGCCGCGACGCCATGCGCAGGAACGCGGGCGGCCCCAGGAACAGGCAGTCGGTGGCACCGACGTCGTGCAGGTATTCGTTCGACGCCTCCAGGATCGCCTCGGCCAGGCCCGGTACGGGCAGGGCGGCAAAGCGCGTCAGTTCCCACGCCTGCGGGTCGACGGGGGGTTCGTCATGGCACAGGTTGGTGGGCATGCCCGGCAGCAAGCCGCGATGCGCGTCGCGGATCATGTAGGAATAGACCACCTTGCCGCCGCCGAACGAACAGTCGGTCCGTTTCAGCCGCGCCCCGCCGATCGCACGCCCGTCGCGATGGGCGATCACGTAGACGGTATCGAAGGTGTCGTACTGCTCGAACTCGATGCCTTCGGCGTGGTGCAGGGGCCATGCCATGCGATCCACGAAGATCTGCTTGCGCAGCTGGAAGAAGCTGGCCACCAGGTCGAACTGGGCCATGTCGCGCGGCAGGCGGATCGTGGCGATCTGCACGTCTGTCATCGTCTGTGTCATGTCACGCATCCCTATTGCCGATACCCGTCGGGCAGCTTGGCCAGTCCCAGGAACTGGCGACCGCCGGTCACCTTGTTGGGCAGCCACAGGCCCCAGCTGGTGACCTCGACCGCCAGCACGCCTTCATCGGCATAGGCATCGAAATAGGTCAGCATCGTCTCGACCATGTCGCGGCTGAATTCCGCGGTTGCCAATCTCGGCTCTCTGATTCCCTTAACCACCTTTGTCCTCCATAGCTGACAGGTGTTAACGGCTTGCTACCCATGGCCGGGCTTGTCGCGCGAAAAGCGGACAAGCTGCCTTTTCAGTATGTCCGAAAAGGCATATCCTGCAGGTCGTGAAGCAGGAGAGGCGTGATGCTGAACGATCTGATCCCCAATTTCGACGCTGAGATCGCCGAAATGCACGCTCTTGCGCCCTCGGGTTGGATCATGGGGTTCAACCTGACCTACAAGGGCCCCGAACACCTGCACAACGCCTATCCTGATGCCTGGCGGTCCATCTACGAGGACCGGAACTACTTCTTCGGCGATCCCATCGCGATGTGGACGATGACCCATGACGGCGCCGCCCGCTGGTCCGAGGTGCGCATCCCCGACCTGCGCGGGGTCATGCAGGCGGCACGGCGGTTCCGCCTGAACTATGGCGTGGCGATATCGCGCAAGGTGGCAGGCAAGCGGTCGTTCCTGACGCTGTCCCACCCCGACCGCGAATTTTCCGATGACGAGATCGCGCGCTGCCGCGCCAAGTTCAACCTGTGGACCGACCTGGTCCTGAACCGGGCCGCCCTGACGCCCGCCGAACTGGACGTGCTGCGCTGCTTCCGCGACGGTCTTGGCCAGATCGAGACCGCGACCCAGCTGTCCATCGCCGAATCCACCGTCAAGCAGCGGGCGATCAAGGCCTGCGGCAAGCTGGGTGCGAAAAGCCGCACCCAGGCCGTGGCCATCGCGGTCGCCCGCAACTATCTGTGACCGCTACTGGATCGCGCGGATCGCCGGATAGGCGGCGCGATAGGCCCGATGCGCAGCGGCGAATGCGTCGCGCAGACCGGCATCCGGCGCGATCTCGGCGGTGACGCGGGGCGGGGTCATCACCTGCTCGACCGTTCCGGCCCCGGCGGCCACCATGCCAAGCCGTGCGGCGCCCAGGGCCGCGCCATAGTCGCCGTCCTCGGGCAGGGTCAGGGTCACGTCCAGCGCGGTCGCGATCACCTCCAGCCAATAGCGTGACCGCGCCCCGCCGCCGATGGCCATCAGCCGCGTCGGACGCGCGCCTGTCGATTGCAGCGCGACAAGGCTGTCGGCCAGCCCGAAGGCCACCCCCTCCAGCACGGCGCGGGTCAGGTCGTTGCAGCCGGTCGCGGCCGCCAGCCCGGTCAGGCTGCCCCGGATCGCGGGGTCGTTATGCGGCGTGCGTTCCCCGGACAGATAGGGCAGGAAGCGCACCGGGCCCGGCGCGCGCAGCGGTCCAAGGTCGGCGGTCAGCTGGGCGGGCGTGGCCCCCGTGACACGGCCCAGCCAGTTCAGGCTGTCGGTCGCGGCCAGCATCACGCCCATCTGGTACCAGCGCCCTGGCACCGCGTGGCAGAAGCTGTGCAGCGCCGTGTCGGGCGCGGGGGCATAGCCGTCGCGCGCCGCCAGCAGCACCCCCGATGTGCCAAGCGACACGAAGCCCGCGCCTTCGGCCATGGCGCCGATCCCGCAGGCGGCGGCGGCATTGTCCCCCGCACCCCCGGCGACCGTCACTGGCCCGGACAGGCCCCATTCGGCGGCCAGATCGGCACGCAGCCGACCGGCGGGGGCGGACCCCTCGATCAGGCGAGGCATCTGCGCGCGGGTCATTCCGGTCGCGGCCAGCAGGTCGTCCGACCAGTCGCGCGCCCCGGTGTCCAGCCACGACGTCCCCGATGCGTCGGACAGATCGCCCACCGCCTCTCCGGTCAGCCACAGGTTCAGATAGGCCGCCGGCAGCAGCACCCGCGCGGCTTGGGCGAACAGGTCCGGCTCATGCGCGGCCATCCAGGCCAGCTTGGGCGCGGTGAAGCCGGGGAAGACGATGTTGCCGGTCAGCGTGCGAAACCGCGGATCGGCGTCCAGCGCGTCGGCCTCGACATGGCTGCGCGTATCGTTCCACAGGATCGCGGGGCGCAGCACGCGGTCCTGCGCATCCAGCACGCAGGCGCCGTGCATGTGCCCCGCGACGCCGATGCCGCGAAGGGACGCGAATTGGGGATGCGCCGCGCGCAGATCGACCACTGCACCCTGCAGCGCCGTGATCCAGTCGGCAGGGTCCTGTTCGGACCAGCCGGGATGGGGATGGGCCACCTCGTAATGGCGCTCGGTCGAGCCGATCGGCTGTCCCGCATCATCCACCAGCAGCGCGCGCAGTCCCGACGTGCCCAGATCGATCCCCAGAAAGCTCATCCCGCATCCTCCGTGTTGTCCCGCCAGACCTTCAACACGAAAACCGAAATGTCCAGCCGCCGCCTTGCACCCGGGCCCGCTTCGGACAAGGGTCGGGGGGAAACGAACGGAGCGTGCCATGACCCCCCGCATCATCGACCGCGACAGCGCCCGCGGGCTGGACTGGCCCGGCGCCATCGACGCGCTGCGCCAAGGGCATCTGGCAGCCGCCGCCGAGGTCAGCGACCTGTTCCTGGGGCCCGGGTCGGGCAGCCTGCTGACGCGGGCGGCCTGGCTGCCTGGCCGGGGCTTCGGCGTCAAGGCGGTGACGGTCTTTGGCGACAACCCGGTCCGCGGCCTGCCGTCGGTGCAGGGGGCGATGCTGGTCTTTGACCCCGAAACCGGCGTGCTGACCGCCGTTATCGATGCACCGCTGGTCACCGAATACAAGACCTGCGCCGATTCCGTGCTGGGCGCGCAGATCCTGGCCCGGCCGGACAGCCGCCGGTTGCTGATCGTCGGGGCGGGGGTGCTGGCCGGGGGGCTGGTCGCGGCCTATCGCGCGGGCATGCCGCATCTGGATCAGGTGCAGGTCTGGGCGCGCCGTCCCGAACAGGCGCGGGCGCTGGCCGAACGCCTGGCGGCAGAGGGTCACGCGGTCACGCCGGTCACCGACCTGGCCGCGGCGGTGGCCCAGGCCGACATCGTGTCCACCGCGACGATGGCGCGCGAACCGGTGCTGCGCGGGGAATGGGTGCGCCCCGGCACGCATGTCGACCTGATCGGCGCCTTTCGCGCCGAGATGCGCGAGGCCGACGACGCGCTGATGACTCGCGCCCGCATCTTTGTCGACAGCCGTGCCACCACCATCGCCCATATCGGCGAACTGGCGATCCCGATCGCCGCGGGCGTTCTGACGCCCGACGACGTCCTGGGCGATCTGTACGACCTGGTGCCCGGCCGGTGCGGGCGCACGGGCGCGGACCAGATCACGGTCTTCAAGAACGGCGGCGGCGCGCATCTGGACACGATGATCGCCGCCTGGATCGCCGCCGCGGCCTAGGGCAGGGCGGGCATCACGCGCCCGGTGCAGGGCCCGAACCCCACGCGATAGCCCGCCCCCTGCGCGTGGGCGAACAGACCCACCTCGTCCCCGTCCTGCAGGAAGGTCCGAGGCTGGCCGTTCACGGTCACGGGCTGCTGCCCGTTCAACGTCATCTCCAGCAGGGCGCCGGTCTGATCGGGGGTGGGACCAGAGATCGTGCCAGATCCCAGCAGGTCGCCCACGTTCATCGGGCAGCCCGAACTGGCGTGATGGGCCAGCGCCTGCGCCTGCGACCAGTGCATCACGACATAATTCACGCGTGCCATGACCTGCCCGTTCAGCGTCCATCCCATCGCCAGGTCATGAAAGCCCGGGCGGCTGTCGCGCAGATAGGGCATGGGGTCCACCGTCCGGGCGGCACCGGCGCGGCGGAACGGCTGCAGCGCGGCGCGGGTCACGATCCACGGGCTGATCGTGGTGGCGAAGGCCTTGCCCTGAAACGGCCCAAGGGGCTGATACTCCCACGACTGGATATCGCGCGCCGACCAGTCGTTCAGCAGGACATGGCCAAAGATCATGTCCTCGGCCTGATCGACGGTGATGCGGGTGCCAAGGCCAGTGGCCGCCCCCACGATGGCGCCCAGTTCCAGTTCCAGGTCCAGTCGGCGGCTGGCGGTCCATTCCGGACCGGCGGGGCCGGCGACCTGGCCCATCGGGCGATGCACCGGCGTTCCCGACACCATAACCGACGAGGCCCGGCCGTTATAGCCGATGGGCATATGGTCCCATTGCGGCGGCAGGGCGTTGTCCGGCCCCCGGAACAGGCATCCCACGTTGAACGCGTGGTGGCGCGAGGCATAGAAATCGGTGAACCCCTCGACCCGGATCGGCAGGTGCAACCGCGCGCCCGCCATCGCCACCAGCGGCAGGTCACGGGGTCCGTCGGGGGACAGCAACGCCGTCAGCCGTGCCCGAGCCGCCGCCCACGCGTCCGGACCGCGGGCGATGAAGTCGTTCATCCGTGGCGCGGCAAAGGTGCCGCCCGCATCCAGCAGTCCCTGCGCCTCGCACGCGGCCAGATCCAGGATGCGGTCGCCGATGGCCACCCCGCAGCGCGGGCCGCGGTCGTCCGAAAACACGCCATAGGGCAGGTTGTTCAGCGGGAAATCGCAATCAGGCCGATTAGCGGACAACACCTGCGACGGCATCAGGCCGGGTTCGGCACCGGTCATTTGACCCCCGGCGTGCCGTCGAACTTCTTCTCCAGCCGGTTCCAGACATCGATGTATTCCGGCTGCATCGGCGCTTCGTGGGCGGCGTATTCGGTCAGATGCTGGGGAAAGCGCGTCTCGAACATGAAGGACATCGTCTCGGCCAGCTTGTGCGGCACCAGGTCGCCGGTCGTCGCCTTGTCAAAGGCCTCGCGGTCGGGGCCGTGGGGCAGCATGCAGTTGTGCAGGCTGATCCCGCCAGGGGCGAACCCCTGAGGCTTGGCGTCATAGATGCCGTGGATGTTGCCCATCAGCTCAGACATGATGTTCTTGTGGTACCAGGGCGGGCGGAACGAATGTTCGGCCACCATCCAGCGGTCGCGGAACAAGACGAAGTCGATGTTCGCCGTCCCGTCCTGTCCGGACGGCGCGGTCAGCACGGTGAAGATCGACGGGTCGGGGTGGTCAAACAGGATCGCACCGACCGGCGAATAGGTCCGCAGATCATATTTGTAGGCGCAATAGTTGCCGTGCCACGCGACCACGTCCAGCGGGCTGTGGTCGATCCATGTCTCATGGAACTGGCCGCACCACTTGATGACCACGCGGGACCGGGCGTCCCGATCCTCGAAGGCCGCGACGGGGGTCTTGAAGTCGCGCGGATTGGCCAGACAGTTCGCGCCGATGGGGCCGCGGTCGGGCAGGTCGAACTTCTGACCATAATTCTCGCAGACGAAGCCACGGGCGGGGCCTTCCAGCACTTCGACCCGATAGACCAGGCCGCGGGGAAGGATCGCGATCTCCTGCGGCTGGACGTCGATGGTGCCCAGTTCGGTACAGAACCGCAGGCGGCCCTGCTGCGGCACCACCAGCAGTTCGCTGTCGGCAGAGAAGAAGTATTCGTCCCGCATCGACGCGGTGACCAGATAGACATGGGTCGCCATGCCGACCTGGATGTTCACGTCGCCCGCGGTCGTCATGGTGCGCATGCCGGTCAGCCAGGTCAGGTCGCCCTGGGGGACCGGGATCGGGTCCCACCGGTACTGGCCCAGGCTGGTCACCCCCGGCAGGACATGCGGCGCGGTCTTCCAATAGGGGAGATCGATCGCCGCGAACCGCCCCGTGTGATGCACGGACGGGCGGATGCGATAGCACCAGGTCCGCTCGTTCTGGCCGCGCGGCGCGGTGAAGGCGGTTCCCGACAGCTGTTCCGCATAAAGGCCATAATTGCAGCGCTGCGGACTGTTCTGGCCTTGGGGCAAGGCATCGGGCAGGGCCTCGGTCTCGAAGTCGTTGCCAAAGCCGGGCAGGTATCCCGGATGGGCACCCGGACCCGCCGGGGCACGGGTCATTCCCGAGGTCTGAACGCTGTCGGTCATCGCGGCACCCAATTTCATTGCATCTGCAACGAATATATCCGGCGGTGCCGCGATCCGTCAAGCGACGCGGCCTTGCACCCGCCGCGAGGTCCGTGAATGCTGATGCCTTGGGAACCGGAGGCCGACATGTCCGACATGCGCATCGCCAAGCTGGGTCCGGGCGACCTGTCCGCCTTCAAGGCCATCCGGCTGGAGTCGTTGCGCCTGGCGCCCACCGCCTTTGCCAATACCGAGGCCGACTGGTCCGGCCTGACCGATGACGAATGGGTCGGCCGGATGACGCATCCCGTCTTTGCCACCTTCCGGGGACAGGACCCGGTCGGGATCATGGGCCTGCTGCCGCAGCGGGGCGAACGGCGATCGCATCGGGCGACGCTGATCATGGTCTATCTGCGCCAGGACCTGCGGGGAACGGGGGCAGCGGATGAGCTGCTGCGCGCTGTCATGGATTTTGCGACCGTCACAGGGCTGCGACAGATCGAGCTGGCGGTGAACCACCACAACACGGCCGCCATCCGGTTCTATCTACGGCATGGCTTTGTCCAGACCGGCCGGATCCCTGCCGCGCTGATCGATGCGGGACAGGAGGTGGACGAATTGCTGATGGTCAGGCGTCCGTCCTGACCGGACGGGTGTGGACTCACGCCGAAGCGCAAATCTCTGATTTTCTTCTATTCCAGTCTGTTTCTGAGAGCCATCAGGTTGCTTTCGAAGACCTCCGCAGGTGTCCGGTAGCCCAGGCATTTGCGAGGCGTGGAGTTGAGGCTCTGGCAAATCGACCTCAAATATCGATTTGTCAGAGCCGTTGGTTCGGTCGAGCGTGGCAGGTGCTTTCTCAGCCTGCCATTCGTGTTCTCGACCGTTCCTTTTTGCCACGGCGCCTGCGGATCGCAGAACCAACTGACGGCGCCCATCCCGCTCTCCAGCCTTTGCCAGGCAGAGAACTCAGTCCCGCGGTCGAAGGTGATCGACTGGCGTGCCTCGGCGGGCAGGGGAGCGAGCCCCGCGATCAGCGCTTCCATGATTGGCTCGGAATGGCGATCCTCATTGCGCATGACAACGGTAAACCGGCTGACCCGCTCGACCAGGGAGGTGACATTCACCTTGCCGTTTTCCTTGCGGAACATCATCAGATCGCATTCCCAATGGCCGAACTCCTGACGCTCGGCAACGGCCGGGGGCCGGTGACACAAGCTCTGGCTGTCCTGGATGCGACTGCGCTGATGTCGTCGGTGGTTTCGCGGCCTGCGACGTCTGCGATGCTCGGGCAGGTGACGATAGAAGGCTTCCGCGAGGCCAAGCTTTGAATAGGCGAAGCGGTAGATCGTTTCATGGCTGACGCAGATGCGGTGCTGCTCAAGCCGCATCCGGCCAGCAATCTGTTCCGGAGACCAGCCCGCCTTGAGCGCATCCTCGACCGCTGCCTTTACCTCCGGGTGGGCGACCAGCTTTCGGTGAACCGCACGGCGGCGCTCATACTTGTCCTGAGCAGTCACCGCATAGTAACCGCTATACTGCGGAAGCTCGGCGTCCAGATACGTGTTCCGCTTCAACTCCCGATAGATCGTCGAGGGTGGGCGCGAAAGCCGGTCTGCAATTTCCGGCACCGGCATCTTGCCCTCGCGCCATTTGGCAATCTTTCGACGTTCTTCGAAACTCAGGTGCTGGTAGTGGGAAGTCATTGCCAACCTCAATGCAAATACCTGTATTACTTTGGCATTTGCACTTCGTTTGTGAATCCACCGGGCCGCATCCAAGCAGTGAATAACCAGAGTTATGCAACGACTGTCTTACGCCCGGTCGTCCTTTGACGTGCCGACGATGACATGGGTGACGATCGTGGTCAGGTCAGGAAAGCCGCCCAACACCTCGTGGTGAAACTGCTTGTAGCTGGCCAGGTCACGGCATTCGACGCGCAGCAGGTATTCGACCGTGCCGGTGATGTTGTGGCATTCGACGACCTGCGGCGCGGCGGCACAGCGCGCCTCGAACGCCTGTTGGACCCGCGCGGTATGCCGTCCCAGACCCACCAGCACGAAGGCCGCGAAACCGACCTGTCGCGCGGCATCGCCCAGCACGGCGCGATAGCCGGCGATGATGCCCTGCCGCTCCATCGCCTCGACCCGCCGCTGGCAGGTGGAGGCGGACATACCGACCCGTTCGGCCAGGGCCTGATGGGTGATCCGGCCATCCTTTCGCAGGATGCGCAGGATCTTGTCGTCAATCGCGTCCATGATGGGCTTTTCCTGCACAAACGCCGTCATCATCGCGCGGATTGCGGACATCCACCAGCGCCCGCGTGCCAGGATGGGACGAACGCAGGACAGGAGGCGGCGAATGGATGCGCTGATCGGGTTGGTGGGGTTTGCGGCGGTCACGACGATCACGCCGGGGCCGAACAATGCGATGCTGATGGCATCGGGTGCGACGGTGGGCCTGCGCGGCAGCTGGCGGCACATGGCCGGGATCATGCTGGGCTTTGCTGCGATGGTGCTGGTCCTGGGCGCCGGGCTGGCCCCCGCAGTGCAGGCCCATTCCGGCCTGCAGCGCGTGATGCAGGCCGCGGGGCTGGCCTATGTCCTGTGGCTGGCGTGGAAGATCGCACAGGCCCGCCCGTCGCAGGCCAAGGCCGCCGGACGCCCCGTTGGGCTATGGCAGGCGGCGGCGTTCCAATGGGTGAACCCCAAGGCCTGGGCGATGGTGCTGGCCGCGCTGGCGACCTATGGCGCGGCGCTTGGCGGTCCGCTGCCGGTCGCGCTGGCGTTCGCGGCCGTGGGGCTGCCCTGTCATCTGCTGTGGGTCGTGGCGGGCGCGCGGATCGCACGGATGATCGACGCGCCGGACCGGCTGCGCCTGTTCAACATGGCGATGGCGGGAATCATGGTCCTGTCGATGCTGCCGGTGCTGATCGCCTAGCCGCGGACAGGGGATGCGCCGGGCCGAAAGGGCCCGGCGCGGGGTCGTCACATCGCGGGCAGGACCGCCAGGTCGCGGATCTGGCCATCGGCCGCGATCTCTCCGGCCGCGGTGGCCGCGCCGGTTTCCAGGTCGACGGAATGGATGGTGTTGTTCGTCACCAGCCACGCCATGTTGGCGCCTTCGGCATCGGTCTGGACGTCGAACGCCATCATCTCGCCCGGGTTCTCGAGGTTCAGCATGCCGATGGTGGCCAGCGTGCCGTCATTCGGGGCGGTCTGCTGCAGCAATGCGCCCAAGCCCGAATCGATGTTGTACATCGCGGTCGCCTCGGGGGTGCCATAGCTGTTGATATAGGCCGCAGCGGCGATCATCGGGCTGGCCTCGGAATTCTCGTCTTCGGCCACCCAGTTCAGGCTGCCGTCGACGGTGACCTCTCCGGTGTCCACGTTCACGCGGTGGTTCGTGGTGCCGGTCATGAAGCGCAGGCGGTCGGCCATCGGGTTGAAGTCGACGATCACGGGCATGTCGCCAACCTCAAGCGGCGTGTCCATGGTGGACAGGTCGGTGACGGCGCCGGTCGCCGTGTCGATGGTGACGATGCGCATGTCATCCGTCACGCCGACCAGCGTGTTGTTCGACGGGCGCAGGTCGATGCCCAGCAGGCGGTCCACGCCCTCGACATCCATGGTGCCGGTGACTTCCAGCGTCTCGGTGTCGAACATGACCAGGGTGCGGTCGTCAGTCAGGCCGACGCCGGTCGCGGCAGCCGCCGCCGAAATGGACAGCGCAAGAGCAGAGGTCGAGAATGCAGCAATGCGAAACATGGGGATGTTCCTTTCGGTTCAGCTTCTGTCACAGGCGGCGGTCTTCGCCGTCCTTGACCCGATGACGCGGCATCCGCGAAACCGGATGCAAAAATAATTCGACCCCCCGCAAATTCGGCGGGCGCACCGAAAGTGACCGCGCGCGCGGTTGCAACCGCCCCCCCGATCGCGGCAGGATGGCCGTGCGACAAGGGGAGGTTTCGTGACGTACGACACAAGACAGCGCAGCCGCCAGCTTGACCGGGCCCTGACCGCCTGTGCCGAAGGCCGCCCCGAGGGAATCGACGCGATCCTGGACATCGAGGGGTCGCAGCTGCTGGGCGTCGCGCGCCGCATCCTGATCCGCCATGACCTGGCCGAGGAGGCGTTGCAGGACGCGATGGTGCTGATCTGGCGCAAGGCCGCCCAGCAGCGCCAGGGAGAGGGCACGGCCCGCGGCTGGATCTATGCGGTGCTGCGCAACCGCTGCCTGACGATCCTGCGCGACGGCAAGCGCCTGTCCAGCCTGTCCCCGGACGAGCTGACACGCATGCAGGACGCCCGCCAGGACCTGTGCCACGACGACGACTGGAAGCTGTTGGCCGGAAAGGGGCGGCTTGGCGAATGCCTGGACGCGCTGGACGATCCGGCGCGGCGCGCGATCCTGCTTGCGCATGTCGCGGGTTACAGCCACGGAGAGATCTCTGCCCGCCAGGGGGTTCCGCTTGGCACCGCGAAATCGTGGATCCGGCGGGGTTTGGCCTCGCTGCGGGAGTGTTTGTCATGAGTTCAGTGTTCCAGGATGACGTGATCGCCTTTGCCGACGACTATGTCATGGGGCTGATGTCGCCGACCGAGGCCGAACTGTTCGAGGCGCTGATCGCCGCAGACCCGGCCCTGGCCGCCCATGTCGCCCGTCTGCGCGAACAGTTGCTGCCGCTGGACCTGTCGGCCGAGGCCCTGGCCCTGCCGCCGGGTTTCGCAGCACGGCTGCAGGACATCATCGCACGCACGCCGCAGGACGGCGCGCCGACCACGCCCCTGTCCGCGGATCCGACCGTGGCCCCGGTCGCGGCCAACCTGCCCCGCGCGCCGATGCGCTGGCTGGCGGGGCTGGCCGCCTCGCTGGTGCTGGGGTTGGTCCTTGGGTTCGGCGGCGCGATGCAGCGTCCCGCGCCCGCGCCGCAGGTGGTGGCCGTGCTGCTGGACGATCAGGGCCAGCCCCGCGCCATCATCGAGGATTACGGCGACGACACGGCCCAGATCCGCTTCGTCTCCGATGTCGACGTGCCGCAGGGCTTCTCGATCCAGGCCTGGACCCTGCCCTCGCGGGAGATGGGGCCGCAATCCCTGGGCGTGCTGGACGGGCCGCGCGCGACCACGCTGGCGGGTCCGGACCTGCCCGTCCCCGCCGACGCCCAGCTTTACGAGATCACGCTGGAGCCAGAGGGCGGATCGCCCACCGGGCGCCCGACGGGGCCGATCATCGCCAAGGGTCTGGCCGCCGCGCAGAACATCTGACACGGGCAAGGGAACGCGCGGGCGTCTGGTCGGTTGATGGGGACAGCAACCCCTCAAGGTGTCCATGTCCCCCACAACCGACCGCCGCGACCCGGCCGAAACCGACCTGACCTGCGACGTGGCCGTGATCGGCGCGGGCACCGCGGGCATCGCCGCCGAACGCGCCGCGCGCAAGGCGGGGGCCCGGACCCTGCTGATCGACCCCGAGTTTCGCGGAACGCTGTGCGCCAATACCGGCTGCATGCCGTCCAAGCTTTTGATCGCGGCATCCCATGCGGCCCACGCGGCGCGGCGCGCGCCCGTCTTCGGCGTTCATCCGGGTGACCCGGTGATCGACGGACCGGCGGTCATGGCCCGCGTGCGCGCGGAACGCGACCGGTTCGTGGACTTCACCCGCGAAACCTTTGACGACCTGCCCGACGGCACCGCCGTGCGCGCCCGCGCCCGATTCATCGGGCCAAGCGAGCTGATGCTGGACGACGGCCGCCGCGTGCAGGCCCGCGCCGTGGTGATCGCCACCGGGTCGCAGGCCCAGATCCCCGAACCCTTCCGCAATCTCGGCCCCCGCATCCTGACGAACGAGACCATCTTCGAGTTGCCCGACCTTCCCGACAGCCTGGCGGTGATCGGCGGCGGGCCGATCGGCCTGGAACTAGCGCAGGCGATGGGACGTCTTGGCGTGCCGGTCACTTTGTTCGACCAGGGCACCCGCCTTGGCAAGGCCCGCTGCGATGTCGTCCATGACGCGCTGCAGGACGCCATCGCGCGCGACGTGACCCTGTGCTTGGGGGTGGAGACGACAGCCTCGGCCGTTGACGGTGGGATCAAGCTGTCCTGGACGGGCGACGCGGCGGGGGATCAGGTGTTCAGCCACGTGCTGGTCGCCGTCGGCCGTCCGCCCAACCTGAAGGGCCTGGACCTGGATGCATCGGGGCTGTTGCTGGACGATCACGGAACGCCGGTCTTCGACCGCACCACGATGCAATGCGGCGACGCGCCCGTCTTCATGGCGGGCGACGCAAATGCCGATGTGCCCCTGCTGCACGAAGCATCGACCGAGGGTGCCATCTCCGGAACCAATGCCGCGACCTATCCGAAGGTCACCCCAGGAGAGCGCAGCCCGGCATTCGCGCTGACCTTCACCGACCCGCCGCTGGCCTCGGTCGGGACCGGGCCGGGCGACGGGGTCATCAGCGGCCGCAGCGACTATTCCGACCAGGGCCGTGCCCGGACCGAGGCGCGCGCAGAAGGTGCCGTGACCCTTTACGCCGACGCGCAGGGGCGGCTCAGCGGCGCAGATTTGTGCTGTCCGGGCGGCGATCATCTGGCACATCTTCTGGCATGGTCGGTGCAGTCTGGCGCCACGGCGACGGGGTTGCTGACCATGCCCTTCTATCATCCCACGCTGGAGGAGGGGCTGAAGGCCGCCCTGCGCCAGATCTGCGGCAAGACACGCCAGGCGGAACCCGCCGGGCGCGACTTCGGCACACCCCCCGGCGCATAGGATGCAGTCATGACGGAATCGATCCACGATCTGGGACAGGGCTTCTGGTCGATCCGGGGCGACCTGCACATCGGCGGCGTCCTGAACGTCGGCACGCAGGCGTCGCTGGTCCGGCTTGGGACAGGCCGCTTCGTGATGCTGGACAGCTATCCCCTGTCGGGCGCGATCCGCGACACGGTCATGGACCTGACCGATGGCGGCCGCGCGGTTCAGGCGGTTCTGAACCTGCATCCGTTCCATACCCTGCATTGCGCCCCCACCGCCCGCGATTTTCCCGACGCGGCGCTGTTCGGCTCTCACCGCCACCGCCTGCGCCACCCGGACCTGAACTGGCGTCCCGAACCTGTCGAAGCGCCCGAGGTTCAGGACATGTTCGCGGATGACCTGACGTTCTCGCTTCCCCGCGGGATCGACTATGTCAGCCGGAACGAACGCGTCCACGCCGGATCGCTGCTGGCGTGGCACCCGGCCAGCCGGACGCTGCATGTCGATGACACGATCAACCTGATGCCGGTCCCGCGCCTGCTGCGCGGCGTCTTCCCGAACCCGCGCGTGTTCCTGCATCCGACCCTGCCGCAGGCGCTGCTGCCGCAGGCCGGAGCGGTTCGCGACTTTCGCGACTGGCTGCAGGGGCTTGCAGGGCTGACGCGCGATCTTCGCTGGCTGTGCGCGGCCCATTCGGGCCTGCGCGAATTCGAACCTGGCCAGTTCAAGGGTGAACTGCTGGCCGCCTTCCGCCGGGTCGAAGACAAGCTGGCAAAGGCCGAGGCGCGTCGCGGGTGATCTTGCCTTCCCCGGCGGGGCGCGGTCTGATCGCGCCCAATGGGGGGATGCGATGATCGACATGGGACAACTGCCCGATGGGCGCAGGGTGCAGGCCGTGGACCTGCAGGCGGGACGGCTGCGCGCGCGCGTGCTGACGCTTGGCGGCATCGTCCAGGACCTGCGCTTGGACGGGATCGACCATCCGTTGGTTCTGGGACATCCCGACCCCGCGACCTATCTAACGGATCCATTCCGCCATGTGGGCGCGCTGGTCGGACGTTATGCCAACCGCATCGCGGGTGCGCGCATCCGCCTGTCGGGCCGGGTTCATGATCTTGACGCGAACGAAGGGCCGAACTGCCTGCATGGCGGCCCCGAGGGGGCATCGGTCCGCCTGTGGCGCATCACGCGCGCCGCGCCCGATGCCGTGACCCTGGCCCTCGATTTCGCCGACGGAGAGATGGGCTTTCCCGGCGCGATGCAGGCAGTGGCGACCCTGTCGCTTGGCGATCACGACGGCACGGCGTCACTCAGCGTCGCGCTGCAGGCGACGGCCACGCGCCCGACGCCCTGCAACCTGACGCATCACGGCTATTGGACGCTGTCGCCCGATGGGGCCGCGGACCAGATGCTGCAGATCGAGGCCGACCGCTATCTGCCCGTGGACGATGCGCTGATCCCCCTGCCCGACGCCCCGGCCCCGGTGGCGGGCACGCGGTTCGATTTCCGCACGGCCCGGCCGCTTGGAGATACGGGGCTGGACCATTGCTGGTGCCTGGCCGACGGGCATGGCCCCTTGCGGCAGGTGGCCAGCCTGACGGCGCCAGACTTGCGGCTGCGGGTGCTGACGACGGCGCCCGGGCTGCAGTTCTATGACGGTGGCCATTTCCCGCAGACGGGCCTTGCCGGCCACCCCGGCCAGATCGCCCGCCCCCAATCCGCCGTCGCGTTCGAGGCACAGGAATGGCCCGACGCCCCGAACCGCCCCGACTTTCCGCCCACGATCCTGCGTCCCGGCACCGTCTGGCGGACCGAGACGCGCTATCTGCTGGACCGCCCCTAGCCGACCGTGACGGTGGCCACGGCTTCCGCAAACTGCGGATGGCGGGCGGTGATGCGGATCGTCCCCGCCTCGCCCGTCAGGCGCAGCAACATGCCCGTGGTTCCCCCCTGCAGCATCCGCAGGTCAGGCCCGATCAGGCGCGCGGGGCCGTCCACCGTCACCGCGATGCCCGCATCCAAGAAGGGCAGCCGGTTGCCCGTCTGGTCCAGCGCGCGCAGCATCACCCGCAGGTCGATATCCGCATCCGCAGACAGCGTGTCGCGGTCGGGCGCGATCTGCAGCGTGGTGGGCAGCGGATCGGCCACATAGTCGCGCAGCGCGACCTGTTCGCCGTTCAGCCAGCCGGTGATGCGGCCCGGATGCCAGCTCATCCCCCAGAGGCCCAGCTCCGCTGCGCCGATATGGCGGTGGTCGATGATGACCGGCGGATGCGGCAGATGGGGGAACCGCTCTCGGTCGGGACCGACGCGGCGGGTGACGCCCGCGCATTCGAACTCGACCTCGTCGCAGTTCGTCAGCACGATCAGCGGCAGGACGCCGCCAATGTTGCGTTCGCCCCGGGCCCAGAAGGTGACCGGCTCCATCACGATGCCTTCCGACGGTGGCTTCTGGCTGGCATAGGCATGGGCCGCGAATTTCGGTTCGCGCCAGATGTCCATGACGCCGTGATGGCAGATGCGGTCGCCCGCGCCGAAATCCTTGTGCGTGTTGTAATCGAACATGCACCAGCCGATCGACCCCGCGATGCCCGCATCGCCATGGGCGGCGTTCAGCACCTCCAGGTGACGGATCACGTGCTCCATCTGGCGCAGTTCGGGATCCTGCGCCTTGGTCGGGAACATGTGGCCGTTATATTCGGTGACCAGATAGGGCACCGGCTTCTTGATCCCGGTGACCTCGGCCACGGACCGCAGCGCCGTGCGCGGGCGGTTGATCAGCGGCAGCTCGGATTCGTCCAGGATGAAGTCGTTCATCGTATAGACGTCCTCCAACATCTCGCTGTCGGTGATGCAGCGCACGCCCCCGGTCGCGCGCGTCGGGTCCAGCTCGCGCGCCAGCGCGTTGGTGAGCAGATAGAAATCGTGGTTGTCCGGGCTTTCGTTGATGCGCACACCCCAGATGACGATGCTGGGATGGTTCCAGTCGCGGGTGATCATCGCGCGGACATTCTCCACGCTGCGATCCTGCCACGCCTGATCGCCGATATGCTGCCAGCCCGGGATTTCCTCGAAGACCAGCAGCCCGATATCGTCGCAGCGGTCCAGGAACCATGGGCTCTGCGGGTAATGCGAAGTGCGCACCATGTTGCAGCCCAGATCGAACCGCACGATCTCGGCATCGCGTTCCTGCGCATGACGGCCCGCGGCATAGCCCTGATGGGCCCAGCTTTGATGCCGGTTCAACCCGCGCAGCGTCATCGGCTGGCCGTTCAGCAGGAACCCTTGCGGCGTCCATTCCGCGGTGCGGAAGCCGAAGCGATGCGTGGTCACGTCGCCGCTGTCGGGCAGGGTCAGCTCGACCGTGTAAAGCTGCGGGTTCTCGGTGGACCAGAGCGACAGGCCGGTCAGGCCCGACAGGGTCAGCTCTCCCTCGCCCTCCACGGCGGCGATCTCACGCGTGCCGTCCAGCAGCCGGGCGCGGACCGGGCCGGGGGCGGTGACCTCGGGGCGGATCACGACCGTTTTCGCGTCCGCCAGCGCGTCGGGCGTCAGGATGCGCGCATTGGTCAGGTGCCGTTCGGGCAGCACCATCAGCCAGACATCGCGATAGATCCCCGCATAGGTAAGATAGTCGATCTGCGCGCCGAAGGGCGGGATGGCCGGGTTCTCCGACCCGTCGATCCGCACCGTGACCCGGTTGTCGCCGGGGCGCAGATGGTCGGTCAGGTCGGCCACAAAGGGGGTATAGCCGTCGGGATGGGCCACGACCTGCACGCCGTTCACCCAGACCACATTGTCGGCCATGGCTCCGTCAAAGCGCAGCTGCACCCGGCGGCCCGCCCATGCGTCATCCCATGCGATCACGCGCTGATAGGTGAAGGCGCGCTGATAGCAGGTCTCGTCGAAATAGCTCAGCGGCAGGTCGACCGCGTTATGCGGCAGCGTGACCGACGCGCCCGACAGGGGTGCGGCGGGATCGGCCGCGCCTTCGGTGAAGATCCAGCCGTGGTTCAGTTTCTGGACGGTCCGCATGATCACCACTCCGCAAAGCTGCCGTCGGCATGACGCCAGACGGGGTTGCGCCAGCGGTGCCCTTCGGCGGCCATCTGGCGGACCTTGTCCTCGTTCACCTCGATGCCCAGACCCGGCCCCTGCGGGATCGCGACGAAGCCGTCGTCATAGGCAAAGACCGACGGGTCGGTCAGATAGTCCAGCAGGTCGCTGCCCTGATTGTAGTGAATCCCAAGCGACTGTTCCTGGATGAAGGCGTTGTAGCAGACCGCGTCCAGCTGCAGGTTCGCGGCCAGCGCGATGGGGCCAAGCGGGCAGTGCAGTGCCAAGGCCACGTCATGCGCCTCGGCCATGGCGGCAATGCGATAGGTCTCGGTGATGCCGCCCGAATGGCTGGGATCGGGCTGGATGATGTCGACATAGCCGCCCTGCAGGATCGCCTTGAAGTCCCACCGTGTGTACAGGCGTTCCCCAAGCGCGATGGGGGTCGAACAGTGGTTGGCGATCTCGCGCAGCGCCTCGGCATGTTCCGACAGAACCGGCTCCTCGATGAACATCAGGCGGAAGGGCTCCAGTTCCTTGGCCAGCACCTTGGCCATCGGACGATGCACCCGGCCGTGGAAATCGATGCCGATGCCGAAATCGGGGCCCATCTCCTCGCGGATTGCCTGCACGCGCGCCAGCACCTGATCGACCTTGGCGTGGCTGTCGACGAACTGCATCTCCTCGGTGCCGTTCATCTTGACGGCGGTAAAGCCCCGATCGCCGCAATCGCGCGCCATCCGCGCCGTGTCGCCCGGACGGTCGCCGCCGATCCAGGAATAGACGCGGATGCGGTCGCGCTGCTGGCCGCCCAGCAGGGCATGGACCGGCACGCCCAGATCCTTGCCCTTGATGTCCCACAGCGCCTGGTCGATCCCCGCGATGGCCGACATGTGGATGCCGCCGCCGCGATAGAAACCCGCGCGATACATCACCGTCCAGTGGTCCTGGATCAGGCGCGGGTCGCGGCCGATCAGATAGTCCGACAGCTCCTCGACGCAGGCGGCGACGGAGGCGGCGCGGCCCTCCAGGACGGGTTCGCCCCAACCGCTGATGCCCTCATCGGTGCTGATCTTGACGAAGCACCAGCGGGGCGGAACGATGAAGGTCTCGATGGCGGTGATTTTCATATCAGTCCTCAAAGGCGGGGGCCGCGTGCTGGCGGCCCGTCAGGAAGGCATCGGCAACCAAGCGCAGCGGCGCCAGGTCCAGGTTGCTGCCGCCCGCCGCGACCAGATCGCGGAACCGGGCGTAAAGGCGGGCATATTCGCGGTTCTCACCGGCGGTCTCCAGGCCCGGCGCGGCAAAGCGCGCGCCGCCTTCGGAGAGCGTCGCGGGGCCGGCATCGGTGTCGAAGGCGATCTGCCAGGTCTCTCCTCCGGTCACGCGCCAGTCGAAATGCGCGGCGATGGGATGGCCCGCATCCAGGCTCAGATCGGCGGCGATGGGGGTCTGGCGGTTCGCGGGGACGTGCAGGTCAGCGCCGACCAGCCGCACGCCGGGGATCAGCGCGGTCAGGATTGACAGCGCGTTGATGCCGGGGTCGAAGACGCCCAGGCCACCGGGCTGCCAGATCCACTCCTGGCCCGGATGCCATTTGCGCACATCCTCGCACCAGTCGATGCGGACGGCACGGATGCGGGTCGTGGCCAGCCAGTCGCGGGCCGCGTCCACCGCCGCGGCCTCGCGCGAGTGCCAGGTGGCGTGGATGGTCACGCCCTGGCGCGCGGCCTCGGCCTCAAGGACGGCCATTTCCGACAGGGTCGCGCCGGGCGGTTTCTCCAGCATCAGGTGGCGGCCCGCGCGCAGCACCGCCATGGCCTGATCGAACCGCGCCTGCGGCGGGGTGCACAGCGACACCGCGTCCACATCGCCCAGCATCTGCGTCACGTCGCGGTGGTTGGCGACGCCCTCCAGCGTGGCATTGCGGCTGGCGATGGCGGTCAGCGTCAGGCCGTCCGTCGCGGCAATGGCGGGCAGGTGCTGCGCACGCGCGATGGTGCCCAGGCCCACGAGTCCGATGCGCAGGCTCATCTTAGCCGCTGCCCGCTGTCCGCGTCGAAGAAGAACGCATCCGCCGCGTCGAAGCTCAGGCCCACGCTGCCGCCGCCGGCCGGGTCCAGCCGCTGCGTCGTCTGCACGATCAGCTTCTCTCCGGTCGGGGCGCGCAGATGGGCATAGGTCGTCCCGCCCAGGTTCTCGGCCAGGTCGATGCGGAAGGGGCCGTGCGGCGTCAGCGTCAGCGCGTCGGGACGCAGCCCGATCTCGACCGCGCGCCCCTCGGTCAGGGTGGGACCGTGGCGGTCCAGCGGTGCGTCAAAGGCCGGGGTGACGACCTGGCCACCCTGCACGCGCCCCGCCACGAAGTTCATAGCCGGGCTGCCGATGAAGCCCGCAACAAAGCGGTTGTCGGGATCGTCGTACAGCTCCATCGGGCTGCCGACCTGCTCGATGCGGCCCGACCGCAGCACGACGATCTTGTCGGCCATGGTCATCGCCTCGACCTGGTCATGGGTGACATAGATCATCGTCGCGCCCAGCTCGCGGTGCAGGCGCGCGATCTCGGCCCGCATCTCGACGCGCAGTTCCGCGTCCAGGTTCGACAGAGGCTCGTCGAACAGGAACACCTTGGGGCCGCGCACGATGGCGCGGCCGATGGCCACGCGCTGACGCTGGCCGCCCGACAGGTTGGCGGGCTTGCGGTCCAGCAGCGGGTCGAGCTTCAGGATGCGGGCCGCCTCGGCCACCTTGGTGGCGATCTGGGCCTTGGGATGGCCGTTCATCTTCAGCCCGAAGCCCATGTTCTGCGCGACCGTCATGTGCGGGTACAGCGCATAGGTCTGGAACACCATCGCCACGCCCCGGTCGGCCGGGTCGGCATCGGTGACGTCCTGGTTCTCGATCATGATCTGGCCGGCGCTGGTCTCCTCCAGCCCCGCGATCATGCGCAGCAGGGTCGATTTCCCGCAGCCCGAGGGGCCAACGAAAACGCAGAACTCTCCCTGCCTGACTTGCAGATCGACGCCGTGGATGACCCGCACGGGGCCGAAATCCTTGGTGACGCGGCTTAGCTGGACGCCGGACATGGCAACCTCATGCTTGCTTGTGTTCGGGGAACCGCCAGGTGTCGGCGGTCGCGGCGATCTGCGCCGCAGCCTGGGTCACGGGGCCTGCCAGCGACAGAAGCTGGTCGCGGCTGGTCGTGGCCGTCGTGGTCGTCACCGAGATCGCGCCCAGGATGCGCCCGGTCCCCGACAAGATGGGGGCGGCAAGGCAGGCGATGCCGGTCTCGTGTTCCTCGTCGTCCAGCGCATAGCCGCGCTGGCGGATGCGGACCAGCTCGTCGCGCAGGGCGTCTGGCGTGGTCAGCGTGTTGGGCGTGTGCGCGTGGAAGGACTGCCGCGACAGGGCCGCGGCCAGCTTGTCCTCGGGCAGATGGGCCAGCATCGCCTTGCCCACGCCCGTGCAATAGGCCGGGCCCACCTTGCCGGACTGGGCGAACATCTCGACCGGAAGCTTGGCGTTGCGCTTGTCCACATAGAGGACGGCGCCGTTGTCCAGCTGCGCCAGGTGGATGGTCTGGCCCAGATCGACCGCCAGGCGGTCCAGGACCTGCTGCGCCAAGGGCGCCAGGCTGGACTGCGCCCAGGCCGAATGGGCCAACCGCACCAGCCGCATGCCGGGCGCATAGGTCTGGCGGTCCTCGTCATAGGCCAGCATGTCCTGATGGGTCAGCGCCTGCAGGAACCGGTACAGCGTCGCCTTGGGAAGGCCCGCGACGGGCAGGATCTCGGCAAAGCGGACGGGGCGGCCGAAGGCGGCGACCAGGTCCAGCACGGCCAGCGTGCGGCCCACCGTGCCATCCGTCGTTTCGCGTCCCTGCACCGTCACGTCACCCTCCCCCGTTGTTGACAGGCTATGCGATTCGCAGCATAGTTTCAATATTCAAAACTAAGTTTCAATATATGGAACCAAAATGGGAGGGAGACCATGGTCCATCTGAGAAAAGGGCTGGTGCTGGCGATGCTGCTTGCCACAACCGCCCCCGCCTTCGCGCAACGCCGGGTGCTGGTGTTCAATACCGATGCGTCCGATCCTGCGCCCAAGGCGGCGTTCGACCAGCTGATCGCGGATTTCGAGGCCGAGTATCCGGAGATCGACGTGCAGGTGAACACGTTCGACCACGAAGGCTATAAGACCGCGATCCGGAACTTCATGACCGCCGACGCGCCGGACCTGGCGAACTGGTACGCGGGCAACCGGATGGGCCCCTTCGTCGAGGCGGGCCAGTTCATGGACGTGTCCGACATCTGGGCCGAGAACAACCTGACCGAGACCCTGGGGTCCGCGCTGTCATCGATGACCATCGACGGCAAGCAGTGGGGCATCCCCTACACCTACTACCAATGGGGCATCTACACCAACAAGGACGTCTATGCGCAGGTCGGCGTCGAGCCCGCCGCGACCTGGGACGAGTTCATCGCCAATTGCGAGAAGTTCAAGGCCGCGGGCATCGACTGCCTGACCACCGGATCCAAGGCGCTGTGGCCGGTCGCGGGGCTGTTCGACTATCTGTCGCTGCGCACCAACGGCTATGACTGGCACATGCAGCTGACCAACGGGGAAATCCCCTGGACGGATGACAGCGTGCGCGCGGTCTTTGCCGAATTCGCCAAGGTGCTGCCCTATGTCTCGGCCAACCACGCCGCGATCGACTGGCAGGACGCCGTGTCGAACCTGGTCCAGGGCAAGGCCGCGAACTATGTCATGGGCAACTTTGCCGTGGCGGCCTTCAAGGACGGCGGCATGACGGACGAGACCCTGGGCTTCATGCCCTTCCCGACCATCAACCCCGACATCCCGCGCGCCGAGGAGGCGCCGACCGACACCGTCCACATCCCCGCCGCGGCCAAGAACCCCGAGGATGCCAAGCTGTTCCTGGCCTTCATGGCGCGCCCCGACGTGCAGACCAAGATGAACGCCACGCTTGGCCAGCTGCCGATCAACGCCGAAAGCAGCGTGGGCGACGACCCGTTCCTGCAGGCGGGCTTCGAGCTGCTGTCCACCGCCGAGGGCGGCATCGCGCAGTTCTTTGACCGCGACGCGCCGCCGGAGATGGCCAAGGCCGGGATGGAGGGGTTCCAGGAATTCATGGTCCGCCCCGAACGCCTGGACGCCATCCTCGAACGGCTGGAGCGTCAGCGCCAGCGCGTCTACGCCCAGTGATCCCGTCGCGGGCAGGGACGCCCCTGCCCGCGCGTTTCCCCGCAAGATGAAGGTGGCACCATGACCGCCCTGCCCGACACCCCCCCGCCGCGCCGCCGGTCCCGGCGTCAGCTGACGCCCTGGCTGTTCCTGGCGCCGGGCCTGCTGATGTTTTCGGTCTACGTGATCATCCCGATCTTCCAGTCGGTCTGGGTCAGCTTCCACGATTGGGACGGGCTGGGCCCGATGACCTGGGTCGGCCTGGCCAATTACGACGAGCTGTGGTGGGACGAGGCCTTTTATACCAGCTTGAAGAACAACGTGATCTGGCTGGCGCTGTATCTGCTGGCGGTGCCCCTGGGGCTGATGATCGCGCTGTTCCTGAACCAGACGATCCGCGGCATCCGCATCTACAAGTCGCTGTTCTTCTTTCCCTTCGTCATCAGCCAGGTGGTCGTGGGACTGATCTTTTCGTGGTTCTATGCGCCGGGCTTCGGGCTGCTCTATGCGCTGATCGAATGGGCCACGGGCACGGGTGTCGCGATCCTGGCCGACGAACGCTTCGTCACCTATGGCATCATCGCGGCGGGCCTGTGGCCGCAGATCGCCTATTGCATGATCCTGTACCTGACCGGCCTGAACGCCGTCGCCCCCGACCAGATCGAGGCCGCGCGCCTGGACGGCGCCAAGGGCTGGCGAATGCTGTGGCATGTCGTGCTGCCGCAACTGCGCCCGGCGACCTTCATCGCCGTGGTCGTGACCGTCATCGGTGCGCTGCGCAGCTTCGATCTGGTCAGCATCATGACCTCGGGCGGACCCTTCGGGTCGTCGCGCGTGCTGTCCTATTATATGTACGAACAGGCGCTGTCGGAATACGGCTATCGCATGGGCTACGGCGCGGCCATCGCGGTCGTCCTGTTCGCGATCATGATGATCTTCATCTCGGGCTTCATCTGGAAGATGTGGCGCGACGAGAAAGGGGTCTGACCCATGTTTCCCCGTCCCATCCAGTCGATGTCCCCCGCGGCACAGCGCACCTATAAGATCGTGCTGCCGATCATGCTGGTCCTGTGGCTGCTGCCCCTCTTGGGGGTCGCGATGACCTCGGTCCGCCCGTCGGGCGACCTGGCCGCGGGCAACTACTTCGGCATCCCCTCGCGTTTCGCGTGGGAGAACTATGCCGACGTGTTCCGCAACTCGCCCCTGGCGCAGTACCTGTGGAACAGCTTCCGCATCACCATTCCGGTGATGATCGGCGCGGTGGGGCTGTCCTGCCTGACCGGCTTCGCGCTGGCGGTCTACAAGTTCCGCCTGTCGCTGGTGGTGTTCTTCATGTTCGTCGCGGGCAATTTCGTGCCGTTCCAGATCCTGATGGTGCCGGTGCGCGACCTGACGGTGGACATGGGACTGTACAACACCATCACCGGCCTGGCGCTGTTCCACATCGCGTTTCAGACAGGGTTCTGCACGCTGTTCATGCGCAACTTCATCAAGGCGCTGCCGCGCGAACTGATCGAGGCCGCCCGTGTCGAAGGCGTCACCGAATGGCAGATCTTCTGGCATATCGTCCTGCCGCTGGTCCGGCCCGCCATCGCGGCCCTTTCGGTGCTGGTCTTCACCTTCATCTGGAACGACTATTTCTGGGCGATGGTGCTGACCACGGGTGCGGACACGCAGCCGGTGACGGCGGGGCTGAACAGCCTGAACGGCCAGTGGATCGCCGCATGGCACCTGGTCAGCGCAGGCTCGATCCTGGCCGCCCTGCCGCCCGTGCTGATGTTCTTCCTGATGCAGCGGCATTTCATCGCCGGACTGACCCTGGGCGCGGTGAAATGAGGCTGTGGCGCATCGACACGCCCGCCCAGACCATGGTCCTGGGCAGCGACGACGGCATGGCCTGCTGCCATTACTGGGGCGCGCCCCTGCCCGGCGACACCGACCTGGACGCGCTGGTCGCGGCGGCGGCGGGCGGCATCACCGGCGGCATGCTGGACGCCCTGCCGCCCCTGGCGCTGGTCCCCGAGGCGCG
>NZ_VDDD01000243.1 GCF_006151785.1 Paracoccus marcusii
GCCCCCGCCACGCGGTCGCCCGCGACCCAGACCGGGCCGAACGCCGCCATCAGCAGCGGCTCGTCCCCGGTCAGGGCCGCGTCGTGGCGCCGTTCGTCCACGCGCAGCGGCCCCGTGGCCGACCCGCCATAGCCCTTGGAGACGACATGCGCCGCCACCCCGCGCGCGGCCAGCGCCATCTGCAGGTGGATCACCGTGGGCGTCTTGCCGGTCCCGCCCGCGTTCAGGTTGCCCACGCAGATGACCGGCACGCCGACCCGCGCCCGCACACCCTGCGCCAGGCGGCGGGCCGTGGCGCGGGCATAGGCCGCCCCCAGGGGCGCCAGCAGGCGGGCCGTGGCGGTGGGTGGGGTGCGGAACCAGAAGCCGGGGGCGCGGGTCATCGTCATGGGGCGGGGCTTTCGACAGGGTCAAGGGCGGCGATCACCCGGTCGGCGATGCGGATCGCGACATCGGCGCCGCCGGTGCTGACCATCCAGGCATTGCTGGCCAGCGTGGCGATGGTTTCCGGCTGGGTCAGTTCGGTGACGGCCTGGGCAAGGTCGTCCGCGGTGCGGACCTGACGCACCGCATGGGCGCCGGTCAGCTGCTGCCATTCGGTCGCATGCGGTCCGTCCTGCGGCCCGTGCACGATGGCCGATCCCAAGGCTGCGGGTTCGAAGGGGTGGCGCATCGCGTCGGCGTCGCCCGACAGGGTGCCGCCCATGAAGCTGACGGGCGCCAGCCGGTACCACAGGCCCATCTCGGTCGGGCCGTCGGTCAGCAGGACCTGGATCTCGTCGCCAAAATCCTCGTCCTCGCTGCGGCGGGCGACGGTCAGGCCGCAGGCCTCGATGTCGCGGGCCAGGCCGTCGATGCGCCTTGGATCATCGGGCGCGATGATCAGCAAGGCCCGGTGCGACCGGCGCAAGGCGGCCTGATGGGCGGATAGGATGGCCTGTTCCTCGGCCGGGGGCAGGCTGGCCGCGAACCAGGCGTGGCGGCCGTTCATCTGCTGGGCCATCGATGCCCGTTCGGTTTCCGAACAGCGCAGCGGCTCGCGGATCTCGGATACGGGGCCGGTCATCGCCAGATCGCCCGCGCCCAGGCCCATGCGCCGGGCCAGATCGAGGCTGGTCGCGTCGCAGACCATCACCGCCCGCATCTGCGACAGCAACTGGCGACGCATCCGGGCATGCAGGCCCCAGCCCAGATCGTTGCCGGTCAGCCGGAATTCGGCCAGGATGACCGGGATCTGGCGCGCGACGGCGGCCGCGATCAGCGCCGGCGGCAGGTCGGTGCCCAAGAGCAGGACGGCACGCGGCCGTGCCCGGTCCAGCACCTGCGACACCAGCGCCGGGTCGTCGCCCGGATCGTCCGGTCCCTGGGCCGACAGGCGCACCAGGCGCAGGCCGGGCCGCGCGCGCGAC
>NZ_VDDD01000244.1 GCF_006151785.1 Paracoccus marcusii
GAAAGGGCGTGGTAGGGGCGGCCGGACTCGAACCGGCACTCATTGCTGAAACGGATTTTGAATCCGAACACAAGATGTTGTGTTCGCTCCAAATGATGTTGAGAGATTAGGCGGACGTATCCGGAACAGGGCGTGAATGTTGCGATGCCCCCTGCCCCCTCACTTGCGGTCGTCCGGCCAGCCATGAGGCTTATGACCCCACTTGTCAGACGCCCGCGCCCGAACCTCATCCAGCGCCTCAGGCATCGAATCTGAATAGCCGTTCTTCAACGGCATGGTGATGACCGACCATGCCCACTGATCGCGACCGAGGCGGCTGCTCTGCTGGTTGTCGCGCATGACACGGCCGACTACCAAGCCATCCCGCAGAATGACCCAATTATTAGCATCGGTCTCGAAGGCGATCTTGCGGGTCCAGTGCGCGCTCATTCAGGTTCTCGCATGCGGAGAACCCGGCTGCCGAACTGAAGGAGGAGCCTATCCCGCGGCGAGTAATCGGCCACCGCGTCCCATGCCGCAAGCATGGCGCTCAGGTGCCCGGCCGCCAGGGAATACCGATCACCCTGCCACTCCTCGCACCAGATGATGTAAAGGGCCCGGTTCTCCGGGAAGATCGGCTCGTGGATGCGATGGCGGGGCATGGCTGTCTCCTTCTGTTCAACTAGAACAGAAGGAGAACGTAACACAAGACTTGGTAAAGTCTCAGGTCGGCGGGCGATCTTATCGATTATAGATGGAGAGTTCGCCGCCTTGTTTCACGGTGCCGGTGCCGGTGCCGGTTCTGATCGCATTGTTGACCGATACCTCTTGGAAGGATCTAAATTACCGATGAAACGAGGGAACTTAGGATTGTAGTTGTCTATGGAAACGGTTGTTGAGTTGAGTGCTGCGTCCGATGGCGCAAGTCTAATCATTCACTTTACAGGAGGTATACGTGCTTGGAAAAGCGGCACAAATTTGTGGGACATTGGTCCAATAAGTGAAGGAGGGGTTCCCGTTTCTAAGGGATCATTTAGCACTGAAGAACTTCAAAAGTTTGCAGGTGAAAAAGGTTTGCATGCAATTGCATTTGAGGATTGCGTTATGTCTAATGGCGCATATTACTCAGTAATGCGGGCAATCACAAAAAAGAACGAAAATCATCTTTTTGCGTCTGCTGATGAATGGAGGAACATTGAGTCCAACATAACTCAAGCGAGACTCGATGATTACCTCACGGAGCACGCTAAAACGGATCGTGATGAATTAGATCAAGTGTTGGATGCGAAGACGTCAATCGAAGCAGTTACTGGTTATATTAGCGACAGTTTGCGATCTTTAGGGTCAGGATTCATAACCAGTAGATGACGAGGGCGGCTAGGGCGACGGCCGAAAGGAAGACCTTCGGGCAC
>NZ_VDDD01000245.1 GCF_006151785.1 Paracoccus marcusii
AACCTGCGCCAATCGGCGTAAACAACCCTTGGACTCCGGTCGCGGCTGGATGAAAGACCCGTGGCAGGTCACGTGGTGCCCGGCGAATCCATTTTCGGCTGGAAGCCAAATCCGAAAGATCACGTCGCCATATAGTTAGTTCATTGTCGAACAAGAGGTGTCCGCCATGACCAGGTTCTTCATAAATGCCGCCATGGCGTTCGCCTTATCGTCGACATCCTCGTTCGCTACCCCGATCCATGGAGAGGGCAACAGGGCGCACGCCGGAGGCGCGCCAAGCGAGCACATCTGGCTGGCCCAAGGCAACAGCGGCAAGAACAAGGACAAGCCGCCCAAAAGGGGTCGGGGCAGTGCCGGCAATGATAATCCCGGCAATGGGAACGCCCACAGGGGCAACGGAAATGATCACGCTGCCAGAGGAAACAGAAGCGCCGAGCGTGCCCGCGGAAAAAACGGCAATGGTGCCCCAGGCCCGCAACGCTTCACGACGGCAGAGCGTGAAGAGGTTCTAAATCGCCTCTTATCGACGGCAGCGCCCACAGATCGTGACATGAGGCGCGTGCTGGCCGCGACCGCGCTGGCTTTTTTGACTCCCCAGCTGCTTGTGGCGAATGTTCCCGGCGACGAGTTGATCACCTATCTCAATTGCCCGCCCGGCCTTGCCAAGAAGGATCCCCCCTGCGTTCCACCAGGCTTGGCGAAAAATGGTGTCACCTATGATGAATGGGTGTCCTATGATCAGGATAGGTACGACACGATCTGGGTCGAACGCCGCGACGAATGGCTCAGCTCCCAAGCTCTGGTCGATCCGGATCCAGAGTCGATGCTGTTGCAGTCGGATCAGATCGCAACGCTTTTCGATCTTGATCCTGCACCAGAAGGCCAGCGGTATGCGTTGATCGACGGATTGCCTGTTCTGCTTGACAATGAGGATTACAGGTCCTTGCTTCTGGTCAATCAGATGGCAGAGGTTCCAGATCTCACGGCCGGAACGCCAATCGCCCCGACCGCTGCTTTGACACAGGATGAATTGATCAGCCTTTATCGCCTGCCACGATTGGGAAACGATGAGAACTATGCTGTCGTGAACGGGCAACTCGTTAGGCTGAATGATCCCAATTACGAGCTTCTTCAGATGATCCGTGTTGCGCGAGGGGTTCTGTAAGCCCCTGAAACAATATCCCGGCACTCAAGACGTGCCGGGTCTTCTACGTTGACAGATGCAGCGATTACTCTGTTGGCTGCACCAACTTTGTCGTGACGAACAGTTTGTCGCTGGCTGCCCGCAGTCCTCAGACACGGCCTGCCCACTGCTCAGTCCCGACCGCCGCCGTTCCCGTTGCCGCCACCGTTCCCATTGCCGCCGCCGTTCCCATTGCCGCCGCCGTT
>NZ_VDDD01000246.1 GCF_006151785.1 Paracoccus marcusii
CAACCCGTCCAAAACGGCAAAACTCAAACTCGGAGTCTCGCTCACGCTGGATAAAAGTCGGGGGCAACGTCACAAGACAACGACAAAGGCATCAGTCCAGAGAGCATTCGATGGCTTGCGCGGATCTTTGGCTGCGACGACCCCAAGGCGACAAGCGCCTGGCAAGCTGAATTGAGTGCATCGCAAAGGCAGCTGGTTGCCCGGAGACGTGAGCGGCAGAAGTCTTTGGTCAGGAGCGCCTCTGAGGCAAGCAACCTAGAAGAAATAGCAGTCGAAGTTGGCGACGGGATCGTGATTGATGCCGACGACGATCTTCCTGATGATACTCAGTCCAAAAGACGCTTCAGTCTGGCCCGAACATCAGAGGCAATCTTTGGTGGGGGATCGTTCCTAGACCTGCCGGTATCAGTCTTTGCCGGCGCGGCGGTGCTTGGGTTTATGTCTGTCTTCCTGGGTGTCCATAGTATTACCTACGCGGATAACAATGGACCATTGAAGCAAGTAGGCTTTTTTTGGGCTCCAAACTGGACTCTTCTTTTCATGGTCTTCCTGCCTCTCTTTCTCGGCTTTTGCCATGAGGTCATAGCCTTCTGGAAAAATGAGGGACGAGACCTGCTTGTTGCAGCAAGCGGTAGTACAGATGGCAATAATGGATGGTTGAAAAAGGTTGAGGCTTCGCCGCTTACCTACTGGTCAGTGTTTCTCGTCTGCATAGGATTTGCGGGTCTTTTCCAGTGGGTCAGTGTTCGCTTGTTGCCCCTTATTGATGGTAGTCGCGATTATGCGATTGATTGGGGGTCAATTGGCATCATACGCCCGGAGCTGACGTCCGTAATGGCCCAGGCATTCTTTACCGGAATTGCTTACCTGTATATGTGTCTCTGCTTCTATCTTTTCTTCGTGGGACTCATTCTCCTTTACACGTTGGCATATGACTATAGGGATATTAAACGCCAGTCAGAGAGGGTTGATGATGACAACCTGTCAGATGCTATCCTGGGGGTCAGCGCAAAACTTTCTAGAGGAGTCTTTAGGTGCGCTATCTCAGGTATCTTGATTGCAATCTGCATGAAGCTTCAGTCTGTTTACTTGGTTACAGACAGTAGTGATATCATAAGCTGGTTCGTGAATGACTTTCTGGCTGTCACGGTTGGGAACGACACTATTTTTAGCCGCAAAGACTTCAGTACCCCTAACCAATATACAAGTCTGCTTATTGTCATGGTAACAGTGTTTACGTTCGCTTATGTAATTTCCCAAGTGGGGCTTGTACGGCAGTTTGGAAGTGTCCGTATAAAAATGGCAGGTTGTGTCGGCGTTGTTGCAGAACTCAGTCGGTGAAGGATTCACATCGGGAATCCATGCGGTTAGACGATCTGCATGAGCA
>NZ_VDDD01000247.1 GCF_006151785.1 Paracoccus marcusii
ACAGAAACCGCGGGATAAATCCGTCCGGGGAAAGGGGAACCTCGGACATCAGAGGCTTTGTGCAACAAAGCCATATTGGTTAATTTGAAGTTAAGGTCCGGTTCGATATGACGCGACGGATGCGGCAACTGTCACGGCTGCAAGGGCAAGCCCGGTGCCATCTGCGACGTAGTAAGCTGCGGGCGAACGCTTGGGCCAGCATGAGCAGACCAGAGATGCCCAATGCTCGCGAGATCACGGGCGATTAGCGGCCCTGGCGCCGTATCGGATTATGGGCTCCGGGGCGGTAATCGATGATGTTGGCGAATAGGGCAGGGGCTCAGCCGGTAAGCGCTCATCAACTTTGAGATAGATAACGATCGCGTCACGGTTGTGTTTTGACCCTCACTATGTGAGTTGCATCAAGTGCAGACATTTTGGCGTGATACGCTAGGGTAGAATGAGGTCCGATATGACCAGGCATATGAGCGATGACCTCCTGGACGAGATCGAACAACGTGCGATGGCCGAGCGGATCCTGCTGAACATTCTGCGCGCAACGCTCGCCTTTCCGGAAGCGATGGATCGCAGTGGTGTGGCGACGATGATCTCAGCTGCTGCCACGGAGCGCCAACGGCATGGCGATTACGGTGCAGCTGATCTGCTCCGCCACTGGAGGGCAATAGTTGATGGCTGGGACTGATGGTCATGCCAGACGCAACATTCTGGCCGTCACCCGACACGTAGCCCTTTGAGGATAGTGGCCTGCCCCTATCGGGTGGTCCGGTTTCAGTCTTAGTGCATTACGGGTCTTGGCGCTACAGCTGGGGTGGCCGGCGAAGCGGCTCCGGATGGCGAAGCCGGCCACTGGATGGCCTCGGGAGCTGGCGGGCGATACCCCAGTGATGAGTGCGGGCGCTTGGTGTTGTAATGGCGGCGCCAGCTCTCGATGATAATCTTCGCCTCAGCGAGGCTGTAGAAGATCTCCCCGTTCAGCAGCTCGTCGCGGAGCTTGGAATTGAAGCTCTCACAGTAACCGTTCTCCCAGGGGGACCCCGGCTCGATGTAGGCGGTCTTCGCGCCGACGGCGACGATCCATTCCCGCACCGCCTTGGCGATGAACTCCGGGCCATTGTCGGACCGTATATGATCCGGCACACCGTGCAGGATGAAGAGATCGGACAAGACGTCGATGACGTCGGTCGATCGGAGCCTCCGGTCGACCCGGATTGCCAGGCACTCCCGGCTGAACTCGTCGATGAGATTGAGCATGCGGAACTTCCTTCCATCGTGGGTCCGGGCTTCGACGAAGTCGTAGGACCAGACATGGTTCGAACGCTCTGGCCGCAGACGGATGCATGACCCGTCGTTCAGCCAGAGCCGACCCTTCTT
>NZ_VDDD01000248.1 GCF_006151785.1 Paracoccus marcusii
CCGTCGCTGGCGCACCGGGCGCGACACCGATGCCCGCCCCGACGGCGCGCTGGCATCGGACGCGCGGGCCGTGCCGGTCCCGATCAGCGTCGGAGTCGCATAGGCCAGCCCGGCCGCCAGTCCCATCCGGGTCAGCAGCGCGCGGCGGGTGGTCGGGGCGTCCTGGGTCATCGGCGGGTCCTTGATGCGATCGGGTCGGGTCATGGAAACGGTCGGCGGAACCAGTCTATTCCCATCGGCCCGCTGCGCGCACTTTTCTTTCGCGTGCGATGGAATAAAAGCGGAGGGGCCACGTTTCAAGGTCAACCAAGACCGCAAGGGGGGACCCTGTCCGTGACCGATGACCTGCGCGCCCAGATGATCGCGCTGCTGCCCCGCCTGCGGTCCTTTGCCCGCGGCCTGTCGGGCCAGCACGCGCTGGCCGACGACCTGGTGCAGATCACCGTCGAGAAGGCGCTGCGAAACCTGGACGCCTTCGTGCCGGGGACGCGGATGGACAGCTGGCTGTTCCGCATCCTGCGCAACAGCTTCATCGACCATGTACGCGCCCGGCGGGACACCGACAGCCTGGACGATGACGACGCCATGCCTCTTGTGGGCCAGGACGGCCGCGAGGTGACCGAGACCCGCCTGCATCTGGCCGATGTGCGTCGCGCCATGAGCCGCCTGCCCGAGGATCAGCGCGTCGTGCTGATGCTGGTCTGCGTCGAGGGCATGCGCTATCGCGAGGCCGCGCTGGCGCTGGACGTGCCTTTGGGCACGGTGATGAGCCGCCTCGGCCGCGCCCGCGCGGCCCTGGCGCAGGCGCTGCAGGACGATCCCGCCCTGCTGTCGGCCAGGCTGGGCTGAAGCAATCCGCAAAGGCATGATCCGATGACCCGTATCGACCCCCCGATTGATCCCAACGACGAGAGCGACGAGATGCTGATGGCCCTGGCGGATGGCGAACTTGACGAGACCACCGCCGAACGCCTGTGGCAGCGGATCGAGACCGACCCCGCCTTGGCTGACCGCTTCGCGCTGTTCGTCGATACCCGTCATGGCCTGCAGGCGGCCTATCCTCCGGAACCGGTGCCCGACCGGCTGATCGCAACCGTCATGGCGGGCACGCCTGCTTCCGATCCGGTCGTCGTGCCATTCAGGCGCAGGTTGTCTGCGCGGCCGATGGCGGCCTGGGCAATGGCCGCGTCGCTGGTCCTGGCAGTGGGCCTGGGTGGGTTCCTGGCCGGCCGGGCGACGCCCCCTGCGGGCGCCACCCTGCAGCAGGCGGCGGCCGCCCTGGCCCAGGTGCCGACGGGGGGCGAG
>NZ_VDDD01000249.1 GCF_006151785.1 Paracoccus marcusii
CTGCGCAGCCAGGGCGCGGCCCGCCGGATGGTCGGGCCACAGCGTTTCCGGGCGCAGGCCCCGCTCCGCCAGCGCGGCGGCCAGGGCGACCATATGCGCGCCCACGCCCGACGGCTCGGCGCTGTCGGTGGCCAGCAGCAACCGGTCAGGCATGCGCGGGGACCGCCATCATGCGCCGGTGCAGCGCCAGGGCCTGGGCCACCACCTGGTCCATGTTGTAATAGCGGTAGCTGCCAAGACGCCCGGCAAAGATCACGTTCGGTTCCGCACCGGCCAGCGCCTGATAACGGCGGAACAGTGCCTGGTTCTTCGGGCAGGGGATGGGATAATAGGGATCGCCCCGGTCCGACGGATATTCGCGGGTGATCGCCGTCATCGGGTGGTCCTGCCCGGTCAGGTGCTTGTATTCGGTGATCCGCGTGAAGGGCACGTCCGGGTCGGGATAGTTCACGACGCCCACCGGCTGGAACTGGCGCTGGGGCAGGGTCTCGTGCGCGAAGGTCAGGCTGCGATAGGGCAGCGCGCCGAAGCGGTGGCCGAAATAGGCATCGATCGGCCCGGTATAGACGGTCAGCGCGCCGCGATCGGCCGGGTCGATGTCATGGAAATCGGTGCCCGTGCGCACGTCGATCCCCGGATGGTCCAGCATGCGCGCGAACATTGCGGTATAGCCATCGCGCGGTATCGCCTGGAACCGGTCGGTGAAATAGCGATCGTCGGTATCGGTGCGCGTCGGCACCCGCGCCGTGACCGAGGGGTCCAGCTGGGACGGATCCAGCCCCCATTGCTTGCGGGTGTAACCCTCGAAGAACCGCCGATACAGATCGTCCCCCACGGCCGAGACGACGACATCGCGCGCGGTGCGGATCGGGTCCACGGGCCGGGCGCGCGCCGCCAGGAAGGCGGCGGTATCCGCGTCGCCGGTCAGCCCGGCATCATAGAGCATGTTCAGCGTCGTGCGGTTGATCGGCATCGGCACCCGGCGATCGCCCAGATCGGCCAACACGCGGTGCGCATAGGGCCGCCATTCGGTGAAGCGCGACAGGAAGTCGACGACCTCGCTGGCGTTGGTGTGAAAGATGTGCGGGCCATAGCGGTGGATCAGCAGGCCGTCGGCATTGCGTTCGTCAAAGGCGTTGCCGCCGATATGGTCGCGCCGGTCGACGACCAGCACCCGCTTGCCCGACTGTTCGGCCAGTTGGCGCGCCATGACCGCGCCGGCAAACCCCGCGCCGCAGATGGTCACGTCGGGACGGGGCCGCGCGCGGCGGGGGCGGGGCACGGCAGGCCGCCGGCGTC
>NZ_VDDD01000250.1 GCF_006151785.1 Paracoccus marcusii
GAGCCCAATTTGACCGATGCTGCCCAGTGCCTCGATGACCGCTATCAAGAGCGCTTCTGCAATTCGCTGTATGGACAGACATCATCTTCAAACGGAACGTGGCGGCGACGAAACCTTGTTCCCGCTACAGCCTCTGGCTTGCCGATCCGGTCCATCCTGAAATGACGGAAGTCCTCGCGCCCGGGGTCCCATCCCACAAGATACCAAAGCGGCGGCAGGATGAGCATGGCCTGCGGTTCGACTTCGCGCCGTGTAAGCTGACCCTTCGCATCGCGATAGTCAAAGCGGATGAGTTCGCGTTGAAGAAATGCTTTCTCGAACGCCGGTAGCAGGTCTCGGTCCATCTTGCCCATGTCCGACAGGTTCTGGAGCGGTGAAAGCTTACCGATGTGCAGACAGTCCAGAAAGGCGCGCAGATCTTTCACCTTGTCGCCGGGCAGCGACTTTTCGATCTTGGCCAGTCCAGCATCCGCAAGTTCCGAGAACGGCAGGTTTCCAGCCGCGCGCATGGCGGCGACGCTGATCAGAAGGGCGAAGACCTCGGGCACCGATAGCCGCGCATTCGTCTGGACGGACTGCGGATCAAGCTGAAGCCCGCCGCCACGACCGACATCGGAATGGATCACATAGCCCTGATTCCGGAGCGCGATGATGTCACGCAACACGGTGCGGCGGGAGGTGCCGACCTCTTCGGCCAACGTTTTGATCGTGGATGTCCCGTTGCGGCGGAGCATACGCACGATGGCGTCTTGTCTGATGCGAATATCCATAGCCTCACCTTAGCATAAAAGGTGACAGATTTTGGCACTGTTTCAATCTACACGGTTTCCAGCAAAGCAAAACAGGAGACTTGCAACATGGAACGGAAAGCTGTGAATCCTTGGGATTGGTCGATCAAGCTGGGCTACAATCAGGCCGAAATCATCGACGGAGCTACCCGTCAGTTGATCTGCGCGGGCCAAACCGGCGTCGACCGCGAAGGCAACCCGCTGCATCCTGGTGATATGCGCGGTCAGATCGGCGCGGCGCTCGACAACCTCGAGGCCGTTCTGAAGCACGCAGGCATGAACCTGAGCAATGTCGTGAAGCTCGGTGTTTTCGCAACCGATGTCGATGAAGCGCTGAAGAATTTCGACTTGATGGGCATGCGATTTGGCCCGCATCAAGTGGCCCCGCCGATGACGCTATTGGGGGTGACACGCCTCGCGATTCCCGGACTTCTCTTCGAGATCGAAGCAACGGCTTTGGCCTGAGAAACGGAAAAAGCGGTCGTTCGAGGCAAAACCGTGAACGGC
>NZ_VDDD01000251.1 GCF_006151785.1 Paracoccus marcusii
GGAGGCCGCCACGCGGAGCCTCTCTCATGATCTCGGTCATCTGGGGACCCTGCGCCATGAGCTGGCGCGTCTCACGGCCATGGCGTCTTCTGCACACTGGCGGTCGCGCCTTGTGGGATCCCAAAATCTGACCACGACTGCCCGGCGTTAACCAACTGTCACTTTTTACGGGTAAGACCGTGGCCAGTTCGGTTGAAACGTAGACAATTTTATTCAATTGGTAATGGATTGTTCGTTTTTGTGCGTAAGGGGTGAGCCGTGTCCAGCTCAGAGAGATCTTCCATCGAATGTTCAGCTGGTAAGGACAGTCGGCCGCTCATCGGTGCATTGACGCTTGATGGCGATACATCGAGTCGATCCAGATCCGCAAAGGAACCCCTACCTCTGGGTGGCGCGAGCAAGCGCACCCTCGATATTGCGTTGATTTTGCTCGTTCTGCCGTTTCTGGGCCTGCTGATGCTTGGACTAGCGCTGCTCATTAAGCAGCGTGATAAGGGGCCGATGCTTTACGGTCACCGCCGCATTGGCTTTGACGGTCGTGAGTTCAACTGCTGGAAGTTTCGGACCATGGTCGTCAATGGCGATGAGGTTCTGGAACAGCATCTGAAAGAAAATCCTGAAGATGCGGTCATGTGGAGAGAGCAACGCAAGCTCACGAACGATCCACGTGTCACGCCCATTGGGCAGATGCTGCGGAAATTGAGCCTGGACGAACTCCCCCAGCTTCTGAACGTTCTGAAGGGTGAGATGAGCCTGGTCGGTCCGCGTCCGATCGTGCGCGACGAGTTGGCTCATTATGGTAGCACAGCTCGTTACTACCTGGCGACCCGTCCAGGTCTGACGGGACTGTGGCAGGTCAGTGGACGAAGCAATACGACTTATGCAGAGCGTGTCCGTATGGACCGCCATTACGTGGTGCAGTGGACCTTGCTGAGTGACCTCCGCATCATCGCCAGGACTGTGCCTGCACTGATAACCTCCAAGGGGGCCCGATAGGTCACATGCTCAGCTTCGCACGTACTTGCTAGCGCAAAAACCCGACCAACCCGGATGTTCAGGTCTCCAAAACTATCTTAATTGGACCGAAGGCAGTTTGGTGCAGTTCCAAGTGCACATCATGCGCTAGGGGATAGACGTCCGCGTCGGAGAGATGAAGGTCTCGAGTTGTGCTCGACTGACAGGCTTTGCCAAGAAGACGATGTCAGCCAAACCTTCGTTGGCAGACAGCTTTTCTTGATTGTAGCCGGACATAAGGGCAATGCGGATGTCGGGGTGGGTCTTGGAGACCGCG
>NZ_VDDD01000252.1 GCF_006151785.1 Paracoccus marcusii
CCTCCGCGACCGCTGCCGCCCCGACCACTGCCACCCCGGCCGCTGTTGCCGCGACCGCTGCCACCCCGGCCGCTGCGACCGCTGGCGCCGCTGGCATGGGCCGCCCCGAACCCGACCAGGGTGGGGGCGGCATAGATCACGCCGGCGGCCCCTGCGGCCAGGCCCAGCTTGGCCAGAAGGCCGCGACGCGAGAGGCGGATATCGGACGTATCGGACATGGGCTTCTTCCTTTGTGTTGCCGGAACCGGTCCTGTCCGGTTCATGGATGCAACGGGCCGGCGGGGCGGCTTATTCCCCGCTGACGGAAAGAATCTGCGATCCTGCCTCGGGGCAGGCCGACGGCGACGCGACCATGCCGTGGCCGAACACCGGGTCGCGGCCCGGTGCGCCCAGATCGGCAGCGCAGCGGAACAACCGGTCGCGCGCATCCGTCGCGCTCAGCCCGTCGCGCGCCATGCCAAGCGCCAGTGCCGCCGACACGAAGGGCGCGGCATACGAGGTCCCCGACCGCAGCCGCCCCCCCTCGATCGAGGCGGCGGTCCACAGGTTCACCCCCGGCGCGGCCAGCGCGACATGCGGACCCCGCGCCGCCTGGCGATAGGGGGCACGGTCGGCATCGACGGCGGTGACGGCGATCACCTCGGGCCAGGCGGCGGGAAAGGCGGGGGCGGCGCCCGGCCCGCCGTTCCCCGCGGCCGCGACAAGGCCGATGCCCGCATCGCGCGCCTCGACCACGACCTGGCGCAGCACGGGGTTCGCGGGGCCGGAAAAGGACATGTTGATGACCTGCACCCGCGCCTGGATCAGCACGTCCAGCGCGTTCAGCAACGAGAACGCATCCGCCGCCGCCCCATCGGCGCGGCTGTGGAACGCCTCGACCGCGATCAGGTCGGCACGCGGCAGCAGGCCGGGGGCGCGACCCTGCGCATTGCCGATCAGAAGGGCCGCGACGGCAGTGCCATGCCGGCGCCCCGCCGCGTTCCGCCCGTCCAGGTCGACCTGGTTCACGCGCAGCGACTGGCCGCGCAACGCGGGATGGTCGGGATTGACACCCGTGTCGATCATGCCGATCCGCGGCCGGGCCTGCAGATCGGCAGGGCGCCAGCCGATCATCTGCTGGGCCGCGCAGTCCGCGCCGTCGCAGGTCAGGTCGTCGGGGCGATAGAGCGAATTCAGCGCCGCGGTCGATCCGGGCAGCAGGCGGGCGATCTCTGCCCGGGCCTGTGCCGGGTTGCGGCCCGGCGGCAGGCGCAGCCGGGCGGCGCGGCGCGCCAACGTCGCGTTGTCGC